>DAIDHC010000101.1 GCA_027452065.1 Bryobacterales bacterium
CAGTGGGGGAAGGTAGTGGGGTTGTGGCGGAAGCGGAGCGGGGAGTTGATGAGCCGCGAGGATGTGGCTTATGTCGCGGTGTTTGAGAACACGGGGGTGGCGATTGGGGTGACGATGCCGCATCCGCACGGGCAGATTTATTCGTTTCCGTTTCTGCCTCCGCTGGTGGAGCGGGAGATGAAGTCGGCGTCGAGTTACTTCGGAGAGCACGGGAAGTGTTTGTACTGCGAGCTACTGGCGGGCGAGTTGAAGGACGGGGCGCGGATTGTGGCCGAGAACGAGGGGTTCGTGGCGTTTCTGCCGTTTTACGGGCGGTTCCCGACGGAGATGAACATTTACTCGCGGCGGCACTTTGGGGCGCTGGAGGGTTTGACGGAGGCCGAGACGCGGCAGTTGGCGGCGATGCTGAGCGAGGTGAGAAGGAAGTATGACGCGCTGTACGGGACGCCGATGCCGCTGATGATGCTGGTGCGGCAGAGGCCGGCGCAGGAGAAGGCGGAGTGGTTCCACTTTCACATCGATTTTCTGCCGATTCAGCGGAGCGAGACGAAGCTGAAGTATCTGGCGGCGGTGGAGAGCGGGTGTGGGACGTTTTTGAACGATACGCGGGCCGAGGAGATGGCGGTGCGGCTACGGAAAGCGTAGGCGCACCGGCGATGGGAGGGTAGTTAGAGGCCGAGGACGGGGATGGAGAGCAGGACTTCGACGGCGATGGGGACGCCGTCGCGGGTGGCGCTGCGGAACTGCCAGCCCTGGAGGGCGGTGAGGATGGCCTCGTCGGCGGTGTCGATGCTGGACTTGACGACCTGTAGTTTGTCGAAGCGGCCGGCTGTGGTGACGTAGCCGTGGACGAGGATGTATTTGAAGAAAGACGGGACGTCGGCGTGGGGGCGCACCATGCGAGTGGGGAAGGGGGCGCGGACGGGCGGCGGGTCGGAGGCGGCGAGGTCGACGACGTGGGAATCGGAGTGCGGGGCCTGGGAGTGCGGACCGGGGACGCAGAAGAAGAGAGTCCAGTCACGCTTGGTTCCGACGGTGATGTAGACGGAGTAAATGGGGCGGCCGCTCAAGAAGCTCTTGCCTTCGGGGAACTGGTCGAGAGTGGAGGTTTGGGTGACGACGAGGTCGAAGCCGCCGTTGGCGGGGCGGGTGATGACGACGTCGCCGGAACCTGGTCCGGTGCCTGTGCCTGAGGAGGCCGTGCCACCCGTGCCATGACCGTTGGCGGCGCCGCGGGCACCGTTACTGGCGACGCCGTTGCCGCCGGCGCCTTTGCCACCGGTCCCCGATAGGGCGCCCGCGCCCTTGCCGGCGCCGCTGCCGCCCTTGCCGGCGCCGAAGCCGCCGGCGCCGTGCGAACCGGCGACGCCATTGCCCGAGCCCGAGCCGTTGCTGACGCTGCCGACCGGGACATAGATTTTGTCACCGATGGCGACGGAGTGGTTGTTCATGGCGATGATGCTTACGGCGTCGTCGGCGGGTCCGGTGGGTCCGGCGCTCTGACTGGCGACGGGATACTGTGCGACCGGGGCCGAGGGAATGGTGAGCGGAGAGATGAGAGGCGTGGCCTCGGCGGCGGAGGTGGGGGTGTCCGCGGCGACGTCGAAATCGGGGGCAGGGACGTTGGGAGTTTGAGGCAGATCCTTGTCCTTCTTTCGGCCGGGGGCGACGAAGGGTTTGTAGAGCTTAGGCAGGGGCACGGCGGCCGTGAAGATGCGAATGGAGGGAACGTTGGTGGGCTGGGCGGTGAGTTCGGGCGGCGTCATCGGCTGAATGAGGGTCGCGTCGGCGTGGAGATTTGTCTTGATCTGCGGCGGGATGAAAGCGCGCGGGGCGGGCTCGCCGGCCTTGGCTTCCAAATTGGACTCCGCGGGTTGTTTCGGCGCCGGTGCGCTGCTGGATTGCGCGGATGACGGCTCGGATTTCGGACGTACAGGTTCCGGCAGTTTGGGCGCCGCTTTGGGTACCGGCGGCGGAGGGACATAGGTGCGTATATCGGCGACGTAGTAGACGCGATCCCCGAGGCGGATTTCGGTGGGAGAAAGCTTGCGGGTATTCAAGCGACGCGGCGCAACCGGCGAGGAAGGGACCAAGGCGAGGCCGAGGACCACGATTCCGTGGATAAAAAGAGAGATCAAAAGATAGCCGGGCGGGGGGCTATCTCTGACATGATAGGCTTCGAAATCCGGAGGACGGATTACGACAGTCCGCCGTCTCGGGTTTTGCAGGTCGAGTATCATATTGCCGTATTCCTCGCGTCGCCGGTAGCGACAATCCGCCTGGGCCGGGAACGGAATCTCCCTGGGCGCGTCTGGGTCATAGACTCGGACAACCCGCGGCTATTTCGAAGCCCAAAGAGAGCTAATTCGAAACGGTCTTTGGCGCCGACCTTCTGAAATAAGCTGGTGAGATAGGACTTGACCGTTCCTTCGGAGATTCCGAGTTGGATGGCGATTTCCTTATTTTTCAGGCCCTGCGTGAGTAAGGCGATGATTTCACTTTGGCGTTTGCTCAGCGACACGGGGTGGGCGTTGAGGAGTTCGGTGAGTAGATTTTGTTCCATCCAGGCCTGCCCTCCGGCGGAGACCTTGAGGCAGGACTTGAGGGACTCCGGCGAGGAGGTGGTGCTGAGGATGCCGCGGACGCGCATGTCGAGGGCCTGGTAGGCGAGCTCGGTGGAGAAATTGTGCGCCCACAGGACGACGGCGCAGTTGGGGGCAACGCGGCGCAATTCTTTTACGACGCTCAGATCGGCGTCGACGTTGAGATGGAAGAGGACGACGTCGGGCCGTTTGGTGGAGGCCAGATGCACGAGATCGGGCTGGGTGGCGACGGAGGCGAGGATCTCAAATTCGGAGTCCGGCGTCAGGACAGCTCGGAGACCGATTTCGGTGACCGGTTCGTCAACGGCTACCAATATTGTCGTTCTTCGCGGTCCCGGCATTTTTATACCTTAGGGGTCCTGAGCACGAGATATGTTCACCTTAGTCCCGGAAGTTGTACCGCTAATTACTCCCAGCATAAAGACAGAGGTATGGTGAGATCTTAACTGATTGTGGCTAGAGGGACAATAGCATAACAATACTGACTTTCGACCGATAGTACTGGTACGACTTTCGCATTTTTTCGGTCCCGTACCCGCAGGGAATACGCCCTAGAGTGTGGCATATAACACGTCAGTTGATCTCGGTCCTGGGGATTGTCCTAGAAGTGGGCAAATCCGGTTAGCGACGCGGGAGGACGCGGGAGCGTGCCAGGTGGAGCGAGGAGGATAGCACTCGGAGCTCGCCGTGAGATGACGCCAAGATGTTCACTTTAGGGAAATTGGCGATCGCTGGGGTCGAAGATGAGACGGGATCCGCGGCAGTCGAAAGAGGCGCGATTGGGGGCGTGGCGCCGTGATGGAAAAGGGGCATAGGTGATGTTCCGTACACGGCATTCGCCAGTAGGTACGGAGGTACCAGAAATTGACAGTACTATCGAAAGTATGTAGTGCGATACCTACTATCCGCAGTCTTGTTCGAGGACCACTCTTCCTCTAACTTTAAGGCACTGAGGGATTTTTTCGACTGCGGCAAGGAGGGATCAGCCGGTGCTTCGGGAGAAGGGGAAGGCGCGTTGTTGTGCATTCGGAGGATGGGGGAAGGGACGAGCGGAGAAGGGGCAGTTCCCCTGTCAGACGACCTCCTCCAGTACGGTTTTGTGCCGCGAAGTTTGGCGGCAGAGGGCGTGTTTTGGGCGGGCTGTCGGGCGGTTTCCGGGTTGTGGCGAGTGCCCCGATTGGTAGTGCTGGCGTGACTGAGACGTAGATGATGACGCGGAAGGATGCTTCGACACGGCGAGAGGCGGGCACACTGGTGAGGAACCGGCGTAGCGGGAATGCGGTTATTGAAACGGCGTTCATGGCGCCGTGGATTTTCTTTTTGTTTGTGGGCGTGTTCGACTTCGGGTTTTACGCTTATGCGGCGATCTGCACGCAGAATGCGGCGCGGGCGGCGGTGCTGTCGGCGGCCCAGAGCAACATGGTGGGCAGTGCGCTCCCGCAGCCGTGCACGATGGCGCTGAACGAGCTAAATATGCTGCCTAATGTTGGCGCGAGTTCGGGGACGTGCAGCGGCACTCCGGTGAATCTGACGATGACGACGCTGAACGGCTCCAGTTGCCCGGATCAGGGCTTGGGAACCGCAGTGGTATTTGCGTCCGCGCCGTTCTGCATGCAATCCGCGGTCACGTATCAGACGATTCCGCTCATCCCGATTCCGGGCATCCTGATGGGGCAGATGACGCTCACCCGGACCGCGGAAATGAGGATCCTGCAATGAGGCGCAACCGAAGGTGGGGTGCGTCGACGCTCGAGATGACGCTGGTCGGGATACCGATCATCTTTACTCTGATTTCTACTTTCGAGATGTCGCGCGGGATGTGGATGTACCACACGATGGCGTATGCGGTTAAAGCGGGTGTGCGGTTCGCCAGTGTGCATGGCATTAACTGCGTTTACGCGCCGCCGGGAGTTACGAATAACTGTCCGGAATATATCTCGAACATTGCGCAGCAGATTCAGAATAACGCGGTGGGGCTGGATCCAAATGACACGCTACTTACTTTTAACGCCGGCGGCGATATTACGAGCTGTTATTTGGGGAGTTCGAGCAGTTCTTCGGTTACGTCTCCGCTCGGAAGTGGTCCCGGATGTCTCAGCTTGACGACGACGTTATGGCCGCCGAGTACAAACGGGGAAAACCAGGTTGGGAGGCAGATCCGGATTGATATTCGGACGCGGTTTCGATCCGCGCTAGCCATGTTTTGGCCCGGTTCGGCGCCGATTTCGTTCGCCGAAGCGGACCTGGGAGCTACTTCCGCCGACTTTGTGCAGTTTTGAGGAATGGATATGGGGGAGAAGCGTAAGACACGGAGATCCGGGCAAGCGTTAGTGCTGGTGACGCTTGCTTTAATCGCCATGGCGGGCATTATGGGCCTGGCGGTTGACTTGGGCTGGTCGTTTTTCGTGCAGAAGCAGGCGCAGGCAGCCGCCGATGGGGCCGCTCTGGCGGCAGTACAGGAGGCATTGCAGGATATTCGCGCCGCCAACATGGCGGTAACTGCGTTCACTTGCGGGAGTGTCGCCAGCGTGTCCTGCCAGGCGACGCCGATTCCGTGTGGGAGCGTTGCCGGTACGACAAACCTGGCAAACGGCTGCCAGTATGCGGTAGCCAATGGGTTCAATTACGCGTCGACATCGTCGAGCCAGAACGTGACGATCATGTCCGGGACGACGGCGCCGCCGCCGACTGCGCCGGGCGTGATGAATATAGCGTACTGGGTGACCGTGAGGACGGCGCAGACGATTCCGCAGTTGTTCTCGGCGGTGCTGGGCAACCCGAGTGGGACGGTGTCGGCGATTGCGACGGCGGCGATTGCCGGCTCTGTGATGCCAGCGTCGTTCTACGGGATGAATCACGCGGGGGATTGCATTCCTTCCCTTGTGAGCCCCCCCAATAATCTTACTCTTCCGGCCTGCGGACTCGACGTCATCACGGGCACCGCGAACGGCGGGGGAAATGGCGGCGGAACCTTGAGTTGCCCGGGCGCGCCGGGGGGGACGGCGAACCTGTGCGCCCCGGCGGGAATCATTCTCGCTTCGACGTGTAGTCCCTCGAGCGGTAGTCAGTACTGCAGCCAGCCTTACGCCGGCTTTGCGAACAACGGGACTGTGTACGGAAGTTCGATTACGGTGAAGTCGTACGGCGCCTTGGGCGCTACGAATAGTGGCGTTTGGTCGCCTTCGACGCCGAACTATAACGGCGGTTATGGTACGTTCCAAGATCCTTACCTGAACGTGCCGCAGCCGCCGATTCAGGTGCCCTCGGGCGGTGGACTGCCTGCGTGCGGCATTCCCTCGGGTTCGATCACGACTACTAACAATAGCGTGACGCTGGGACCGTATCAGTATTTTTCGTACCACTACGACACGAACCTAGCCAAAAACGTTCCGGACGGGCTTCCGATCACGCTGCCGTCCAACGCGAGTTTCTCAGCGAGCGGCGGCTGTCCGGGCCTGCTGATCCCGGGCTCCGGGACGAGTTCGACTTTTCCCACCTACATTTTCTACGGAGGCCTGGTGACAGGGGACACGGCTTCGTTTGGTCCCGGGCAGTATGTGATGGCGGGGACGAACAGCAATGCGGCCGGTGCGACGGTGTTCAACGCCAATGATGGAAGTAAGGGATCGACGATTACGGGCGATAGCGCGACGGGGACGATGTTCATTTTCACGGACGGGAACTACGGCTATGGACAACCGTATGGGCTGGCGCAGCAATCGACCGTCATCACGAATGGTATGGGCGTTACCCAAATGCCGACACTGTACCAGGGCACGATTGCGTTCAAGAATGCCAATATGTCGCTTTACGGCGTGGTGAGCTCAGGCAATGCCGGCACGGTTCTTCCGCCGTCGTTGAACAATTACCAGGGTGTTGTGTGGTGGCAGGACCGGCGGAATTCGGTGGTTGGCTACAACGAGCCTTCCGGCTATCCCAACTGTAGTAACTGCTCGGGGGACGACGGTTACGTGCTTTACTGCGGGGACACGGCAGAATGTGGCATCCAGAGTGGCACCCAGCAGGTAGCGGGACAGCAAATGACGACCGCTCTTGCGCAGAGCAATGGGACCACCACGACATCGCCGGGCGTGTCGATGGACCCCGGCAACGGAAACATCGCCCTGCATGGGGTTTACTACCAGCCGCGTGGGGCGTGGATGGAGTTTGTGCACGGCACGACGGGGTTCTCGTGTGGTGCGAACCCGAACTGCCCGCTGCAGGTTGTGACGGGGGCGTTAATTGAAGATACGGGTGGCACGGGGCTTCTGCTGGCGGGGCCGACGAACCCGATCATCACTTACAGGACGGCGCTGATTCAGTAATTTCATGACGGGACTCGATTCCAATTCGCGAACGATCGAGGGCGTCAGGCCCGAGGCGGCCGGTTCGCCGGAGGCGTCGAGTGCCGTGCTGCATTTTCTGCCGTCGCTCACCGACATTGCGTTTTTGATGCCGCTGGTGTTTTTGTTCGCGCGGCTCGAAGGCGTGCGGACGCTGCTGGGGGACGGGGACACGGGCTGGCATGTGCGGACGGGGCAGTGGATACTGGCGCATCACCAGGTTCCGCGGGTCGACATGTTTTCGTACACAATGCCGGGCAAGCCTTGGTTTGCCTGGGAATGGCTGTGGGATGTGGCATTCGCGGTGATTTACAGCCACGGCGGGCTTGGTTCGGTGGTGTTAGTCAGCATGGTGGTGATCTGCCTGACCTTTGCGCTGCTGTACCGGCTGTTGTTGCGTAAGTGCGGGAACCCGCTGGTGGCGATTGCGGTGACGTGTCTGGCGGCGGCGGGCACGACGATCCATTGGCTGGCGCGTCCGCATCTGTTCTCGATGCTGTTCATGGTGGTGTTTCTGGATGTTTTGGACCGGGCGTATGAAGGGCGGAAGGCTTTGCTGTGGGTTCTGCCGCCGCTGATGGCGGTGTGGACGAATATTCACGGCGGGTTCTTTGTGGGGATTGTGCTGGTGGGGGCGTATGCGGGGGGAGAACTGGTTGGGGCGGTGATCGGGGAGAGCCGGCACGAGCGGGTGGCTTCGGCGCGGGCGTCGTTGCCTTACATCTATGCTTCGCTGGGGTGCCTGGCGGCGACGTTGATTAATCCGTACACGTATCATCTGCATGTCCACCTGGTGAAGTTTCTGGGCGATTCGTTTTATCTCAACAACATCAGCGAGTATTTGCCTACCAGTTTCCGGGACGGGGCGGCGGTGTATCTTGAGCTGCAACTGGCGTTGGGTCTATTCTCGGCTGTCTGGTGGGCGGCGCGGCGCAGGTACGTGGAGGGTGTGCTGATTCTGGGATGGGCGCACCTGTCGTTGATGGTTGTCCGGAACGCGCCGCTTTATATGGTGATCGCGGCGCCCGTGGTGGTGCTGCCGGTTACGGAGTGGCTGCGGGCGTTGAGCCGGGCTCCGGTGGCGTCGTGGATAAGGCGGATACCGGCGGCGATTGAGTCGACTGCCGCGGAGATGTATCCGATGGAGCTGCCGTGGCGGACGCATCTGGTTCCGGTTGTGGTTGTGGTTCTAATCGCCGTGGCGATCCAGGCGGCTCCGGCCGGCAATAAGTTCCTGCATGCCCGGTACGATCCAAAGAAGTATCCGGAAGCGGCTCTGTCTTACCTTTCGCAACCCGGGCTCCGGATCTTCACGCACGACGAGTGGGGCGACTATCTGATTTATAATCTTTCTCCCAAGGGAGTGAAGGTTTTCGTGGACGGACGCCTGGACATGTACGGGAGTAAGTTCGACGAGGCGTACATCGACGTGCTGCAAGTCAAGTACAAGTGGCAATCCACATTGGATAAGTACGGCGTCAACACGGTTCTGATGCCCGTGGATGAGGCCTTGACGGGTGCTTTAAAGGAATCTTCGCGATGGCGCGTCGTTTATGACGATACGCGTGCCATCATCTTCCGTCGTGTCGAATCGGGCACGGCGAGTGCGGACAAAGTTTTCACCAGCGGTACCGGTGAAAGGGGACGTGATCTTAGGGTCACGGCTTCCTCAAACGTGCATCCTGAGGATCACGTATCTCAGACAGAAGGAGCAAGAGTGAAATGAAAGCATTGTTTAGCCGTTTTCTGCGTGAGGAGCAAGGCCAGGATCTCATCGAGTATACCCTGCTGCTCGCGTTTGTTGCCCTGGTGGCCGCCGCGGTCTTTATTCCGACGGGCCAGTCGGTCAGCTCGATCTGGTCGATTGCGAGTTCCCGCCTCGCCAATGCCGCTGCAGCGGCGTCCTAGGAAGCGGTTGTGTTGTTGTGACAAAGCATCCGGGCGAAACCCTGCACAGGTTTCGCCCGGAGAAACGATGTTAGAGGCGGGCCGAACTGTTGCAGTGGCGGGCTGGCGGGAGCAGGCTGCGCTACGGATGGTGGGGATGGGTATTTCCGAATGGGGGCCGCGGTGAATGCGCGAATCGGATTGGGTATGTCAGTCAGAAGGAATGACGAGCGGATGAGAGAAATCGTTACTCAATTTTCCGGTCAGGAGCAAGGGCAGGATGTGATTGAGTATTCGCTGCTGCTGGCATTCGTTTGCCTTCTCGTTTCGGCGATCTATTTTCCCATGGTGAATCAGGTGTCGAGCATCTGGGACGTCATTGACCGGGATCTTTCGACGGGTGCTGCCCGTGCCTTGGGAGGGTTTGGGGGAGGCGACGCCGGACAGGATCTTATAGAATACTCTCTGTTGCTCGCTCTCATCTGCCTAGTGGGCGCTGCATTTTACATTGGGATGAGCAGCTCGACGTCGACGATTTGGGGTATTGTGAACAGCCGCCTGGCGGCGGCGAATCAGACTGCTGTAAGCTAACTGGGACTTTCCTGTGAAAAACCGACTAATCCTTGTTCTCGTGTTCGCGTTGGTGGTATCTGCCGGAGCCAGCGTATTGATTTACAGACTGGTTGCGGCGCAACTGGCGGGCCATGCGAGCCAGCCGACGAACCATGTGCTGGTGGCGGCCCGGAATCTAGTGGCCGGCGACCTGATCAAGGAGGGCGACGTTACAGTGGCGAACTGGGGCGGGGCCATTCCGCAGGGCGCTGTGTTGAAGCCGGAAGATGCGATCGGCCGCGGCGTGATCGAGCCGATTTATGCGGGGGAGCCGATTGTGGAGAGCCGGATTGCGGCGAAGGGCGCGGGCGCGGGTTTGGCGGCGATCATCCCCTCGGGGATGCGCGCTGTCGCGGTGCGGGTGAACGACGTGGCGGGCGTGGCTGGATTTGTCACTCCGGGCATGAGGGTCGACATTCTGGTAGCAGGTAACCCGCCGGGCGGATCGAGCGTGGGGACGCAAACGAAGGTTTTGCTGCAGAACATCGAGGTCTTGTCGGCGGGCCAGGACATTCAGAAGGACGCCGAGGGCAAGCCGATCAGTGTGCCGGTGGTGAATCTTCTGGTGACTCCGGAGCAGGCGGAGGTTTTGAGCCTTGCGAGCAACGAGGCGCGAATACAGATGGTACTGCGGAACCCGACGGATAAGGACAAGGCGAAGACGCGGGGGACGGCGCTGGCTTATCTTTTCAACGGGGTGGATGGGATGCCCGGCGGGGAAGAGCCCAAGAAGGCGACGGGGAGAGCCGTGCCGCGGCGGGTGGTCCAGCCCGTGAAGGCGGCGGCGCCTCCGCCGGTAATTCCGATTACGGTGGAAGTAATTCAGGGCACCCAAAGGACGGAAGCGAAGTTCGTGGAGAAGAACCCTGCGGCGGCCGGTACCGCCCCGGAGGTCAAACAATAATATGTCCTATCGAGTCTTGTTCCTACTGTGCTTACCGGCGCTGGTGGCCGGGCAGAATCCCCCGTTGGTTTCGGCGACTGCGTCCCGCGATCTTTCGGTGACGGTTGGTAAGTCCGTTCTGGTGGACTCCGCGCAGACGATTGAACGTGTCGCGGTGGCCAACGCGGGGCTGGCGGAGGCGGTTGCGGTTTCGCCGCACGAGGTGCTGGTGAACGGCAAGGCGGCGGGGGAGACGAGTCTGATTGTGTGGCAGCAGGGAGGGAGCCGGATCTTTTTCGATCTGGCGGTCCAACGGGATGAATACCAGATCGATGAGATCCGCCGCGAGATTGCGCAGGAACTTCCGAACCAGAACGTGACCATTGACACGGATGGGAGAAATGTATTCATCCGTGGGACGGTGAAGGACCTGACGAGTTCACAGAGAGCCGTGGAAATCGCCTCGACACTCGGGAAGCCGGTGAATCTCCTGCGTG
>DAIDHC010000102.1 GCA_027452065.1 Bryobacterales bacterium
TTGATCGTCCCGTGCACCAGCTCCCGCACCCGGTCGTCCCCGTCGTTGAAATCCCGCACCCGCAGCCCGCCGTAAAAATTCCTCACCATCACCCGGCTCTGCTGCTCCAGCCGCAGCGTGTTCTCGACGCCGTAATATCCGGTCGCCGTCAGCGCCGCCACTCCCAGCCCCAGCGCCGCCGCTCCCCGCCGCCGGTTCGCCGCGATCAACAGCGCCGCGCACAGCAGCAGCGTCAACGGAAACTCGAAGAAGCCCGGAAAAACGTGCGGCGCCATCAGGCTCACGAACGCCGCGCCCAACGCCCCCCCGAGCGACAGCATCAGGTAGAACGACGTCAGGTGCCCGGCCGCCGGCTTGCGACGCGCCAACTCCCCGTGGCAAAAATAACAGCACAAAAACAGCCCCGCCGAGTACACCGGAACGCCGATCCGCGCCGCCCCGCGATTCGGAATTCCTTCGAGCCCATACGCCATCACTCCCAGCGCCACCGCCGCCGCCATCGCCGCCGCCCCCGGCCGGTACAGCGCGTCGCGCTCGAACGTCACGATGAAAGACACCAGATACAGCCCCAGCGGCAGCACCCACAAAAACGGAATCGCCGCCACGTTCTGCGTCAACTGGTTTGTCGCCGCCAGCAGCATCGCCGATCCGCAGGCCGCCAGCGCCAGCCACATCGCTTTCTCGCCCAGCCCCGGGGCAGGGAAGTCCCCGGCGTCCTTGCCCGGCTCCCGCGCCTCTCCTCCGCCCAGCCGCACCGTTAAGAATCCGCACAGCGCCACGAACGCCGCGTAGCCCGCCGACCACGCCACCAGTTGCACGCGCGTTCCCGCCATCGGCTCCACAACCGCCGGATACGCCGCCAGCGCCAGCATCGAGGCCAGGTTCGACAGCGCGAATAACCGGTACGGCAGCGCGCGTCCCACCCCTCCGCATCGCGCATACCAGCTTTGCAGCAGCGGGCTCGACGTCGACAACAGCAGGTACGGCAGCCCCACGGTCGCCGCCAGCAGCATCAGGATCCGCAGCGACGGATCCTCGCCCCCGCCCGGTTTCCACCGCTCGCCCGGTATCACCGGCAGCACCAGCAGACTCGCCGCCAGCATCGCCCCGTGCACTCTCTTCTGCCACCGCGCCTCCCGCCCCGCCAGCGCGTGCGCATACGCGTATCCGCCCAGCAGCGCCGCCTGGAAAAACAGCAGGCACGTGATCCACACCTCGGTGGCGCCGCCAAACCACGGCAGAATCCGCTTGGCGATCATCGGCTCAACGAGAAACAGCAGGAACGCGCTCAGGAAAATCGTGACGCCGAACATCGCCGCCCGTCCGCCGCCCCCGCCCTCCCGCGTCTCCGCTGCGGACATGCGACGTATTGTGCCACACCCCGCCCCGCCGCTCAGTCCTCGCCCTCCACCGCCCGCTTCCAGTACCCCATCGTCTCTTCGGTGATGCGCTCCTTGCCCTTCTGCTTGCCCTCGCGGTACAACTCCTCCAGCGCCGCGTAGAAGGCCCGCGATTCCGCCTCCAGCCCCAGCAGCCGCGTGCTCCGCAGAATCCGCGTGATGCGCAGATGATTGTGATTGCCCGGCCACAGCCACACCGAAGTCCGGAATGCAAAATCCCCGGCTCTCTCCACCCGCCACTCGCCGCCTTCCTCCTCGAGCACGAATCCGTAAAAGCGCAGCATCCGCCGCATCGACTTCCGCAGCGTCGCCCTCAGCTCCGGCCGCGCACGAAACTGCTCCTCGCACAAGTGGATCACCACCGGAGCCCGCGGATTCACCGGACTCGGCTCGGGCAGCGGAAACATCCATTGAATGAAGTCGTGTACGCTCTCCAGCCGCTGGTCGTCCCAGGTTTGGATTTCGCTCACATACCGCCCCCGATGATCCGGCGTCGCTCCTTCGTAATAACGCACGCACGCCGTCATCGCCCCACCGCCTCTTTCATCGCCTCAGCTCCTCCGGTTAATCGATCCATTCGTCCGGCTCCCCTCGCGCCCCGTCTACAGCGACCTCAGAAAATTGATCACGTCCTGCCGCTCGGCGACGCTCAGCCGCTCAAACTGCCCGATCACTTTGTTCGCCTCGCTCCCTTTGCTCCGGTGCTCCTCGATCGCCCGCGCCAGGTCGCTCGTCCGCCCGTCGTGCAGGAAGAAAACCCGCTGCCCCACGCCCCACAACGGAGCCGTCCGGAACTCATCCGGGCCCGCGCCGCCTTGCCGGATGCCGTCCGCCAGACCTTTGCCCATATGGTGAACCAACAGGTCCGAATACAGGTTCACCGTCCGGTTGGATAGCGCCGCGCTCGGCACTTTCGACGACCCGCTGGCAATCGCCTTCCCCGTGGTCATCGAAGGCGTGTGGCAGTGCGCGCAGCCTGTCCGGAGGAAGACCGCCCGGCCGTTGACGCTCGACTGCGTCTCCGGCGCCGGCGCCGGCGGAGCCAGCATCCGCATGAAGTCCGCGAACGCCTCGATGTCGGAGAGCACCGCCGTATACACGTTGGCCCCGGGCGCGGCGGCCGGCGAAAAATTCAGCGTGTCCTCCGGCGTGGTGTTGAACACGCACCCCGGAGTCTCGTCCCGCTCCTGCGGGAAAAGCTGGTTCGTGATCCCCATCTCGACGTTGTACGCCTCGCCCGCGAACATGATGAGCGATTTGTTCTGCGCCTTCCATCCGAACCGCGTGATCGTCCCGTCGTTGGCGCTGGTGTTCGCGTTCCCGCCCAGGTGCGCGTTCGCGTGGCCGCGGATGCCCAGCCTCGCCTTCAGCCCCGCGTCGGCCTTCGCATTAGCCAGGATCGCCGCATCCGGTATCGCCTCGATCAGCCCGGCTCCAAACACCGGCGTCGGAATGCGGAAGACGATGTTCCGGTTCCCGCCCTTCGCCGTCGCCGCGTCGCCGGCCGGCCCAAAATCGGGCTGCGCGATGTTGCAGCCCGCCGCGTCGCTCCGCCCTGTGATTACGAAAAGATCGTGCACGCCCCCGTCGTAGGTGCCATCCGGACTTCTTTGGAACCGCGCCTCCCG
This sequence comes from Bryobacterales bacterium, assembly GCA_027452065.1. Taxonomy (GTDB): domain Bacteria; phylum Acidobacteriota; class Terriglobia; order Bryobacterales; family Bryobacteraceae; genus JAJYKC01. The sequence continues at coordinate 3,029 of DAIDHC010000102.1, forward strand.
CACCGGCCCGTTCGGCGCGATGAACCACGGCGCCGTGTTCTTCGCCCCGTTGATCGTCGCGGTTTCCATCAACGGGTTCCGCGCCGGGCTCGTGCCCCCGGCCGCCGGCTGCGAGTGGCAGGACAGGCACTGGTTCGAGTTGAAGCGCGGCCCCAGCCCGTTGTTGCTCCCTCCGCTCACCACCTCGACATCGGCGAATCGCGCCTGCCCGTCCCGGAAATACGCCAGCTCATCCGCCGTAAGACCCGGCAGCGGACCGCCCGCCCCCGCCGCCCCGCCGCGCACTCCCGGATCAACCGGCGCCGCCGCCTGGCCGGCCCGCAGGCGCATTCCCGCCGCCGCCAGCGCGATTACGGCAATCGCGGGCAAGGCCAGCCGGGTGATTCGCTGTCGACGTGTCATGGGTGTTCGCCGCCTCTCCTTCACGCCGGAGGTTTTGACGATCATCCCACATCCGCGCGCCCGCCGGAGCGCCTCCGCGCCCGCCGCGCCGCCCGGCCCCGCTTCCCCTCAGCCCGCCAGGTCCTGGGGCCGTTCGATCCAGTAGTCCGGCTCCCATCGCGCCATTTCCGCGCGGTTTCCGTAGCCGTACAACACCGCGCAGGTTTTCACCCCCGCGCGCCGCCCCGCCTCCATGTCGGCCGCCGAGTCTCCCACAAACAGACACTGGCTCGCCGGCGCGCCCAGTGCATCGAGCGATGCCAGCAGCACGTCCGGCGCCGGCTTGGCCGGAATGCCGTCCGTGCCCTGCACATGGTCGAAGTAGTCGATCAGCCCGAACTTCTCGAGCACGATCCGCGTCGTCGGCGTCCCCTTCGTCGTCGCCGTCGCCTTGCGCCCGCCCAGCGCTTCGAGCATCCGCGGCACGCCTGGATAGATCCTCGTCCCGGCGTGGTTGCGCGCCGGATACGCCGCCCGGTATTGGAGCGTCAGCGCCTCCCGCTCGCGCTCCTCCATCTCCGGAAACAGCTCCGAGAACGTCTCGTGTAGCGTCCTGCCGATGTAGCCCTTCAGAACGTCGTGCGAAACCGGGGCGCGGCTGGCCGAAACGAGAACACCCTGGATCGCTCCGCAGATATCGTCTGCGGAGTCCACCAGGGTGCCGTCAACGTCGAACAGATAATACGGAAAGCGCGGAACCAAACCGTCGCGCCGCCTCAGGCCGGCTGCGGCCTTTCGCCGCCCAGCAGCCCGGGGAGCCCGCCCTTGCCCGGCTCCGGCGCCTGCGCCGGCTGCGGCTTCTCCTTGTCGCCGGTCCCGTGATTCTTCTGCATCGGAAGCGTCTCGCCGGCGATCAGCATCCGCACTTCCTCGCCGTCCAGCACCTCGCGCTCCAGCAGCGCCTCGGCGATCCGCTTCATCGCCTCGGACTTCTCCTCGATCCTCTGCCGCGCCCGCGCGTATCCGGTTTCCACCAGCTTCCGCACCTGGTCGTCGATCTTGATCGCCGTCGCTTCGCTGTAATCGCGGTGCTGCGCAATCTCCCGGCCCAGGAAGATCTGCTCTTCCTTCTTGCCCAGGCTCAGCGGACCCAGCTCGCTCATGCCCCACTCGCATACCATCTTCCGCGCCAGGTCCGTGGCCCGCTCGATGTCGCTCTTGGCGCCCGTCGTAATCCGCCCGATGAACACTTCCTCGGCGATCCGGCCGCCCATCAGAATCGCGATCTCCGCGTCCAGGTACTCGCGGTTGTAGTTCAGCTTGTCGTCCAGCGGCAACTGCATCGTCAGGCCCAGCGCCATGCCGCGCGGGATGATGGTCACCTTGTGCAGAGGGTCGGCCGCCGGCTCCAGCGCCGCCACCAGCGCGTGCCCGGCCTCGTGATATGCCGTGATCTTCTTGTCTTCCGGCGTCATGATCATCGACTTCCGCTCGACGCCCATCATCACCTTGTCCTTGGCCACCTCGAAGTCGTACATCGTCACGACCTTCCGGTTCTGCCGCGCCGCCACCAGCGCCGCTTCGTTCACCAGGTTCGCCAGGTCCGCCCCGGCAAAGCCCGGTGTCCCGCGCGCCAGTACGCTCAGGTCCACATCGTCGGCCAGCGGAGTCTTTTTCGCATGCACCCGCAGAATCGCCTCGCGCCCGCGCACGTCCGGCCGGTCCACCACCACCCGCCGGTCAAACCGCCCCGGCCTCAACAGCGCCGGGTCCAGCACGTCCGGCCGGTTCGTCGCCGCCACCAGGATCACTCCCTCGTTGCTCTCGAACCCGTCCATCTCCACCAGCAACTGGTTCAGCGTCTGCTCGCGCTCGTCGTGCCCGCCGCCCAGGCCCGCCCCGCGGTGGCGCCCCACCGCGTCGATCTCGTCGATGAACACAATGCAGGGGGCGTTCTTCTTGCCCTGCTCAAACAGATCGCGCACGCGGCTCGCGCCCACGCCCACGAACATCTCCACAAAATCCGAGCCCGAGATCGAGAAGAACGGCACGTTCGCCTCGCCCGCAATCGCCCGCGCCAGCAGCGTCTTGCCCGTGCCCGGAGGCCCGATCAGCAGCACGCCCTTCGGAATCCGCCCGCCCAGCTTCTGGAACTTCTGCGGCTCGCGCAGGAATTCGATGATCTCCTGCAGCTCCTCCTTGGCTTCCTCCACGCCCGCCACGTCCTTGAAGGTCACCTTCTTCTGCTGCGAAGAGTGCAGCCGCGCCCGGCTCTTGCCGAAGCTCAGCGCCTTGTTCCCTCCGCTCTGCATCTGCCGCATCATGAAGATCCAGAACCCCAGCAGCAGCACGAACGGAATCGCGTTCACCAGGATCGTCACCCAGTTCCCCGCGCTCTCTTTTTGAATCGTGACGTTGACGCCCTTGGCCTTCATCTCCTCGTAGATCTGCGGGTAGTTCGCCGGAATCACCGCGTGCAATTCCTGGTTGTCGTCCTTGTAGACGCCGTGCACCTCGTTGCCCGTGATGGTCACCGCCTTGATCTTGCCCTGGTCGATGTCGTTCATCAACTGGCTGAAGGATAGCTGCGCGTCCGGGTGCGTGCGCCCGGTGCGAATCACCGCCCAGAGCATCACCACCACCATGATGATGACTACCCAAAGAATTGCCGTTTTTACGTTGGAGTTCATTTCATATCCCTAGCGAACAAAAAACCATAGCCCTATCCCTCGGACGTGGCCCGCGCCCCTCGAGATTCATTCGTCTTCGCCGCGCACTCGCTGATTTCCACCCTCGTCCGGCTGTCCGGCGCCGCGGCGTATTCTCCGGCCGGGCCAAACCGCCGCGACCAAAGGATTTCCTTCCCGCAAACCAGCAGCGGCCAATGCCGGCGTTCCCACAGCGGGATCCGCTCCTCCTGGAACATCTCTTTCACTTTCGCCACGTTACGCCGTCCGGCCGGCTGGTAGCGGTCTCCGGGCCGCCAGTGCCTCCACTTCAGCCCCTTACCCGTTACCTCAACTAATCCAAGGACTTTTTCCCAATCTAGTTGTAATTTCAATGTATCACAGCCGCAACCCGCCGTCGGCCCGCTCACGCTCAGCCCCATCTGGCTCCCGTCCGGCATCCGCGTCGGCGACCCCACCGCCGCCTCGGCCTCAAATTCCCTCACCACTCCGTTGTCAAACCCGGCCGGCGCAATCCGGATCCGGTCGAACGACCGGAACACGTCCAGGCCCGGAAGCTGCACCCGGTCGCTCCCCTCTCTGGCCCGCGCCATCTCGAGCACTCTCTCTATATGGATGAACTCGATCTTCCTCAGGTCGCCTTTTACCGCTTCCAGCGCCCTCCGCGCCCGCCGCCGCGCCAGCGCCAGCGGAGCGTCCCTCAGCTCCGCCGCCTCCAGCACCACAACGCCGTGGCGCACCTCCGGCGCCGGCGCGATCTCCGCCCAATACTCCTCTTCGCCCCGCGCCACCTCCGCCAGTCCCGCCAGCGCCTCGTCGATTCTCGGATTCAACGTCTGCGCCATCAGCGGCAGCACCTCGTGCCGCACCCGGTTCCTCTGAAAACTCACATCGCGGTTGGTCGCGTCTTCCCTCCACGCAATGGCCCGCCCGCGCACCCAGTCCTCCACCTCCGCTCTTCCCACTCTGAATAAAGGACGGATCAACCCCTCCCGCGTCACGGGCAAAACTCCGGCCAGCCCCGCATTGCCCGTCCCCCTTGCCATCCGCAGCAGCACCGTCTCGGCCTGGTCGCTGCGGGTGTGCCCCGTCGCCACCCGCGTCACCGCGCCCGCGCTCATCAGCTCGCCGAAAAATTTCAGCCGCGCCCGCCGCGCGTACTGCTCCACGTTGTCCCCGGCCGCCTCCGCCTCCCGCGCCGCCTCGATCGCGCGCCCATGGAACTCGAGCCCATGCGACGCCGCCAGCGCCTCGACAAACCGCGCGTCTCCCTCCGAGTCCGCCCCCCGCAGCCCGTGGTTCAGATGAATCACCGACAGCGTGTAGCCAAAGCGCGGCCGCAGCTCGAGCAGCACTTCGAGCAGGCATACCGAATCGGCTCCCCCCGACACCGCCGCGCCGACGCGCGCGCCTTCCTGGTCACGCCCGGGCAGCATGTTATAACGAATAAGATCTTCGGCTACCCGCTCAATCACCACGATCCCCGGAATGGCTCTGCCCGGAATGTCTCAAGAAGATAGCTTCATTGTAAGCCTCGACGCCGGCTCGTCCAGCATCCGCGCCCTGCTGTTCGATTCGCTCGGCAACCCCGTGCCCGGCTTTTCCGAACAGCTCTCCTACGAGATGACCAAGACCGCCGACGGCGGCGTCGAGGCCAACGCGGATCTCATGGCCACGCTCGCCATCCAGTGCCTGGCTTCGCTGCACGAGCGCATGCGCGCCGCCGGCCTCCGCCCCGCCGCCGTCGCCGCCAGCGCCTTCTGGCACAGCTTTCTCGGCGTCGGCGAATCGGGCCAACCCGCCACGCCCATCCTCCACCTGTTCGACACCCGCGCCGCCGCCGAGGCAGGCGAGCTTTCCCGCCGCCTCGATGCCCGCGCCCTCCACCAGCGCACCGGCTGCCGCCTCCATTCCAGCTACTGGCCCGCCAAGCTCCTCTGGCTTTCCCGCGCCCGCCCCGATGCCTTCGCCGCCTCCGCGCGCTGGATGTCGTTCCCCGAATTCCTTTACCTCAAACTCACCGGCGAGCCCGCGCTGTCCGTCTCCATGGCCTCCGGCTCCGGCCTTTGGAACCAGCGCGCCAATACCTACGACGCCGAGCTTCTCTCCGTTCTCCCCATCACCGCCTCTCAGCTCTGGCCCGTCGAGCGCATGGACGAAGCCCAGCACCGCCTGCTCGAGCCCTACCGCTCGCAATGGCCTCTGTTCGACGGCATCCCCTGGTTCCCGGCCTACGGCGACGGCGCCTGCAGCAACGTCGGCAGCGGCTCGGTCGCCTCCTCCAGCTTCTGCCTCATGGTGGGCACCAGCGGTGCGATGCGCGCCGTCACCGGCGCCTCCGAAGTTCACATTCCCGAAGGTCTCTGGTGCTATCGCGTCGATCGCGCACGCTCCATTCTCGGCGGCGCTCTCACCAACGGCGGCGACGTTTATGCCTGGATGCGCCGCAACCTCGCGCTGCCGCGGCCGGAGGAAACCGAAGCCGCGCTCGAAGCCGCCGTACCCGGCGCCCACGGCCTCGACCTGCTGCCCTTCTTCGGCGGCGAACGCTCGCCCTACTGGCGCGCCGATCTCCGCGGAGCCATCGCCGGCCTCAGCCTGGCGACGTCGGCTCTCGATATCCTCCAGGCCTCGCTCGAAGCCGTCGCCCTCAGCTTCGCCTCCATCTATCAATTGATGGCCGCCAGCCTCGGCGTCCCCCAGTGCGTCATCGCCTCCGGAGGAGCCCTGCTTCACAGCCGCGCCTGGACGCAGATGATGGCCGACGCGCTCGGCGTGCCCGTCATCCTGACACCCGAAAAAGAAGCCTCCGCCCGCGGCGCCGCGCTGCTGGCCGCCGAGCGCCTCGGCCGCCCGCTGCCCGAAACGCCGCCCGGTGAAACCTTCGCCCCGCGCCCCGAGCATCGCGACAGCTTCGCCCGCCTCGCCCGCCGCCGCGGCGCGCTGCTCGAAAAACTTTATCCGGAGAACCCTCTCAATGCCTGATCTGAAAACGCTCGCCGCCGGCGTCAAGCTCCTCCTCATGGACGTCGACGGCGTGCTCACCGACGGCCATCTCTATAACGTCCCCGGCCCCGACGGAAAAATGGTCGAGACCAAAGGCTTCGACTCCCAGGACGGCATCGCCCTCCAGTGGCTCTCCTGGTACGGCATCGCCACCGGCGTCATCAGCGGCCGCGTCTCCCCGGCCACCGAAACGCGCGCCCGCCAGTGCAACATGAAGTACATCTACCAGGGCCACATCGAGAAAATCCCCATCCTCGAAGAGATCCTCCGCGACGCCGCGATCGCATCGGAACAGGTGGCCTACATCGGCGACGACCTCACCGACGTGGTGGTGATGAACCGCGTCGGCCTCGGCATCGCAACAGCCAACGCCCGGCCCGAGGTGAAGCGCAAAGCCCGCCACGTCACCCAGGCCGCCGGCGGCTCCGGCGCCGTCCGCGAAGTCTGCGAGCTCCTCCTCAGCGCCCAAGGCCACTGGGACGAGCTGCTGCGCAAGTACGAAATCTGACCGGCTACGACTTTCCGGGACGGATCCCTTCAGCGGTGCGGTACTGAGAGTACCCACGCGCCGAGCCTGCGAAGTTCCATTTACTTTCCCCGAAAATTGCCGTACCCTCGCCTGAGTGCGCGCGCGCGGTCTCGCGTTCCCGCGAGCGCGAACCCTTATTCTCATGCGAATTCATCGAGTTTTCATTCTCCTCGCGATCGCCGCGATCGCCGCCTCGGTTTCCTCCGCCGCCACTCTGCCTCAACTGCTCGATCTGCAAAGCACGTTTGAATTTCCCCCCACCGCGGTCGGGGCCACCACCAACAGCAACAATCCTCCGTCGGTTCAGAATCCGGAAGCCGCTAGTGTCGTGATCACGAGCGTCTCGGTGGCCGGGTCGAACGCCTCGGACTTCTCCGCCTCGGCCGGCACCTGCCCGCTCAGCCCGTCGGCGCTGAGCGGCGGCCAGTATTGCTTCCTCAACCTCAGCTTTCATCCGTCGGCGGGCGGGTTGCGCACGGCGCGGGTCATTTTTCAAGTGGCCGGCGGCGCCACCCAGAGCCTGCTTCTGACCGGCCAGGGCACCGCCGCGCTGAAAGTGGTCACTCTCGGGACGGCCACCGTCACCTTTGGCGCTACGCCGCTTGGGTTGACTCAGCCGCCGTTCGCGAACGTCAATGTCAGATCCACGGGCGACAGTCCCGTTACTTTCACCTCGGTCGTAGTGAAGGGAACGGAAGCGGCGAGCTTTCCGGTAAGTATGGACACCTGCTCCGGGCAGACGGTGGCGCCTCAGAGCTTTTGCTCGTTCTCGATTTCATTCACCCCCGCAACCGCCGGCCTGCTCTCCGCCGCCGTTCAGATCAACGACAACACGCCTTCCGGCCACCAGATCGTGCCTGTCGACGGACTCGCCATCGCGCCCGCCAGCCAAACCAGCGTAACGCCCGCCGATGTTGTATTCGCCGACACCGGCATGGGCGATTCAGGCCAGGTCCAGATCGGCATTCAGAACACGGGCAGCGACAGCGTCACCCTCGGCGCTCCGCAGGTGTCCGGCTCCAACGCCGGCGATTTCGGCGTCGTCGCCAACTCCTGCTCACCCACTCCCTTCACGCTGAAGGCGCAGACCAACTGCAGCATGACGCTCCAGTTTTCTCCCTCGGCGCTGGGCACGCGAATCGCGACGCTCACATTTCCGAACTCCGCCGCCCCCAATGGCAATACTGTTCTTCCCGCCCAGGGCTTCGGCGTGACTCCCTCGCTCCTCCTCGGCTTATTCGGCACCACAAATTGGGGTATCGTCCCCGTCGCGGTCGCGTTCACGACACAGTTGACGATTTCCAGTTCCGGCCCGGCCGTGGAGGGGAAACTCGCCCTCAGCGGGGCGAACGCCTCCGACTTCGCGCTTTCCACGACGTCTTGTAACATGCAGGCCAACTTCGGCCAGTGCTCTTTCAACCTGACATTTACCGCGGCCGCGGCCGGTCTCCGTACCGCGAACCTCACTCTCACCGACAGCCTCACCGGCCTCAGCCAGTCCTTCCCCCTTGCCGGCGACGCGTACTCGGGCTCGAGCCCGATCGACGCCCAGGGTCCGGTTCTCGGGTCCGTCGCCGTCGGCGCCGAATCGCCGGCGGTCTATGTGGCCATCCAGAACACGAGCGCTTCTTCGATCTCGATCTCCGGTGTTTCCCTCTCCGGGCCGAATCAATCCGACTTCGCCATCTACTCGAACGAATGCTTCGCCGGCTGGTCCTTGGGCGCGGGTCAGCAGTGCTCTGTCGCCATCGACGTCACGCCCTCGGCTGTGGGCGCGCGCATCGGCATCCTCGACGTCTCCTACAACAACGGCGCCGGGATGGCGGCCGTGCCGCTGGTCGCCACCGGCGTTGCCAACTCGCGTCAGATTTCGCTGCCGCCTCAACCGGTCACTTTCCCGGCGCAGGCGCTCGGTTCATCCTCGACGCAGACCGCCACCGTCTTATCGACAGGCAACGAAGCCGTGGCCATCAGTTCCGTCTCCGTGGCGGGTGCGGCCGCCTCCGACTACGTCATCGTCGAAAATCAGTGCCCACAGGCGCCGGCAGTGCTTGCGCCTGGCGCCAATTGCCAGGTGACCCTGCAATTCACCCCTTCGGCCGCCGGCACGCGCGACGCGATCTTCCAGGTCGCCGACAATGCGACCGGCAGTCCGCAGAACACCGCCATTTACGGCTTCGGCGGCGCGCCGGCGCCAGCCGCGAATCTGTGGAATTCAACTCCCTTCCCGTCCTCGCTGGTCCCCCTCGGTTCGAGCGTTCAGGCTGTTTACACCATGTACTCGGGCAGCACTCCGGTGGCTATTTCGCAGATTGCCGTCACCGGTCCGAACGCCGCCGATTTTTCCCAGAGCAACAACTGCCCGGCGAGCCTTCCGGCCAACTCTTCCTGTCTGATCTATGTTACCTTCCAGCCCACCGTCACCGGCCTCCGGCTGGCCGAATTGACGGTCACCGACAACGCCACCGGCAGCCCGCAGGCAGCGCCGCTCAGCGGCATCGGCGTCACGGATACGACCACCGTCGCCTTCTTACAGGGACCGGTCGACTTCGGCCAGACCGCCCTGGCCTACCCTTCGACCCAGTCGGTCGTGGTCACCAACTCGGGAAGCGAGAACGTCCTCATCACCGGCACGCAGATCGCCGGAATCAATTCCGCCGACTTCGGAATCTCCTCCAATACCTGTCCGCTCAGTCCGGCTCCGCTTCTCCCGGGCCAATACTGCTTCATCGATCTCTCGTTCTCCCCCGCCGCCCTCGGCGTCCGTCTCGGGACACTGAAGCTGTCCGACAACGCCACCGGAAGCCCGCAGGCGATTACCCTGGTCGGCGTCGGCCTTCCCGACTATACGGCGTTGAATCTCACCATTTCTTCGGCGCCTTTCGGACCCACCACCGTTGGAACGACCACCTACGGCTTCAGCTTCGAGATCCGCAACGCCGGCACAGCCACGGTGACGATCACCGGAATCCAGATGTCCGGCGCGGATCCGGCCGACTTCAACTTTCAGACCAACAGCTGCCTGGGAGGCTCGGTGTCCGGTCTGCCTCCCGGCGGCTACTGCAATCTCGATTTTTCCTTCACGCCCACGGCCACCGGCACGCGAACGGCGACGTTCACCGTCACCTCCAACGCCGGCAACGGGCCGCAGACCATCCAGCTCACCGGCACCGGGCAGTAGCGGAAACACCTCTCACTCCGAGCGCGGCGCCGGCGCCTCGCCACGCTCGTCCCGCGCACGACGCTCGCCCGACGCCGCCGGCCCCGGCCCACTGGTGAGCGCGCGGCGGGGGAGTCGCGCTGCCGCCCGTCCGCGCCGCAGCGCCGCGGCGTTCCGTCGCGCTGCCGCGCTCAGTCGCCGCGCAGCGCCGCGGCATTCCGTCGCCCCGGGCGCGCCCGCTCGCCGCCGCGGCCGCCAAAAACACGAACGGCGCGGGCCAGGGGGCTGGCTCGCGCCGGGTTCGGGCTTGCGGGGAAATTGTGCGGCGTTACTGGGCCGGGGGGGCGTGGGGCTGGGCTTTGGCGGCCATTTTCTTTTCGAGCGCCTTCATCAGGCGGCTGTGGACATCGTGCGGGATCGCCTTCTCGGTGACGCCCTTGAAGACCCGGAGGGTCTTGCGCGTGGTGTCGACAATGACGAAGCAGTTGGGACATTCGTTCACATGCCGCTGCAGCTCGGCCCGCGTTTCGGCGGACACGCTTTCGTCGAGGAACTCGTTGAGCTCGTGCAGGAATTCCTTACATGTAAGCAAAGACGTCGTCTCCCTTCCGCTTAAACAGGCGGGTGAGTTTTTCCCGGAGCTGAAGCCGGGCGCGCAGAAGGCGGCTTTTTACCGCGGGAATCGAGATTCCCAGGGCCTCGGCCGTCTCCTCTGTGCTCAATTCTTCGATGTCTCTCAAAACGAAAACGGTTCGAAAAGCAGGACGTAAGCCTTGGACGGCCTCGTCCAGGATATTCGCCAATTCTTCGCGGGAATACTTGCGTTCCGGGTCGTCGTCCCAGACGGCGATTTCGCGGATCACGGTATCCTCGCCGGTTTCGAGCGGCTCGTCGAGCGGGACGGTGCGGTCGGACTTGCGCTTGCGCAGCTTCATCAACGATTCGTTGACGGCGATGCGGACGATCCAGGTATAGAACTTCGACTGGCCCTGAAAATCGGGCAGGTGCTCGTAGGCTTTGAGGAAGGCGTCCTGCAGAACATCCTCGGCGTCTTCGTCGTTTTGGGTGATATGCTTTGCGAGGCGGAAAATCTTCCGCTCGTAATGGGTGACCAGCTCGTTGAACGCTTCGGCGTCGCCCTGGCGCGCGCGAGCCACGAAGACGGACTCGTCGAAAGCCCCGGCGGGCGGCGCGGGATCCATCGCTGCCATTCCCCCATCGTAGCGCATCATTACGCGTGGACCATGGCTTTGGGCAGAGGCCGCGGGGCGAGGGCGAAGGCGGCCAGGGCGAGGGTGAGGACGGCGAGGGAGAACGCGCAGACGCCCCACCAGCCGGCGGCGCGCCAGGCCCAGGCGCCGGCGAAGGAGCCGGTGCCGCCGCCGATGAAGTAGCACATCATATAAAAACAGTTGAGGCGGCTGCGGGAGTCGTGGGCGAGGGCGTAGATGCGGGTCTGGTTGGCGACGTGGCCGGACTGGACGCCGAGGTCGAGCAGGAGGACGCCGGCGATGAGGCCGGCCATGGATTTGCCGGCGAGGCCGAGCAGGAGAAAGGCGAGCAGGGCGAGGGCGAGGGAAGCGAAGATGGCGCGGCGGGCGCCGTGGCGGTCGGTGAGGCGGCCGACCCAGGGAGCGCCGGCGGCGCCGGCCGCGCCGACGAGTCCGAACAGGCCGGCGACCTGGCTGCCGTAGTGGAAAGGCGGAGTGGCGAGGAGGAAAACGAGGGTGGTCCAGAAGGCGCTGAAGGCGCAGAAAAACAGGGCTCCGAGAAGCGCGGCCTCGCGAAGCTCGGGGTGTTCGCGGGCCAGTTGAAAGATGGAGCGGAGAAGGGTGGCGTAGGGGATGCGGGGCTTGGGGGCTTCGGCGGGGAGGCGGGCGCGGAGAAGGGCGGCGAGGGCGAGCATGAGGAGGGCGGCGATGGCATAGACGCCGCGCCAGCCGGCGTGGGCGCCGAGGATGCCGCTGAAAGTGCGGGCCAGAAGAACGCCGAACAGGATGCCGCTGAGCACGGCGCCGACGACGCGGCCGCGGCGGCGGGCCGGGGCCAGTTGCGCGGCGTAGGGGACGACGAGGTGGACAGTGGCGCCGAGGAGGCCGACGGCGAAGATGGAGGCGGCGAACCAGAGCGGGCCGGGGGCGGCGGCGGTGAGCAGGAGGGCGGCGGCGGCGGCGAAGGTAAGGCCGGCGATGAGGGTGCGGCGCTCGAGGGTGTCGCCGAGGGGAACCAGCAGCAGCATGCCGCAGGCGGTGCCGGCCTGGGAGATCATGGCCAGGGCGCCGGCCTGGGAAACCGTGAGGCCGAAGGCGCGGGCGATGTCGGCCAGCAGGGGCTGGGCGTAATAGATGTTGGCGACGATGACGGCAACGCTCAAGGCCATGAGGCGCACCAGCGAATCGGCGATGCCGGCCTGGGTTGAGCCTGGTGCTGAGCCGGGTGTTGAGCCGGGTGTTGAGCGGGTGGCGGAGGCGTGAGGCGGCGTCTGCGTCAATGGGTTTGGATGCGGCGGAGGGCGGAGGGGATTCGGGAGACTGAGGCGGGGCGGTCCTGATACTCTGAAAGTTATCCATGAGTCAAAGCTTTCAAGTGACGCTGCCCGACGGCAGCAGCAAGAGTGTGGCGGCGGGCGCGGCGCCCATCGACGTGGCGCGGGAGATCAGCGAGCGCCTGGCGGGAGACGCGATTGCGGCGAAGGTGAACGGCGAGCTGTGGGACCTGGCGCGGCCGCTCGAAGGCGACGCGAAGCTCGAGATCCTGACGCCGAAGAACCCGGAGGCGCTCACGGTGTACCGGCACTCGACGGCGCACCTGCTGGCGGCGGCGGTGCTGGAGTTGTTTCCCGAAACGCAGTTGGGCATCGGGCCGCCGACCGAGGCGGGCTTCTTCTACGACTTCCAGCGCGAGGAGCCGTTCACGACCGAGGACCTGGAGAAGATCGAGAAGCGCATGAGCGAGATCCAGGCGCGCAACCTGCCCTATGAGCGCGTGATGACGCCGAAGGAAGAGGGGCTGCGCAAGTACGGCAACCTGTGGATGAAGTGCGAGCTGATTCGCGAGAAAGCGGCCGAGATATTTTCGGAGTACACGCTGGGGCCCGGTTTTATCGACTTCTGCCGCGGGCCGCACGTGCCGAACACGTCGAAGCTGAAGGCGTTCAAGCTGCTGTCGGTGGCCGGAGCGTACTGGAAGGGCGACGAGAAGAACCCGCAGCTCCAGCGCATATACGGCACGGCGTTTTTCACGCGCAAGGAGCTGACCGAGTACCTGGAGAAACTCGAAGAGGCCAAGAAGCGCGACCACCGGAAGCTGGGCCAGGAGCTGGATCTGTTCAGCATTCAGGAGCTGGCCGGGCCGGGGCTGATCTTCTTCCACCCCAAGGGCGGCATCATCCGCAAGACGATTGAAGACTGGATGCGGGACCAGTATCTGAAGCGCGGCTACTCGCTGGTGTACACGCCGCACGTGATGCGGCGCGAGCTGTGGAAGACGTCGGGGCACGCGAATTTCTATTCGGCCAACATGTTCACGCCGATGGAGCTGGACGACGCCGAGTACCAGCTCAAGCCGATGAACTGCCCGGGGCACATTCTGATTTACCGGGACCGGATGCGGAGCTATCGCGATCTGCCGGTGCGGCTGGGCGAGCTGGGAACGGTGTACCGGTACGAGCGCTCGGGGACGATGCACGGGCTGTTGCGGGTACGCGGGTTTACGCAGGACGACGCGCACATTTTTTGCACGCCGGACCAGATTGAGCAGGAGGTGGTGAGCTGTCTCGAGTTCGCCATCGACGTGCTGCATACGTATGGGTTCGACAGCTACGAGGCGGAGCTGTCGACCTGGGACAAGGGCGCCAGCGGGAAGTACGACGGCAGCGCGGATTTGTGGGAGCTGGCCGAGAAGGCGCTGGAGCGGGCGACGGCGCGGCTGAACCTGAGTGTGAAAGTGATGCCGGACGAAGCGGCGTTTTACGGGCCGAAGATCGATATGAAGCTGGTGGACGCGCTGGGACGGAAGTGGCAGCTCTCGACGGTGCAGTTTGACTTCACGCTGCCGCGGCGGTTTGAGCTCGAGTACGTGGCCGAGGATGGGAAGAAGCACCAGCCGCTGATGGTGCACCGGGCGTTGTACGGATCGGTGGAGCGGTTCTTCGGAATTCTGACCGAACACTATGCGGGGGCGTTTCCGGTGTGGCTGGCTCCGGTGCAGGCGGTGGTGCTGCCGATCACGGACCGGCACCTGGACTATGCGCGGACGGTGCAGGAGAAGCTGGAGGCGGCGGGGATACGGTCGAGCGTGGACGACCGCAAGGAGAAAGTGAACCTCAAGATTCGCGAGGCGCAGTTGCAGAAGGTGCCGTACATGCTGGTGGTGGGGGACAGGGAGGCGGAGACGGGAGCGGTGTCGGTGCGCAACCGGAAGCTGGGCGACCAGGGAGCCAAGCCGGTGGATGAAGTGATTGCCGCGATCCGGGTGCTGATCGATACGAAGGCGGTGGCGGAGGGTTAGCGCCGGCGGATGCGGGCGGCGGCGAGAGCGAGGCAGCCGAGGGCGAGGGAGACGGCTGGTGCGGGCTCAGGCGTGGCGGTGGTGACGGGGGTGACGGTGACGGAAGCGAAATCGGAGGTGAACACCTGCGGCGAGAGGTTTGCCTGGTCGATGGGGACGGTGAGGAAGGAGCCGGCGCCGGTGGGATCGGATGTGGCGTAGGGGAATAGGGCGCTGTTGAGCAGGAAGAATGAGAACGAATCGGGGATGCCGGTGGGCGCGACGTTGGTGGTGAAGCTGAGGGTGAAGGTGGCGGTGGCGCCGAAGGTGACGGGCTGAAGCAGTTCGTTGAGGAATTGCGAATCGTCGAGCGTTGCGGGGCCGGGAACGAGGCTGCCGGTGGCGCCTCCGCTGAGAGTGGCGGCGCCGAGCGCCGCGTCGGTCGAGAAGGAGCCGATGGTGACGGTGTTGTTCTCTACCGGAGTGCCGCCGAGGAAATCGAAGGCGAGATAGCCGGACTGGCCCTCAATGGGCGCGGTGTTCACCGAGACGTCGAACGAGAGGATGGAGCCGGCGCGGCCGGCGGCGGCAAACGCCAGACTGATTATCGCCACGAAAAGGGCCTTCGCCTTCATGTTAGTATCTCCTGTTGAATCCGTTCTGGTGAGTTACGGTCTGAGGGACGACTGAATGACTTTGGGCGTGTAAGTGATGCGGGTGCGGGCGGCGTCCAGGAACTGGAGGGTGAACTGGGCGGCCTGGCCGGGGGCGAGGGTGAGTCCGTCGGGGCCGAGAGGCAGGACGACGTAGGGCGAGCCGGGGGAAACGGCTTTGGAGGCGCCGGACTGGTTGATGAGGGAGACGCCGGAGGGAAGGCTTTCAAACAGCAGGTAGAGGGGGCCGGGCACGGGGATGCCGGTGGAATTGGCGATGGAGGCCTGCTGGACGAAGAAGCCGGTATTGCGGTTCAACACGAAGCCGGAGAGCTGGATAGCGAACTGGCCGGTAACGTCGGCGGGCGGGAGCGGGGACGCGGGATTCTGGACGACGAAGACGGCGAAGGTTTTCAGCGAGCTATTTGCCGCGGTAACTACGGCGATGCCTTGGGAGAGGATTGTGACCAAGCCGGAAGCATTAACGGAGGCGACCTTGGGGTTACTGGAAAGATAGGCGGTTCCGGAGGCGGCGGAAGTAAGATCGGCCTGGCTGCCGCCGGCGTAAAAGCCGGTGAGGGAAAGCTGCTCGGAAGCGGTGGTGGGAGGGATATAGAAATACTGCCGCGCCAGGGCGAGGCGGGTGGGAGCAGACGGCTTTCTGACCGAGACGGTGACGGAGGCGCCGACGAGGAAGGCGGGCTGATTGTTGATTTCGGCGACGGCCATGGGGGTGATGGTGAGGGGGCCGGCGAAGCCGTCGGGGATCTGGGTAGTGGCGGAGAACTGGCCGTTGCCGAGGCTGGTGGTTTCGACCTGGCCGATGCCGCTCATGGTGAGCAGGACGGAGCCGGCGTTGAGGCTGGCCAGCACCTGGACGTTGACTGTAATGTTAGAGCCGGCGGTGAAACGCTGGCCGGAGGCGGGCGAGGTGATGGTGACGCGGGGGTCGGGGGCGGCGTCGGGGGCGGCATCGGCGAGTTGGCCGGAACTCCGGGCGAGGGCGTCGAGGGTTCTGGCGCCTCCGGGATTCATGGGGCCGCCGATGGAGCACTGGACTGAGTAATCGGAAGCGTTGGTGGCAGGCACGCCGGTGACGGTGATGGGAGTGCCGGAGCCGTTGGAAATGGCTGGAGGAATGGCGGAATCGAAGTTGGAAGCGGGGCCGTCGAGGAGGCTATAGGCGTCCTGAGCGACCTGCGCGGAAGTGGTGACGCCGGCCACGAGGCTGAAGCCGAGCAGATTGACGCCGAAGTGGAGCAGCGAGGGGTAGTCGGGTCCGTCGGCGAGGCCGCCGTGCTGGCTGGAGGAGGCGACGATGGCGTCGTTGGGCTGAGTGGGAGTGAAGCCGGAGACTTTGTCCTGCGGGAACAGATAAATGGATTTCAGACAGGTGGTGAGGATTCGCACGAGGCAGACATTGGCGGTGAGGGCGAACTGGATGGGAGCGAGATATTGGCCGACGGGTCCGCCGTCGGAGGAGACGGTGCGGGCGGGAATCTGAGTGGATAAGCCGCCGAGGCTGGATTCGATGGCGGTGCTGTTCTCGGCGAGGTCGCAGACGGCGCCTTTGAGAATGCTGCCGAGCGGCGAAACCAGTAACTGGGTGGGCACGGGACGGGACTGGTGGAGGCCGACGAGTAAGTTGGCGAAGCTGGAGCCGTAGTGAGGCGTATCGAGGGTAATCAGGCGGCGGACGTCACCGAGGTCATAGTTAGCAGGTTGGGAGAACTGGCTGGAGCCGATATACATGCGGCTGAGGATGCCACCCATGCTGTGGGCGATGACATCGGCCTGGACGCCGGCGTAGCCTTTGGCGCGGAACTGGGCGAGAGTATTTTGAACGAAGCCCGGGACCTGGGGAGCGTTGACGGAGAAGTTCGAGCCGGCCGTGGCGTGGTAGGAGTCGGGGTTGTAGGTGTGGAAAGCGTCCTCGGTATGAGGGAAATTGCTCCAGGCGTCGGGGCCGGACCAGAGGCCGTGGAGGAGCAGGATGGGCGGGCGGACGACGGTGATGGATTGCTGGAAGGAGGAGGTGTTGCCGTTGCCGAGGCTGGGAGTGAAGGAAAACTGGACATTGATGGAACGGCTGCTATCGGTGGATCCAAAAGAGGCGGGGGACTGATAGAAAGAGAAGGCGTAGTCGAGGCTGTTGACGCTCTGGGTTGCCGTCACCTGGTTGGCGATGTTACCGTCGTCATAGCCGTCATTAGTAACTATCTCATAACAAGCGGTGCCGGCGAGACCGGCGGCGGTACGCATGAGGACCTGAGTTACTCCGTCGGTGGCGGCGCCGGTAACCGGAGAGCCGCAGGTGGATAAGACGTTGGGGTCGGTGGAGAGCTGGGAGCCGGCGCGGCAGGTACTGGAGGTGGGAGGATTGGCGTCGAGGAAGCCCTGGTCGAGGTTCCAGGCGGTGGTGGGAGTTTCGCTGGTGCCGTAGTCGCCGCTGAGGCTGACGATTTGAAGAGTGGTTTGGCCGACGGCGGTGCCGTAGAGAAGGAAGGCGTTGCTTTCGTTGGCGCCGGCGGGGATGGTGACGACGGGCGAGAAGGCCTGGGTGGGGTCGCCGGCGGCGGCGATGGCGGGGTTGAGCGAACTGACCTGGAAAGCCTCGTCGACCTGCGGCGGGACAAAGACGTAGACGTAGAGGGTGATGGGCTGGCCGACGGGGACGGAGATGGAGTCGAGGATGCCGCCCTGATTGGGACATTGGGAGTTCTGATGGGAGCGGTTGAGGGAAGTGTGGGCGACGATGCGAGCCGGGGCCGCGGGGGCGGCTGAAGCGGGGATCGCACCGAGGAGAAGACTGACAAGAGCAACTGCCGACTGCGATGCCCGATTGCTCACGGTTCCTCCGAAGGCCGGGGGTCATCGAATTCAAAAGTCCCGTGACCTGCCCGGGCCGTGAGTCAGTATACAACGGGAAATGTTGCGTGGAAATGACAATCAGTACTATGGGAGCGGCGGGCGGGAGGCAGAGAGGGAGAGGCGGTGCGGCGGGAGACACTCCGGGCGTGGGTGGGCGGAGGCCGGGCGAGCGGATGCAATACGAGCGAAGCTTACGTTCCGGGCCCGGAGCGAAGAGATGAGTCTTCGCTCCGGGCGCCGAATGCCTCCATTAAAGCGATCGTCGGGAACTGCCTTGTTGGACCGGGAAAGCGTGCGGCGCGGCTTCGCAACGGCTTACCGGGGGGATAATGTCCCGTGCGCGCTACTGACGTCCGACACCGCCTGATCGTCCAACTCCACTTTAAAAGACCGCTTCACCAAAGATTCCATGCCGGCAATGGCGACTGGCGCCGTCCTTGATCGCAATAGGGTCAAGCAGCGCCGGAACGAAACCCGGAACTGCCGATCAGGCGAACGGCGATGCTCTCTTTCGACGGCCCCCATTGGCAGCGCGAAGCGTACCGAAGACCGCATCCCCGAGAGCGTCTACATAATGACCGATGGGCCGGCGCGCGGAAAAAACCGCGGCCGGACCCAAGGGCTTGGGAACGGATATTCCTGGCCAGGAACTATCAACGCCTGAGAGTGTAGCAGGCCGGGCCAAGGGCAGCGGGGGGAAAGAGAAAGTAAGTTGTTGGAGGGGCGGAGGATAGGGGGTCAGCGGGGTGCTGTGAACGGGATTTCCGAGGAGGGCCATAAGGCGTTTTCCCGTGCCGGCCGCAGGTGATTCGATGATTTCATCGATCGAGTGCGGGTGATTTGATGGAAGCTGGGAGCATACTCGCATGGCCGAAAGCGCAGCATCGCAGAACGAGAGACATGAGCGGAACTGCTCGAGGGAACCGGGCGGGCAGGGATGCGGGAGGGGCGCGGGGAGGCGGCGGCCGCGGCGGGGCGGGTTCATTCTGATCACGATGGCGGTGTCGTCGATCGCGTTGATGGCGGCGCTGGGGCTGGCGGTGGACGTGGGGCGGATGTTTATCGCCAAGAACGAGACGCAGGCGTACTGCGACGCGGCGGCGCTGGCGGCGGCGCTGGCGCTGGACGGCACGAGCACGGGGATCACGAAGGCGATCACGGCGGCGCAGAATGTGCCGGACAAATGGAACCTGAATTCGGCCACGATCAGCAATCCGACGGTGATGTTCGGGACGTCGATCTCGGGGCCGTGGCAGGCGAACCCGGCGTCGCCGGCGAGTTACTCGTACGCGAAGGTGAGCGCGAGCGTACCGCTGAGCTTGTACTTCCTGCCGATCGTGGTGGCAGAGCGCACCACCAACATCACGGCGAGCGCGATTGCGGCGCAGGTGTCGACGAACTCGATTCCGCAGGGGCTGTCGCCGTACTCGGCGGTGAGCACGAATACGACGGGGCCGAACTTCGGGCTGGTGGTGGGGAATTCCTACGACATCCAGTGGCCGCAGTTCAACGGCTCGCGCGGGGGCTGCGGCCCGACGAACCCCATGAGATGCTTCAATACTCCGCCGTGCAGCGGCGATACGGTGGCCTCGCAGATGGCGGTGGTGAACAACTGGGGAAGCTCGAACAACGGCTATTGGGGCAGCAACTCGAATAGCGTGATCGCGCAGGAGGTGATGAACAATATTCAGACCCAGACGCTGAGCGTGGGAACGAACATCGATCCGGTACTGACCAACGGGAACAAGAACAGCGAGTCGATATACCTGGACGAGCGGGCAAGCGAGGACATCAACGGGACCGACAACACGGTGCCCGGATATTTCGCGGACCCGAACAACGGGCGGAGGATCATCTCGATGCCGATTGTGGACCCGACGAACCCGAGCAATACGACGGTGCTGGGATACGGCTCGTTCCTGCTGCTGACCAACGGGCTGCCGAGCAATTACTACGCGAAGAACACGAACGGCAATTCGCCCTTCTGCGCGATTTACGCCGGGCCGTATAACGCGGGCAGCGGTGTGGGAACGGGGGGATTGAACGGGGCGACGTACGTGAGGCTGATGCAATGAGAGAACGGCTGAAAAGTTTCGTTCGCCGGGCGCGGCGGCGAGAGGGAAACGCGGTGCTTGAGTTCGCGCTGGGATCGAGCGTGCTGATCGCGATATTCGCGGGGACGTTCCAGTTCGGCTACACGTTTCTCCAGTACAACAACCTGGAGAACGCGGTGGCGCGGGGGGCGCGGTATGCGTCGCTGATCCCGTACGACTCGGCGACGACGAGCCCATCGCAGGCATTCCAGTCGGCGGTGCAGAACGTGGTTCTTTACGGCAGCCCGACGGCGGGGACGTCGCCGGTGCTTCCGGGGCTGCAGGCGTCGAACGTTCAAGTGACGGTGACGTTCACCAACGGCGTACCGAGCGCAATGACGGTGGCGATCACGGGCTATACGATCAATGCAATATTCGCGGCGACGACGCTGAGTTTGAAGCCGAGCGTGACGTTCGCCTATCAGGGGGTCTGGTCGCCGGTATGAGAAAAGGCAGAGCGACAGCGAGCACGGGCCGGGGACAGGCCAGGCAGCGCGGCAGCGTGATGATCGAGACGTCGCTGATCCTGCTGGCGTTCCTCATGATGCTGATCGGCGCCTTCGACTTCGGCCAGTTCCTGTTCGTGCAGCAGGCACTGGTGGAGAGGGCGCGAGCGGCGGCGCGCTGGGGCGCGGTGAACAATCCGGCGGACGCGACCTCGATCACCAACATGGTGCTGTACAACTCGGCAACGGCGCCTTCGAATTCCGCTCAGGGGTACATGAACCTGAGTGCTTCCAACGTCAATGTCAGCAACCCCGATGTGGGCACGAACAACTACCGGCTGATCGTGACCATATCCGGGTACAGTTACACGGTGATCTCTCCGTTGATCCACGGCACTTACACTGGAGCTCCCATCTCGGTGGCGGTTCCGCTCGGCATTTACGACTGACGCATTTGCTTCGCGGTAGGGACTGGCGCCGCTGCTCCGGGTAGCACGCCGATTTTCGGGGTTCGTCCCTTTGTTTCGCCGGTTCGCGGGTCTGAACACTGCGGGCGCCAGAGTCAGGTTCCGTTCCGGCGCCGCAGCCTCGGCATCCTGGCAAACGGGCGATGGAGACTGGCCGGGGGCCGATCCGAAATATTTTAAGATCCGCGTCCCGGAATGTCTCATCATCCCGTTGAGTGACTTCGCCCCGTATTGGAATATCAAAATGAAAAGATCCGTGTACATTCATGAAAACCTGCCCGGCGCCGTCGAGGGCCGGATGGAGAAGACAGGCCTGGGACGCGCGAAGGCAGCGCTGCTGTTTTTGGTCACAGGACTGGTATTGAATTTCACCGCGCAGGCCGCGTGGGCTTCCGACAAGGGAGGCGACGAAGAGACTTTCCGCAATGCCGCCACGGTGTTAACGGCAATGCTGACGAGCAAGAGCGTTCCGGCGGACGTGCTGGCAAAGGCCGATTGCGTCATCGTGCTGCCGGGCGTGAAGAAGTTCGCCTTCGGAGTGGGCGGATCGGGCGGACGTGGGCCGATGATTTGCCGGGGAGGGAAAGACTTCGGCGGACGCTGGTCGGCGCCGGCGATGTTTATCATCGGGGGGGCGAGCGCCGGTTTTCAGGTGGGGGGCTCGTCGACTGATTTCGTCCTTCTGATCATGTCGCCGGGGGCGGTGGACAAGGTGCTCGGAGGGAAGACGAAGGTGGGCAACGACATGACGGCAGCGGCGGGGCCGAGCGGCGCGACGTCGGCCGGCGCGGTGGGCGGGGCCGATATCTTGAGCTACGGGCGCGCGAAGGGGCTGTTCGCCGGCATGTCGCTGAATGGGTCGTCGCTCGAAGTGGACAGTGACGCCAACCGGCGCCTCTACGGGAAAGCGATGAGCGCGCGCGAGATCGTGATCGACAACGCGGTCAAGGCGACGCCCGGAGGCCAGCCGCTGATTTCGCTGCTCGACAGTAAAGCGCCGAAGCATAAGAAGTAAGAATCCGGGCCGGGACGCCTGCCGCTGGTGGTTCCCGACTGCGATACGGAAGCCGGTTCCCCGCGAGACGATCTGTTGAGGATCAGACCGCGGGGGGCCGGCTTTTCGTTTCCATGAGGGAGTTGGAGGGAGGCGAAAGGGCCGGGGCGGGAGAGGCGTTCACAGGGGGTGGGTGGCGGGGAAGTAGTTTTGGCTTCAATGACTTCGTATCGCGCTGGGGGTGGAAGGCGGGAGTGCGTCTGGTAGCATGCAGGCGATTGATGGCTTCGGGGCGGGAGCGGGGCCCACGGTCTTGGGCTTTGGCCGCGGCGGGGCTGTTGAGGAATTGCGTGTGTGCCGGGGAGTCCCGGAGGAGGAGCGAGGAATGAAGAAAATGACAATCAGCCAGATGTTCGATATGTTGAAGCCGAAAGCGAAAATCGGCCGGCCGCCGGTGGTGCGGCAGTGCCCGCATTGCAAGAATTCGTTCAATGCGACCGAGATGAGGACGCATCAAGGAGCTTGCAAGATGATTTACCAGCAGGCGCCGCCGTTACCGGCGCTGCCGACGGACCTGGAAAACCAGATTCTGTCCAACGATCCGCTGGAGAGACTGCGGCAGTTGGATCAACAGGAGCAGGACCGGATTCTGCGGACGCTGGAACCCTAACCGGGCGGGGAAGAGGATCGAGGCCGGTGAGAGTCCGGCCTCGATCCGCCGGACGCGGACAGGGGGAGAAGGAGGGCCGGACGTTACAACAATTTCTTGCGGCGCGTGGTGAGGACGATGAGGCCGGCGCCGATCAGACAGAGCGTGGAGGCTTCGGGGGCGTCGGAGGCGGTGGCGACGCCATAGGAGAAATTATCGAGGCCGATGAAGGTGCCCTGGTTGAGATCGACGCTGGTGAGAGTGAAGGTGATGGTGGAGACGGGGGCGCTGGCGGTGAAGCCGAAGAAGGTTTCGGTGGGGCGGTTGGCGGTGCCGATGGTGAAGGATTCGCCGTCATTGAGGGTGACGACAACGCTCTGGGCGTTGGGGCTGACGGTCATGAGGTCGAGGCCGACGGCGGTTGTATTGGCGGGGAGGGTGACCTGAATTTTCGGCAGGACGGTGGCGGTGGAGCTGCCGGAGAACAGGGCGCCGCCGGGGCCGAAATTAAAATAAGGACTGCTGTAAGACGAATCGACGATGTCCATGGAGCCGCCGGCAATGGCGTTGTAAGTGAGGCCGTCGGCGGTGTAAGTGGTGCCGACGGCGTCGTAGCCGCCGGAGGGGGCGAGGCCGTCGAAGGTGTCGGTGGTATCGACGGTGACGGCGCTGGACCAGCTTGTGAGGTCGCCGTAGGTTTGCAAAACGATTCCGGCGCGAGCCGAGCCGCAAGCCATCGCGGCGGCTGCGATCAAAGCAAAGCTCCCGTTGCGAATCTGATTGCGAAGCATGTAGTTATAGATCTCCCGTTGCACTGCACCCGCGGACATGGCAGTCCGCCCCCCTTGATGCCGGCGCCGCGGCAGAAGAATCGGAAGAAAAATAGTTGCGCGGGAGAGAAAGAATCTCCGGGATTCGCCGTAGGAATAACTACTACCGGAAGGGGCTGAGGGATACGGTTAGTGGCCGGGGACTAAGCCGGCAGGCGCGCGGGATCAGTGGGCCCAGTCGGGGAAGGCGGTGAGGGCGTCGACGAAATTATGAATGACGTCGGTGTGGGAGTCTTCCTGCCAGCCGCCGCGGACATCGTGTTCGACGCTGTCGCGGGGGCAGCCGTCATCGTCGATGGCGTAGGCGGCGAGGATGAGATCCTGGCGGGCGGTGAGGAGGAACTGGGGGTCGCCGGTGGCGGCGCTATAGAGGGCGAGGACGGAGGCCCAGGTGGTGTTGGCGCCGCCCCAGGGATGGCGGTCCTCGTCCTGCTCGCCGCAGACGGCGATGCCAAATTGGACGCGGGTGAAGTTTTGATTGACGAAGGTGATGAGCTGGAGGGCGTGAGCGCGCCAGTCGGGGTCCAGGGCGTCGCGTTTTTCGATGAGGTAGCGGGCGAGGTTCATGGGGGCCCAGGAGGTGCGGTTGGCGTCGTTGTCGTGGTCTTCGAAGAACTGGCCCCAGAGGCGGCCGTGGCGGTTGAGGGCGGCGCTGGGGATCTGGAAGTCGCGGATCCAGGTCCAGAGGGCGAGGCGGGGAGCGGCGAATTCGGAGTAGCCGAGCGAGGCGAGCTCATCGAAGAGGCGGAGGTTGTAGGACATGTTGCCGGAGATTTCGCCGCGGGCTTCGCCGGTGCGCCAGTCGGCGCGGAAGGGCCAGGGAGAGTGGGTGGCGTCGCCAGGGCGCATGTTGGCGGCGAGGGTGCGGGCGATGTGAAGGGCGGCGTCACGGTAGCGGGCGTCGTGGGTTTTGGAGTAGAGGAGGGTGAGGGCGTAGCCGGCGATGCCGCCTTTATCGGGCTCGATGTCATAGGGGTGGTCGCGCTGGGAGCCGGAGCCGGGGGGTTGGGGGAAGCGGTCGCGCCAGCCGGTGGAGTGGGGGAAGAGAGGGTACTTGCCGGAGTCGGGGGTGAGGGCCTGGGTGATGATGTAGTCGCCCTGGAGGCGGGCGAACTGGAGGAGCTTGGGGTTGGAGGAGTGGGTGAAGCGGTCGTACTTGAGGTAGGAGATGATGCCCATGGCGTTCTGCATGGCGGGGATGGAATCGGGGCGGGAGGGGACGGGGGCGTAGTTGCCGTCCATGAAGGTGAGGGTGGCGAAGCGGGGGAAGCCGTGATCGAGGGGGGAGTTGAGGTACCAGTTCATCTCGCGCTGGAGGGCGTCGGCGAGGGGCGTCCAGGGGAGGAGGCGGCCGGAGGCGTCGTAGCGTGCGGTGTGGCTGGCGAGCTTAACGACGGTCTGGGCGGAAGCGGGGAGGAGCGGGAGAGAGACGAGACAGAGGATGATGGTTCGGAGGTTTGTTGTTGTCATTCGGCGGCGATGACCAGGGTATCGAATTTGGGGCGAGGGCGCAGGAGGCGGAGACGGCATGAACGGGAAGCGGCTTGGCGCGCTGGCGCTGCTGGCGGGTGTTTGGGCGGCGGGGGCGGAGGTGGCGGTGATTGCGCATCGGGGCGAGCACCTTCACCATCCGGAGAACACGATGCCGGCGTACCGGGCGGCGATCGAGTGCGGGGCGGATTTTATTGAAGTGGACGTGCGGACGACGAAGGACGGGAAGCTGGTCATCATGCACGACGGCAAGGTGGACCGGACGACGAACGGGACGGGGGCGGTGAAGGAGATGACGCGGGAGGAGATCCGGAAGCTGGACGCCGGGGTGAAGTTCGGGCCGGAGTTTGCGGGGGTGAAGGCGCCGGAGTTCGACGAGGTGCTGGAGATGGCGCCGGGGAAGATCCAGGTGTATGTGGACACGAAGGCGGCGAGGGCAGAGGAGGTGGCGGCGGCGCTGGAGCGGCACGGGATGCTGGACAAGGTGGTGGTTTACGGAGGGTTTCAGTATCTGCGGGACCTACATGCGCTGAAGCCGCGGGTGAAGATGATGCCGGAGTCGGTGAGCGCGGCGGTGTTGAAGAAGCTGCTGGTGGATTTGCAGCCGCCGGTGGTGGCGTTCAGCGAAGAGGACTGGAAGGACGACATCATCGCGATGGCGAAGGAGGCGGGGGCGGGGATATTTGTGGACCGGCTGGGGGAGGCCGACGATGCGGAACACTGGAAGGACGCGATTGCGCGGGGAGCGACGGGGATCCAGACGAACCGGCCGGCGGAGCTGGTGAAGTATCTGCGGTCTGTTGGGATGCACCGGTAGGGGCGGCTACCGAAGCTTGAGGTGCGGGCCGCGTTGTCCGCGGACGACTTTTTTGACGGAGCGGACCAGGCGGGCGGAGGCGCGCTTGGCGGCGTCGACGCGCTGGCTTTCGCCGGGCGGCTTCGGCCGCAAGCCGAGGCGGCGGAGATGGTAGTTGATCTGGAAGACGTCGGAAGGCTCGAGGACGGGCGTAAAGGCGACGGCGAGGGATACGGAGGGAAGGCGCCCGTTGTGGACTAAGTGGGGGAAGTGCACGGGATGGTGAACGCCAAGGCCGGGGCGGAGTGGGAATGGTACTCCGCGGGAGCGGAACTTCTCATTCAAGGAGATATGGCCGGCGCCCCAATACTGTTCCAGATCGCGGTTGGTCACCAGGTCGGGATCCTTACCATCAAACAGATAGACAACCTTCTCGCCATATAACTGGCAGAGGAAATTGGCTTCCGAATCGACGTGATAGGGAGTGACTTCATGGGGCGAGGAGATAAATAAAGTGGCGAGGGGATTCTGGAAATTGCGGGTGAGTTCGCCGGAAGTCAGCTCGTCGAGCTCGCGGCAGCATTGCTGGAGAATCCCGCCGTATTCGGGCTCCAGGTGAATGTAGCTCAGCTTGAGCCGCATACCGCTGCTGTCAATGTTGTCAAAGGCTTCGGCCATGGCTTTCTCGAAGTCGGGAGAGCCCCACTGCACGCGGCGCGGGTCGTTGAGGAGCTTGAGAAAGCCACGAGGACTTTTTTCTTTTGCCAGCCTGGCGGCGAGTTTCTTGATGGCGGGAATGCCGAATAACTCGTGTAAGTGAAGTTGATGGTGGAACAGGAATGGCTTTGTATTAAACTGCTGCTTGAATCGGGTGTGGGCGGAAGCGTCCTGTACGAAGTAACCGGCGCGAGCGAGCGGCATAAGAGCCTCCCCGGTGTAGATGGACGCGGGAAGCGCGTACTGTGTTGATCGTAGTTATCACAGAGTAAGTGGGCTGTCAAGGAAGTTTACAAGCGGCGGTAACAGGGTACCAGGAGTTTAGACAGAAGGATGCCAACGAATCAGGTACCAGGCGGCGATGCGGGGAGAATGGAGGCCGGCTTGAGCGGGAGGGGGACACGGGGCGATTGGATGTGGTAACGATAGAGCCCGGAGCGCGTGAATGGCGGGAATGGTTGCGGGGCGGATATCGGACGGGTGGGCCTGGCTGGGCGCGGCGCTGATGGTGTCCGCGGTGCTGAGCGCACAGGAGCCGCCGGCGGAATGGGTGGATCCGGACACCGGGCATCGCGTGATCCGGTTGACGAAGGAGCCGGGCAGCGCGAGCCTCTACTTCAACCAGAACGGGTACACGGCGGACGGCAGGCGGATGGTTTACACGACGCCGGACGGGGTGTCGGTGGTGGATCTGGCGACGCGGGCCTCCCGGCAGGTGGTGGCGGGACGCGTGCGGGTGATCGAGGCGGGGCGGAAGAGCGGGCGGGTTTACTACGTCAAAGACGGCGCGGCGTGGTGGACGGATATCGATTCGGGCGAGACGCGGCGGATCGGCGCACTGCCGGCGCGGGGATCGGTGTCGACGGTGAACGCGGATGAGACGCTGCTGGGAGGAACTTACATCGAAGGGACGGCGGGCGAGGACTATGGCGGGGGGCAAGGCGGCGGCGGGGCGCAGGTGCACGCACTCGATCAACCGAAGAACAAGGGGCAGATGATGGAGGAGCGGTGGGCGGCGAGGCTGCCGATGGCAATGTTCACGCTGAATGTGAACACGGGCGAGGTGAAGGTGATTCACCGCTCGCACGACTGGTTGAACCATCTGCTGTTCTCGCCCACCGATCCGCGGCTGGTGATGTTTTGCCACGAAGGGCCATGGCACAAAGTGGACCGGATCTGGACGATACGGACGGATGGGACCGGGTTGACGAAGGTACACACGCGGACGATGGCGATGGAGATCTTCGGGCACGAGTTCTGGGGCGCGGACGGAAAGACGATCTGGTACGATCTGCAAACGCCGCGAGGCGAGGACTTCTGGCTGGCGGGATACAACGTGGAGACGCGGGAGCGGACCTGGTATCACCTGCAGCGGAACGAGTGGTCGATTCATTTCAACGTCACCAGGGACGGCAGGATGTTTTGCGGAGATGGGGGAGACGCGGGGCAAGTGGCGCATGCGCCGGAGGGGGAGTGGATTTACCTGTTCCGGCCGGAGTCGATCCAGAACCGGGGTTTGGGGAACGGCGGGTTCGTGCGGCCGGGGGTGTTGCGGGCGGAGAAGTTAGTAAATATGTCGCGGCACAATTACAAGCTGGAGCCGAACGTAAGTTTCACGCCAGATGGGAGGTGGGTGGTGTTCCGGTCGAATATGCTGGGGGCGACGTATGTGTTCGCGGTGGAGGTGGCGAAGCCCGCACAACTGGCGGGCGAAGGCCATGTGGACGCCGCGCGCGGGACTTACTTCGCGCGGGCAACCACGCGGGCGCCGGCTTTGAGATCGTTGGTTGGGTGCAAAATGACTTCGGCTCCTTCGGTGAGGCCGTTGACGATTTCGGCTTCGAAGGGGTTGCGGTGGCCGATCTGGACGGGGAGCAGGCGGGCGCGGCCGTTTTCGACGACGAAGGCGTTCCATTGCTGGCCCACGCGGAACAGAGCGCTGGAGGGGATCTTGAGAACGCTGGGGCTTTCCCAGGTTACGATGCGGGCCTCGACGCGGTAGCCGTCGCCGAGACCGTCGGGAGGATCGAGGAAATCGGCGATCACGTTGGCGCGCTGCTCTTCGATACCCAGCGCGGAGACCTTGGTGAAGCCGTAGGGCTCGACGGTGCGGACGCGGGCCCGCAGCGGTTTCGGGCCGCCCCAGTTTTCCAGGATGACGGGGTCGCCGGGCTTCACTTTCACGGCATCGGTGGAGAGCAGGTCGACGACGATCTCGATTTTATTAGGATTGCTGAGGACGACGAGGGGGGTGCCGTAGGAGACGACGCGCTCGCTCTTTTCGAGGATGCGCAGAATGCGGCAGCGCGCCGTGGAGCGGATGGGGACGAGCTGGCCGGATTGATTTTGCAGCGCCTGGAGCGAGATGAGGCCGGCCTTTTCGCGATCCACATCGGAGGCGGCGGACTCGAGGCGGGAGCGGGCGGCTTCGACCTCCCGGGCGGTAGAGACCTGTTTGGTTTCGGCTTGCTCCAACTCCTGCCGGGCGATGATGCGGTCCTTGGCGAGGAGGCGGGCGCGGTCGAGATCGCGCTGAGCTTGGGCGTGATCGTTTTCCCAGCGGGCTAACTGCTGCGCGGCTTCCCGCCGGCGGGCTTCGGCGGATTCGATGCGGGCGCGGATTTCGGCGGCTTCGCGTGCGTCGAGCGGGAGCGGGCTGATGGTGGCAATGACGGTGCGGGGGGTCACTTCGTCGCCTTCGTGAAGCTCGATGCGGGAGAGGCGGCCGGCGACGGGAGCGGCCAGAGTGAAGCGGTCATGCGCGCGGGTTTCACCGTCTTCGTCGACGGTGACCTGGAGGGAGCCTTTCACGGCGCGGGCGGTTTCGACGGGAATCGGTTTGGGGCGGAAGGCCAGGGCAATGAGGATGGCCGCGGCGAGGGCGGCGAGAATCATGACAATGCGCTTGAGGACTCGTGTCATGCCGCTCCTCATTCCCTCGATTTCAGCACGGCGGTGAGATCCATGTGGCGCAGGCGCCGGGCCACGACAAGACCGGAGAAAATGGCGGCTGCGAAGACGACGAGGGCGGCGAAGGCGTAGGTGCCGGCATTCACTACCAAGGGTAATCGGAATAGATCGCGGGAGAAGAAGCGGGATAGCAGGAGCGACAGAGCGAAGCCGAGCGCGAAGCCGGCGGGAATGGCGGCGATGGTGAGGAGGCCTTGCTCGCCGAGGAGAATGCGGGTGATTTCGGCGCGGGTGAGGCCGAGGACGCGGAGGCTGGCGAGTTCGTTGCCGCGCTCGGACAGGGCGATGCGGGCGCCGTTGTAGACGACACCGAAGGCGATGACGGAGGCGAAGCCCACCAGGAAGGCGGTGGAGACGCCCATGGACTCGCCGAAGGTTTTCCAGAAGCTGGCAAGCATGGCTTCGCGCACCGAGACGCCGCTGATGGCGGGGATGCGCTTCAGGACGGAGTAGAGCCGGGGCGCGATGGCGGGATCGACTTTCATGTAGGCGCCCGATATCGTATCGCCCTCGCGCATGAGGCGATGGAGGGCGGAAAGATCCATGTATGCTCCGAGGCCGACAGGCTCGTCAGCCAGGGAAACGAGGGGGATCTGAAGGACCGGGCGAGCGCCTTCGAGGACCTCTACGGTAAGGATGTCGCCGGGGCGGGCGCCGAGGATTTCCGCAAGTTTGGTATTGAGCACAAGGCCATCGGCGGGAAGGGTGAGGGGATGGAGTTGGCTGTCGATGGGGCGGCGGAGCTCGGCATCGGGAAGCAAGCCGAGAACAGCGATGAGGCGCCAACGGTGGCCGAGGCGGAGGCGGACGGGGATTTCGCGGAAGGGCTCGACGCGCAGGACTCCGGCGAGCTGCGCCAGCTCGAAGCGCACGTGGGCGGAGCGAGGCTCCTGGAAGACAACGGTGACGTCTTCGCGCTGAACGGTGTGGAACTGAATGGAGACGAGGCGATCGACGGCGTCCATGGCATAGCGGCCGGAGACAACGATGGCGATGGAGAGAGCCACGGCGAGAGAGGAGAAGACGGCGCGCCAGCGGCGGCGGTCGAGATTGCGGACGATCATGCGGGAGGCGGGGGTGAGTAAAGCGCGGAGGCCGATTCGCTCGAGCAAGCCGGGGCGGAAGGTGGCGGGAGGCTCGGGGCGCATGGCCTCGGCGGGGGCGAGAGCGACGGCGCGGCGCACGGCGGAAACAGCGCCGAGGCAAGCGGAGCCGGCGGCTATGGCGACGGCAGTGAGGATGAGAGGCGCGTCGATGTGGAGCTGCAGCGCGGGGAAATGGAAATAGCGCTCGTAGATCTTTATCAAGCTGGAGGCGAGCCAAAGGCCGGCGCCGATGCCGGCGAGCGTGCCGGCTGTTACGGCGACGAGGGCCAACTGCAAATAGTGGAGGCCGATTTCCCAATTCGTGTAGCCGAAGGCCTTGAGGACCGCCACCTGGCCACGCTGGGTGCCGACGAGGCGCGAGAGCAGGACATTTAATAAGAAGGCCACGATGCAGAGGAAAAGCGTGGGGAGAATCGAGCCGTAGACGCGTAGTTCTTCCAGCTCGTCGGTGAGGAAGCGGAAGGAGATCTGGTCCTGGCGGCCGTAGGCGCCGAGGCAGCCATAGCGGTCCAGGAGCTGGTCGAGGCGGGAGATGACTTCGCGCTCGCTGGCACCGTGGGTGAGCGAGATGACCACGTCATTGAAGGCGCCCTCCATATTGAAGGCGGGGCCGAGGACGTCGCGGCTCATCCACAAGACGCCGAAGCGGCGATTGTCGGGAAAAACTTCGGACGGGCGGATCTCGTAGATGAATTCGGGAGACAGAGCGATGCCGACGATGTGGAGGCGCTCCCATTTGCCGTTCAGGACAGCGTCGAGGGAATCGCCGACTCCGAGGCGGTTGGCGGAGGCGAAGGCTTCGCTGATGAGGACTTCGCCGCGCTGGCCCGGTTCGATGTAACGGCCCTGGCGGAGGAAGAGATCGTTGAGCATCGGGGCGCGGCGTTCGGGGATGGAGATGAGGCGGCCGGTGGCGGGCTCGTCGAGGCCGGGCACGTCGAGGGTGACGTCCATGAGCACGCGTGTTTGCACGGCGGCTACTCCGGGGATCGCGGTGATGGCCGCCGCCAAGGATTCGGGGGCGCGCTTGAGGTGAGTAAAGACGTCGCCGAAGCGGAACTGCGAGTAGTAGTCGAACTGCGCGGCTTCCAGAGAGAAGAAGGACGAGCGCATGGTGACATAGGTGGCGATGCCGCAGGCCAGGACAAGCGTCACGGCGAACAACTGGCCCCGCATATGGATGAGATCGCGAATCAGTTTGCGGTGGAGCGCAGACATGGCGATCACCAGGAGAGCTCCGAAGGGGAGATCTTTTTTACGTTGCGCTGAATGCCGGCCACCATGCCGCTGCTCATGCGCACGACGCGGTCGGCCATGCCGGCGATGGCGGCGTTATGGGTGATGATGGCGACGATGGTGCCGACTTCGCGATTGACACGTTCGAGGACCTCCAGCACAAGCTTGCCGGTGGTGTAGTCGAGGGCGCCGGTGGGCTCGTCGCAGAGAAGAACCTCGGGCCGCTTTGCGACGGCCCGGGCGATGGCGACGCGCTGCTGCTCGCCGCCGGAAAGCTGCGCGGGGAAGTGGTTCAGGCGGTCGCCGAGGTCCACCAGGCGGAGGGCGGCGGCGGGGTCCATGGGATGTTCGGCAATTTCGGTGACGAGAGCAACGTTTTCGAGCGCGGTGAGGCTGGGGATGAGGTTATAGAACTGGAAGACGAAGCCGACGTGTTCGCGGCGGAAGCGGGTGAGGGCGGCGTCACCGGCGGCGGTGAGGTTGTGATCGAGGTAGTGGACTTCGCCGCTGGTGGGGACATCGAGGCCGCCGAGAATGTTCAGCAAGGTGGATTTCCCGCTGCCGGAGGGGCCGAGCACGACGACGAATTCTCCGGCATAGAGATCCAGATCGACGCCGCGAAGGGCGTGCACCTGGACGTCTCCCATGCGGTAGACCTTGGTGACGCCCTGGATGTGGAAGACGGCGGCGGCAGGGGGCGGAGGAGGGTCCGGGGTTCGCGGGGCCGCCGGCTGAGGAGGGGGCATGGTCGGGGTTTTGAGCCTCCTGGGGTTCACGAATTGGGGAGCAATTCAGTGGCCATGGCGAGCGGAAGGGCGCGTGAGGCTAAGGGGCGAGGGAGTGGGAGACTCGGCGCTGGTAGTCGCGGGCGTGGGCGAGGATTTCGGCGGGGTCGAGGAGCGTGGGGCGGCCGGAGCGGACCAGCGTTTGGCCGTTGACCATGACGTCTTCGACGTCGGAGGCTTTCAGGGCGTAGACGAGCTGGGAGTAGACGTCGTAGAGGGGGACGGCGTGGGGCTGGTCGATGCGGATGGTGATGATGTCGGCGAGTTTGCCGGGCTCGAGGGAGCCGATGGATTTGTCGAGGCCGATGGCGCGGGCGCCGCCGATTGTTGCCATGTCGACGGCCTGATGGGCGTTGAGGGAGCGGGGATCGCCGGTGGAGACCTTCTGGAGGTCGGCGGCGAGGTTCATCTCCTCCATGAGGTCGAAGTCGTTGTTGCTGCCGGCGGGGCCGTCGGTGCCGAGGGCGACGTTCAGATTTTCGGCGAGCATGGCGGTGACGGGGGCGACGCCGCTGGCCAGTTTCATGTTGCTGGAGGGGCAGTGGGCGATGCCGACGTTGCGGGCTTTGAGGACGGCGCGGTCGGCGGCGTCGAGCCAGACGCCATGGGCGGCGATGCTCCAGCCGCTCCAGAGGCCGAGGGAGTCGAGGAAGCGGGCGGGGGAGAGGCCGTATTTGGCCTGCATGTCGAGGTTTTCTTTTTTGGTTTCGGAGAGGTGGATGACCAGGGGTTTGTGATGGCGGTTGGCGAGGGCGCGGGCGGCGGCGAGGGAGGCGGGGGAGTTGGTGTAGAGAGCGTGGGGAGCGACTGCGGGAGTGATGAGGGGATCGGAGTCGAACCGGGTGAGGAAGCGATCGGAGAAGGCGAGGGCTTCGGCGGGGGACCTGGCGTCGGGGGAAGGGAAGCCGATGATGGTTTCGCCCATGACGCCGCGGAGGCCGGAGAGTTTGACAGCGTCGGCGGCGCGGTCCTCGAAGTAATACATGTCGACGAAGGTGGTGGTGCCGGAGAGCATCATTTCGAGGCAGGCGAGGCGGGTGCCCCAGAAGACGAAGTCGGGGGTGACGTTGCGGGCCTCGGCGGGGAAGATGAATTTTTCGAGCCAGTCCTGGAGGCGCATGTCGTCGGCGATGCCGCGGAACAGGCTCATGGCGGCGTGGGCGTGGGCGTTGACGAGGCCGGGGAGGAGGATGGCGTTGGGGCGGTCGAGGTGGACGGCGGAGGTGAAGCGGCGGTTGATTTCGGATGCAGGGCCGACGGCGGCGATTTGTCGGCCGCGGATGGCGACGGCGCCGTTTTCGATGAGGCGGCGGGAGGAATCCTCGGTGACGACGTAGCGGGCGCTCCAGATGGCGTCGGCGGATTCGGCGCGGAGGGCGGCGGCGAGGAGGAGGGCGCTAATGCAGATTCGAAGCATCGAAGGGCCGGGGGAAGAGATCGCTGAGGCGGAGGGATTCGCGGCGGCCGGAAGGGTCGGCGAGGAGGACTTCGATATCGCCGCAGAACTCCCAGAGGATCTGGCGGCAGGCGCCGCAGGGAGGAGTGAGAGAGGAGGCGGCGACGGCGATGCGGCGGAAGCGGCGGACGCCTTCGGAGATGGCTTTGAAGACGGCGACGCGTTCGGCGCAGAGGGTGAGGCCGTAGGTGGCGTTTTCGACATTGCAGCCGGTGTGGATGCGGCCGGTGTCGTCTTCGAGGGCGGCGCCGACCTGGAAGCCGGAGAAGGGAGCGTGGGCGTGGAGACGGGCGTCGAGGGCGGCTTGGGCGAGGTCAGGCATCGGAGGGCTCCGGGAGAGAGGCGAGGGCGGGGATGACGGCTTTGAGAAGCGCGACGAGGCGGCCGCGGACGGCGAGGCCGCGGTCGAGGACTTCCTGGTGATGGATTACTCCGGAGCCGAGGCCGGCGGCGAGGTTGGTGACGCAGGAGATGGCGAGGACGCCGAGACCCATGTGGCGGGCGGCGATGACTTCGGGGACGGTGGACATGCCGACGAGGTCGCAGCCGATGGCGCGGAGAAAACGGATTTCGGCGGGGGTTTCGTAGGAGGGGCCGAGCATGGCGGCGTAGACGCCTTCGGGGAGATCGAAGCCGAGGCCGAGAGCGGCCTGGCGGGCGAGGGCGCGGTAGGAGGGATGGTAGGCGGCGGTCATGTCGGGGAAGCGGGGGCCGAGGGAATCGTCGTTGGGGCCGGCGAGAGGGTTGGAACCCTGGAGGTTGACGTGATCGGAGATGAGGACGAGGGAGCCGGGCGAGTAAGCGGGATTGATGCCGCCGGCGGCGTTGGTGAGGACGAGGGTGCGGACGCCGAGGCGGGCCAGGACGCGGACGCCGAGGACGACCTGGGCGGGGGAGTAGCCCTCGTAGAGATGGTTGCGGCCGGCCATGACGGCGACCTGGTGCGGGCCGAGGGCGCCGAAGATGAGGGCTCCTTCGTGGCCGGCGGCGGTGGAGGGGGGCCAGCCGGGGATGGAAGAGTAGGGGAAGGTTTGAGGATCGGAGAGTTCGGAGGCGAAGGCGCCGAGGCCGCTGCCGAGGACGACGGCGAGGCGGGGGCGGCGCGTGGTGGAGCGGGAGAGATGGGCGAGGGCGGCTTCCATAGAGGGCTAGACGAGGATGCCGGCGATGCAGGCGGTCATGAAGTTGGCCATGGTTCCGGCGAAGACGGCGCGGAGGCCGAGGCGGGCGAGATCGGATTTGCGGGATGGGGCGAGGGCGCCGATGCCGCCGATCTGGATGGCGATGGAGCTGAAGTTGGCGAAGCCGCAGAGGGCGTAGGTGGCGATTAAGAAAGAGTGGGGATCGAGCTGGTTTTTGAGGGGGCCGAGTTTTTGGAAGGCGACGAATTCGTTGAGGGCGAGGCGGGTGCCGAGGAGGTTGCCGATGGTGGCGCAGTCGTGGAAAGGGACGCCGAGGAGCCAGGCGACGGGGGAAAACAGAAGGCCGAAGATTTGTTCGAGCGAGAGGTGGAGGTGGGAGAGGACGCCGTTGATGAGAGCGATGAGGGCGATGAAGGCGATGAGCATGGCGCCGATGTTGAGGGAGAGGTGGAGGCCGTCTGAGGCGCCGCGGGCGGCGGCATCGATGACGTTGACGCCGGGGCGTTCGACGGCGACGCGGACCGAGCCGGCAGTGGCGGGGGAGCCGGTTTCGGGGATGAGGATTTTGGCGAGCATGATTGTGGCGGGGGCGGTCATGATGACGGCGGTGAGGAGGTGCTTGGCGTCGACGTGGGCCATGAGGACGTAGGCGCCCATGACGGCGCCGGAGACGTGGGCCATGCCGCTGACCATGATAGTGAACAGCTCGGACTCGGTGAGGCCGTCGAGGAAGGGCTTGATGGTGAGGGGGGCCTCGGTCTGGCCCATGAAGATGCTGGCGGCGACGTTGGTGGACTCGGCGCCGCTGGCGCCCATGACGCGCTGCATGAGGACGGCCATGATGCGGACGAAGAACTGCATGACGCCGAAGTAATAGAGGACGGAGAAGAGGCTGGCGGTGAAGATGATGATGGGCAGGACCTGGA
This sequence comes from Bryobacterales bacterium, assembly GCA_027452065.1. Taxonomy (GTDB): domain Bacteria; phylum Acidobacteriota; class Terriglobia; order Bryobacterales; family Bryobacteraceae; genus JAJYKC01. The sequence goes on from DAIDHC010000102.1 coordinate 38,908, forward strand.
AGGCGAAGATGACGCCGAAGGAGGGGGAAGCGGCGCCGAGCTGATCGCCGAAGACGAAGCGGCTGCCGGCTTCGGAGAAATGGAGCAGCGCGTTGACGCCGGCGCTGAGGGCGTCGAAGACGATGCCGAAGGGAGTTTTGAGGACGAGGAAAGCGAAGAGGAACTGGAGGCCGAGGCCCCAGGCGATGAGAGAGGGGCGGATGGAGCGGCGGCGGGTGGACAGGAGCGCGCAGGCGGCGAGGATGACGGCGAGACCGAGCAGCCCGGTGAAGCGGCCCATGGGGGGACGATCAGCCGACGACTTCGAGGATCAGGTCGCGCTGATCAGGCGGGTTGGCGGAGATGCGGAAGGCGTCCTCGATGAGCTGAGCGGCTTCCTCGACGTGATCCTCGCCGGTGTAATAGAGGCGGCAGAGGACGCCGCCGGCATCGATTTTGTTGCCGATTTTGACTTCGAGGATGACGCCGACGGCGGGGTCGACGGCTTCGTCCTTGGTGTCGCGGCCGGCGCCGATCATGGCCGAGGCCTGGCCGACGTATTCGGCGTCGATGGCGGAAACGTAGCCGGCGCGGGGACTGAGGATTTCGCGGGCGCCGGTGGCGTTGGGGAGGAGCTCGAAGCGGTCGAGGACCTGCGGATTGCCGCCCTGGGCTGAGATGACGTCCTTGAACTTGCGATAGCCGGAGCCGTCGAGCAGGTGCTTTTGGGCGACTTCGCGGGCTTCTTCGAGGGAGGGGACGATTTTGCCGAGGTAGATCATGCGGGCGGCGAGCTCGAGCGAGATCCGGGTGAGATCGGTGGGGCCGCCGTTCTGCAAGGTTTGGGAGACTTCCATGACCTCGAGGGCGTTGCCGATGGCGAAGCCGAGAGGCTGGTTCATGTCGGTGATGAGGGCCTGGACGCGCTTGTCGGAGCGGCGGCCGATGCCGACCATCATCTGGGCGAGGCGGCGGGCGTCGACCTGGCGCTTCATGAAGGCGCCGTTGCCGACTTTGACATCGAGCACGAGAGCGTCGATGCCTTCGGCGAGCTTCTTGCTCATGATGGAAGAAGCGATGAGGGGGATGGACTCGACGGTGGCGGTGACATCGCGGAGGGAATAGAGCTTGCCGTCGGCGGGAGCGACGTCGGCGGACTGGCCGATGAAGGCGAGGCCGAGAGAGGCGAGCTGGGCGCGGAATTCGTCGATGGTGAGATCGGTGCGGAAGCCGGGGATGGATTCGAGTTTGTCGAGAGTGCCGCCGGTGTGGCCGAGGGCGCGGCCGGACATCATGGGCACGATGACGCCGGCGGCGGCGGCGATGGGCGCGGCGATGAGGCTGGTCTTGTCGCCGACTCCGCCGGTGGAATGCTTGTCGACCTTGACGCCGGGAATGCCGCTGAGATCGATGGTGGAACCGGAGCCCAGCATGGAGTGAGTGAGTGCGTCGACTTCATGGTCCGACATGCCGGAAAAGTAGACAGCCATGAGGAACGCCGACATCTGATAATCGGGGATTTCGTTACGCGTGTAGCCATCAACGAAATAGGCGATCTCTTCGGGGCTCAGCTCCTCGCCGTCCCTCTTGCGGTGGATCAGGTCTACGGTACGCATTAAGTCTCTGAGGATACCATCTTATATAGTTGAAAGTAAAGAATTAGAAGCATGTAGGACGCACAGGCGCGAGAATGGGGAGCGGGGGAATCGTGATTTAGGGGAAATCGGCGCGGGGCGAGGTCCGTTCGAGTTGCGCTCAGGAGAGGCCGAGTTGTTGCCCGGCCAGATGGACGCCGGCGACGCGGGCACGGATTTTGGCGAAGGCGATGTCGCGGGAAGTGGAGGTGTCGTCGGCGAAGGGTGCGAAGCCGCAGTCGTCGGTGGCGCCGAGCTGGGCGAGGGGGAGAAAATCGGCCGCCAGAAGAATGCGGTCGCGGACGGTTTCAGCGGTTTCGACTTCGGGGTTTATGGGATCGATGACGCCGACGAAGACGGTTTGATGGGGCTGAAGATTTTCGGCGATGATTTTCAGCACGCGTAGGGGATCTTTTTCGCTGGCCAACTGGACATAGAAGCGGCCGGCGCGAAGTTGGAAGAGGACGGGGAGAAGGGCGGCGTAATCGACATCGGCGCTGTGAGTGGAGTCGCGGTCGCCGCCGGGGCAGGTGTGGACGCCGATGCGGCGGAGTTGATCGGGGGTGAAGTGGTCGAGGACGCGGTTGTTGAGGGCGACGAAACTTTTGAGCAGGGCGCCGGAGGGGTCGAGTTTGAGGGAGAGCCGGGCTTCGGTGAAATCGATCTGAACGCTATCGGCGCCTGTGGAGAGGCAACTGCGGATGTCGGCGACGGCTTCGGCGACGAGGTCGGAGAGGAAGGCTTCGCGGGAGTAATTCGGGATGCCCGAGGCGGGGTAGAGAAGACTGAGGGCGGAAGCGGAAATGACGGCCTGCTTGACGGGGAGGGTGGTTAGTTGCCTGGCGGCGGCGAGATACTGCGAGGCGTAAGTGGCGTAGTGAAAGGGCGCCGACGCGAGGCAGGGTAACTGGCGGGTGTGGCCGTCTTCAAAGGGGATGGTGACGCCGCCGGGGGCGAGGTTGGTGAGGCCGGCGAGCGGATACGTGGCGAAGCTGGGCTTGGTTTGTTCGCCGTCGGTGATGACCGGAGAGCCGGTTTCCTCGAAGCGGCGGATGGTGTCGCGGAGGGCGGCGGTGGCGATGAGATCGAACTGGGCGGCCGAGAGGACGCCCGCTTGTCTGTCGTTGAAGGCCTGGATTAATTCCGGGGGGCGGGGGACGCTGCCGATGGGTTCGGTGGGGATTTGCATGGGTTGACTCCGGGGTTGTGCCGATTCAAATGGCTTACGTTACCCGAAGCGGGCGCCGGCGCGCCATAGTGGAAAGCGATTAGACGGTTTCGTCCGGCGGTGGTTTCGATACTACACTGTCCGTAATGTTGATTTTCCGAACACTGATCGCGGCGTTCCTGCTGGCGGCTGTTGCCGCGGCGCAGGAGAACGTCACTTTTCCGACGCCGGATGGCTGGACGATTCATGCGGACCTGTATGGGACGGGCGAGCGGGGAGTGGTGCTGGTGCCAGGTGCGAAGTTCGTGAAGGGGAGTTGGGAGAAGCAGGCGCGGGTGTTGGAGAAGGCGGGATTCCGAGTGCTGGCGATCGATCTGAGGGGCTTCGGGGCGTCGAAGGAAGGGCCGGCGGGGGCGCGGACGGAGGGCGGGTTTGCGATGGACGTATTGGCGGCGGTGCGGTATTTGCATGAGCAGGGTGCAAGGACGGTGGCGGTGGTGGGGGCGAGCATGGGAGGGAATGCGACGGAAGCGGCGTTGGTGAAGTCCAAGCCGGGGGAGATCGATCGCGTGGTGCTGCTGGCGCACGGAGCGTTCGCGCCGGCGAAGGAGTTGAAGGGGAGGAAGCTTTTCATCGTGAGCCGGGAGGACCCGGGGCCGGGAGGGCAGCCTCGGCTGGTGAGGATTCGGGCGCAGTATGAGGAGGCGCCGGAGCCGAAGGAACTGGTGGTGCTGGAGGGCTCGGCGCACGCGCAGTACATTTTTGCGACGGACCAGGGGGAGCGGCTGATGCGGGAGATTCTGCGGTTTTTGTCGGAGGCGTAGGGGGGCTCTCAGAGAGCGTACTAGTAGTTTCAATTTAGGTGCGGCCTGCGATTTGGCAGACATTCGGTGATATAGTTCCTTGGACCGTCAGGCAGCGTGGAGGAGCGCCGTGGATCGAACGGCGGAAGTAGCCTGGCGATGGTCACAAGCAGCGCAGCAACGATTCGGCAAGCATTGTAAGGAGCATAGGAACGGTATATGAAGTCAAAAGAAATCACCGGGGCAAGCAGGCGTCTCACAGGACGAACAAGGAGTCTGGCGCCGGCGCGCGCATGGGGGCTGGGCATTGCCCTCGGAATTGCGGGAGCATCGCTCCTGTCGGCTGGACAGGATTGGCCGATGTTCGGGCAAAGCCCGGCGAACACGGCGAGCAATCAAGAGGACGAAATCACGGTCAAGAACGTTTACAAGCTGCAGCCGAAGTGGACGTTTCAGACCGGGGGAGACGTGTCGGCCCGAGCCGCCGTCGTTGACGGAGTGGCGTATTTCCCGGACTGGGGCGGAAATCTCTGGGCGGTGAATGCCAGCAACGGGAAGCTGGTCTGGGGGCATCAACTTTCCGACTACGGCCTGGCCGCGCATACGGTCTCGCGTACGAGCCCGGCGGTGGCGAACGGCATCGTGTACATCGGAACTCAGTACGTCGCCGGATCGTCTACCGGGTGGCTGGTGGCGGTGAATGCGGCGACCGGGGCATTGGTATGGAAGGCGCAGCCGGATACATCGAACGGCTTCCCGGTGATCACGAGCTCACCTACTGTGGCCGGCGGCGTGGTGTATGTGGGCATGACTTCCAATGAGGAATTCGCGGCGGCCAATCCCAGCTACCCTTGCTGCTCGGTAAGTGGCAGCCTGGTAGCGTTAAATGCATCCAACGGCGACAAGCTTTGGGAGACGTTTACCGTTCCGGCCGGCTATAGCGGCGGTGCGGTGTGGGGCAGCAACCCGGTTGTGGACGCGGGACGGAACACTGTTTATTTCGGAACCGGAAACAACTACAGCATTCCCACGGACCCGGCCTATGTTGCCTGCATTGCCGCGGGAGGCACGCGGGCCAGTTGCCAATCCCCGGACAACCATGCGGACTCGATTGTTGCGCTGGACATGACCTCAGGCGCGGTGAAGTGGGCCACGCGGCTGGAGACGTGGAGCCAGTCTGGCGTGACCAATGGCAGCGACGACTGGAACGTTGGGTGCATCTTCGAGGGCTCCAACTGCCCGCCCGCCCCGGGTCCCGACTTCGATTTCGGCTCGGCCCCGAACGAGATCACCTATCAAAGCCCGGCTGGTCCGAAGACCATCATTGGTGCGGGGCAGAAAAGCGGGATTTACTTTGCGTTGGATCCGGATACCGGCGCCGTGTTGTGGCATACGCAGGTAGGGCCCGGGTCCTCTCTCGGCGGGATCGAGTGGGGATCGGCATCGGATGGCACGCGCATCTACGTGGCGATTGCCAATCTTTACGGCATCCCATACTCGGCCGGCAACGCCGGTTCCTGGGCAGCGCTTGATCCGGCGACGGGAGCGATCCTGTGGCAGACGGCCGATCCGAACGGCGCCATCGACATCGGCCCCATGGCCGTGGCCAACGGCGTTGTGTATGCGGGATCCATGGGAGGCGCCGCAACTGCGCCGACGATGTTCGGGTTGGACGCAGCCACGGGGAAGACGCTGTGGAGCTTCGCCTCGGGCGCGTCGGTCAACGCCGGCGCCACTATCTCGAGCGGCACGGTGTATTGGGGTTCCGGGTACACGCACCTGCCCATACCGGGATTCACGGGGAACAATAAGTTCTACGCCTTTACGAGCGGCGGGCATTAGAGGCGGCGGACCGCTTCCGGCAGATCCGCGGCCTCGTCAGGCGCCGCGGATCTGCTCTCCGAAGCAAGACTCGATACCCGAATTTCCCTGGGAGACCCGATGTTGTGGAATCACCTGATGGCCCGCGGGCCGTGCGCGATGGTTTTATTGTCGGTGGCCGTCGCCGGCGCGGGACAACCAACTCAGAGCAAGGCGCCGCCGGGCCAAGGTTCCGGCGACAGCGCGCTCAGCGCGGCGATGGTCAAGACCGGACTCTATGTGATCTCCGGCGGAGGCTGCAATTCGCTGCTGCGGCTGAGCGCAAATGGATTCAT
>DAIDHC010000103.1 GCA_027452065.1 Bryobacterales bacterium
CGGCGCCGTCACTCCCACCACCGTGTACGGCTGCCCGTTCAGCACCACCGTCCGGCCCACAATGCCCGGGTCCGCCCCAAACTGCCCGCGCCAGAACGCGTCGCTCAACACCACCACGCGCGCCGCCCCCGGCCGGTCCTCTTCGCTCGTAAACCACCGTCCGCGCTCCACTTTCAACCCCATCAGATCCCGCCATTCGGTCGAGGTCCGCAGCACCCGCACCAGAGCCGCCCGCGCCACGCCCGTCAAGTCGAAGCGCTCCTCCCGATACGGAGCCATCGCGTCGAAAACCCGGTTCTGCGCCCGCCAGTCCACATAGTCCGGCCACGACACGCTGAACCCTCCGCCCTCCCTCGTCGCCCCGCGCATCACCACCAGCCTCTCCGCCGCGGGATACGGTAGCGGCTTCAGCACCACCGCTCGCAATACGCTGAACATCGACGTGTTCGCCCCGATCCCCAGCGCCAGCGTCGCCACCGCCGCCGCCGTGAACCCCGGCCGCCGCCGCATCAGCCTCCCCGCGTAGCGCAAGTCTTGCCCTGCTTCCCCGATCCAGCGCAGCCCGCTCGCCTCCCGGCACTCCTCCTTCCGCGCCTCAACGCCCCCGAATTCCATCCGCGCCGCCCGCCGCGCCTCCGCCGCCCCCATCCCCCGCCGCTCCAACTCCTCCGCCCGCGCCTCCATGTGGAAGCGCATCTCCTCTTCCATGCCGCGCTCCCACTCGCTCCTCCGCCGCATCAGCCCCCACAGCCTTCCCGCCCGCCCTCGCGTCGCCATATTCACGCCTCCGCTTCCGCCGCCTTCTCCTAGCTCATCTAGGAGAATAGTAAACTCCCTCTCCTAGTCTGTCAAGGAGAACGCGCCGGCCCGGCCTTCACCCGCGCCCGCCCTCTATGCCATACTGAGGCAGGATTGCGACTCCTCGCCGCCCTCCTGCTTGTCTCCACCCTCTCGCGCGCCGCCGACGACGAGAGCTTCCGCGTCTACACGGAACACCCCCGCCTCTTCCTCGACGCCCACCGCCTCCGCCTTCTCCGCCGCGAACGCGAGCGCCAGTCCATGCGCTGGACGCAATGGAACCGCCTCATGGCCGGAGGGGCCGCCCCCGCCGAGCCCGGCTTCTCCTGGTCTCTTTATTACCAGATCACCTCCGATCGCGCCGCCGCCCGCAAAGCCGTCGCCTTCGCCCTCAGCTCCGCCGCCTCCTCCGACCTCCGCCAGCTTGCCCTCGTCTTCGACTGGTGCCAGGACGCGCTCACACCCGCCGAGCGCTCCACCCTCGCCGCCCACATCCACTCTCTCCTGGCCCGCCCCGCCGCCTCCACCCTCCCAGCGCAGCGCGACCGCATCCTCGCCGCCATCGCCATCGCCGAAATCAATCCCGGCGAGTCCGAGCGCATCCTCGGCGATGCCGTCAACAAATGGTGGCGCACCTTCTACGCCCCTCGCCTCGGCACCCCCGCCGAGTCCCCCGTCGGCGGCGCCCTCTACCCGATGCTCGAACTCCTTCACGCCGTCCGCGACAACCTCAACATCGACCTCCGCGAAGCCCGCGTCCACTGGTTCACCAGCCTCCCCGAATTCCACATCGCCAGCCACTATCCGGCGGCCTATCCCGGTCCGGCCAACGAATACCGCATCCCCTTCTACGCCGGCAACGCCGAGCCCGACCTCGACAGCGCCGCCCTGTCCCGCGCCGCCGGCCTCGCCCTGGTCTCCTACGACCTCAACGCCATCCCCTGCCAGTTTCTCCAAGGCTGGCTCATCCAGGACCGCTTCCTCCTCCGCGGCCCTTTCGGCGCCCCCTACGAATTCCTCTGGGCCAATCCTTACCAGCCCGGCCTCGCCTACGTTCACCTGCCCCTCGTCTTTCACGACCCCGGCACCGGTTCTCTGTTCGTCCGCGCCTCCTGGGAAGAGGACTCGGCCTGGTTCGGCCTGCTCGGCGGCCAGGCGCAGATTTTCGAAGACGGCAAAATCACTTCCGTCTCCACCGCTCCCTCTGCAACCCCGCTCCTGCTCAATCTCGGACCCAACGCCGTCTATCGCATGGCCCTGCCCGCGCACCTGCCCGAAGTCCACCCCAATACCTTCCTCATCGGGCTTGCCCCGCGCTCCGGCTTCCTGATTGAAACCGACGACGAGGAGATGAGTGAAGCGTCCACCGATTCGGCCGGAACGCTCGCTCTGAAATTCCCGCCCACTCTTCGCGCCCGCATTCTCATCCACGAAGATCCCTTCCACCATGACTCCAAGTGAACGGGAAACCGTCCTTCAACATCTCGCCGCCGGCCGCGACCGCCTCCACGCCGCCGCCGCGGCGCTCGACGCCTCCGCGTGGCTCCGCCGCCCCAGTCCCGGCGCCTGGTCCCCTTGCCTCTGCGTCGAACACATCGTGCTCGTCGAAACCGCCGTGCTCGACACTCTCAATCGCGCTCTTTCCGCTCCCGAGCCCGCCCCAGCTTCGCTGCGCGCCCTCACCGAAGGCAAAGACGCTATCGTTCTCCGCGCCGTGCCCAACCGCTCGCGCAAAGTCCTCGCTCCCGAGCCCATGGCCCCGCCCGGCCTGCTCGCCCCCGAACACGCCCTTGCTCACTTCGACACCGCCCGCGCCCGCACCATCGCCTTCGCCGCCTCCGCTCCGTCTCCGGTCCGCCACGCCGTCTGGCGCCATCCCTACCTCAAGGAACTCGACGGCTACCAGTGGCTCCTGTTCATCGCCGCCCACGGCCTCCGCCACACCATCCAGCTCGAAGAAGCCGCCGCCGCTCAAGCCTGAGTCGCCGCCGTTGCCGCGGCGCCCCGTCCCGCCGCCCGCCTTCTCTGGCCGGAGCTGGCCGCCGCCTTCCTCCCCAGCCGCCTGCCGTCGCTGCGTTATGATGAGCTTTCTTCTCCGGCATGAACGACAACGCATTTCTCCTGCGCTTCGTCCGCGACAACCTGCCGGTTCTCATGTTTCTGTTCCTGGCCGCTATTCTGGCCGGAGCCTGGGTTCTGTTCGAGTCGGCGCGCAACCTGATCCGCCGCGACGAAGTGGACCGTCTCCGCCGCCGCGTCGACGAATTGGAGCGCGAGCAGGCGCGGCGGCTCCATCCCGCACCTCCCATGCACGTCACGCGCGATCCCGTCGTCCTGCCCACGCGCTGGGTCCCCAAGGGCGGCGCCGCTACCACCGCCGATGGAGGCTGCCTGCTGCTGGTGGACGACATCCGCATCGACGGATCTCACGCCGTCGTGACCGTGCGCATCGACGGCCTCCCCGCGCGCCAGAAGCAGGCCATCGCCGCCGGCCAGACGATCGAGCTCGGAGGCCGGCTCGGAACCTACACCGTCCAGTTGGGCGGCGTGCTCCCCCAGCAGGTCCAGTTGTCCGCCTGGCTCCGCAGCCGCCACCAGGAAAGCTCCAGCGCCTCCCGCCCCGCCTGAAACCTCCGCCGCCGCGGCGCCCGCAAAACTTTGTAGCATAGAGTCATCGCAACCCCATGCATTACCGCCGTATTGCCTGCTGGCTGCTGGGCGCCTGGTTCATTGGCAGCCTGGCCATTACCCGCGTCACGTCCTCCAACTTCTCCGCCGCTGATGAAGTCCTGGAGGCGCAGGTCCCCGAAATTCATCGCGTGTCCATTGGCCGTGGCCGCCCCGTCGCCCGCGGACTGATGCGCTATATGGCCGCCGAGCTCAATCGCGGCTACTATAGCTCCTGGGAGTGGCTCGAACTCGCCCTCGGCGCCGGTGTCGCGGCCTCGCTCCTGCTCGATCGCCAGAAGCGCGTTCTCATTGTCCCGACGCTCGCCGGCATGGTGCTCGTCGCCTTCCAGCATTTCTGGCTCTCGCCCGAGATCGTCTACCTGGAACTGGCCCAAAGTTTCCCGCCCCCCGGTCCGCCTCCGTCCAGCTTCCAGTTCGGCCGCATGCAGATGCTCTACACCGCCGTCGAGGCCGCCAAACTGATTCTCATTCTCGGCGTCAGCTTCGTCCTGGTCAAAATGCAAGGTCAGCGCCGCCGCACTCGCGTGCGCCGCGTCATCGAGGAGCCCGCCATCGACGCCGTGCCCCCGACAGCCGCGTTTTAGCCCGCTCAGCGCACGAAGCGCGGCGCCCGCCCCTCCGCCCAAGGGTCATAACCCAGGGAGAACAGCAGCCGGTCGCGGATCGGAGGGTGGCTGTACAGCCAGAACACGATCCACGGATTCGGACTCGGGTCAGCAAACGCCTGCTCGCCCTCGATCTGAAACGCCGTGGCCGCCGCTTGGCCCGGATTCGGGATCACACCGTGGGTGACTTCGATCGAGTAAACGTCGGCCTCGTGCTCCTGCACCCGGCTGAAGGCGTTGATCGCCGGCGAAAGCAGAAACGCCGCCAGCGTCGCCAGCAGCAGAAGCTGCGGCATCGTCTCCCAGGATCCCGGCGGCGCCGCCGGACACAGTCGTCCCAACGCCCACGCCGCGCCCCAAAGCACCGCCAGCGAAATGGCGAAGCCGAACAAAATGCCGTCGCGCACGTGGTTCAGCGCATAGTGGCCCAGTTCGTGTCCCACCGTGGTCAGCAGGGGGGGGCCGTTTTCCTTGGCGATGATCGTGTCGTACAACACCAGCCGCTTCGAGGGACCGAAACCGGATACATAGGCGTTGAGCGAGTTCGTCTTCTCGCTGGCCCGCATCTCAAAAAGCCGGTCCGGCGCAATCGCGATCCCCGCCCGATGGAGCACTTCCTCGATCTCCCCCACCAGCCTCGGATGCCGCGCCGCCAGCGGATCGAAATGGAAAAACATCGGCTCGATGAGCAGCGGCTCGGCAACCACGGCCGCCACTTGCAGCGGCAGCGAGAGCAGCCACGCCCAAAGCCACCACCGCTGCGGGCTCCGGCGCATCACCGCGTAAAGACCCCAGGCGGCCAGCGTCCCCACCACGAGCACCAGTGCTTCCGCCTTGGCCCAGTCCGCCATCCAGCCCGGCCAGGTTTCAATCGACTGGCCAAACCGCCGCGAAATCACCTCCGCGTAAATATCAAAAGGCAGCGCCGCCAGCGCCGCGGCAATGAGCAGTGGCGGCGCCACCAGCCACACCTGCGCCCAGCGCCTCGGTGTGCGCCGCGCCGCCCATCGATCGAGCTTCGGGCCCGCGCCCACCCCGATCAACGCCGCCAGCACTACCAGCAGCGCCGCCTCCCCGCCGAAATAAACCACGTATCCGGCCCGCGCGAATGCCTTGGCTTTTTGAAGCTGCTCCGGGCTCAGAGTGTAATCCCGCGGCGGCGTGCGCATCGCCGGAGCCTCCTCCGCCGCCCGCGTCTGCCCCCACGCCGGACAAAGCCACAGCAGTATCATCAACGGCACCAGACGGAGAGAGCGCATGAAATATCGAGTGTAAGCGCCCAGCAGGTAGAATGAAAGTGTTACTTCATGGATTCCCGCCGCATGTGCCCGAACTGCCGGGCCTTTATCACCACTTCGGACCGCACCTGTCCTTACTGCCAGACCGTCGTCGGCCCCCGTGCCGCCGATCGCCTCGCCAGCCAGGACATCCTCGGCGGACTCATCCCTCACGCGCGCTTTACAACGATGATGATTCTGCTCATCAACACAGCGCTTTTCGCCGCCACCACGCTCTACAGCATGAGGACCCAGACGCCCGACGGCGCTACCCTGATGCTGTTCGGAGCCAAGCTCCCCTTCGCCCACATGCGCGGCGAATGGTGGCGCCTGGTCACCGCCGGCTTTCTTCACGGCGGCGTCTTCCACATCCTCATGAATTCCTGGGTGCTGTTCGATCTCGGCGCCGAGGTCGAGGCGATTTACGGCACCAGCCGGTTCATCGTCTTCTACTTCGTCTCCACCGTCTGCGGCTTCTTCGCCAGCTCCCTCTGGTACGCCGGCATCTCCATCGGCTCCTCGGCCGGAATCTTCGGACTCATCGGCGCCATGATCGCCTTCGGAATCATGGATAAGTCCTCCCTCGGCGCCGCCGCCAAATCGCTCTACGTTCGCTGGGCCATCTACGGCCTCCTCATCGGCCTGCTCCCGTTTTTCCCCACCGACAACGCCGCCCATTTCGGCGGCCTGGCCTCCGGTTTTCTCTGCGGCCTGCTCGCCAGCACGCCTCGCGCCCGAGCCATGTGGAAGGAGCCGCTCCTCCGGGGCGCCGCCGGCATCTGCCTCGGCCTGACGGCCCTCGCCTTCGTGGAAATGTTTATCTCCGTCACCTCGCACTAGCCGCCGCCCGAGCCTTCAACCCCCAGGCCCGGAACGCGATAACTTAGGAGGAAAGCGCATGAGCCAGTGCCCATCCTGTTCCTCGCAGCTCCCCGAGTCCAGCCGCTATTGTTTCATCTGCGGAGCCAGCGTCGCGGCCATTGGCGCGGCCACCATCGACATGGCCACCGTGGCGATGGACGTGGCGCCGCCTGTCACCCCGCTCGTGTCGGCTCCCTCCCGGGCATCGCGCTCTCGCGGCCCCGGTAGGCAGCCGATCGAGGACCAGCGTTTCCCGCCCGGCACTCTCATCGCCGGGCGCTATCGCGTCGTCGCCCGCCTCGGCAAAGGCGGAATGGGCGAGGTCTACCGCGCCGACGACCTCGTGCTCGGCCAGGAAGTCGCGCTCAAGTTTCTCCCCGAGACGGCAACCGGCAATCTCAACCTGCTCACCCGTTTCTACGACGAGGTCCGCATCGCGCGCCAGGTGACCCACCCCAACGTCTGCCGCATGTACGACATCGGCGAAGTCCAGGGCCAGCCCTTTCTGTCCATGCAGTACATCGACGGCGAGGATCTGGGCACCTTGCTTCGCCGCATCGGCCGCCTGCCCGCCGACAAGGCGGCCGAGGTCGGGCGCAAGCTCTGCGCCGGCCTCGCCGCGGCTCATGAACAGGGTGTTCTGCACCGCGATCTCAAACCGGCCAATGTCATGATCGACGCCCGCGGCCAGGTGCTGATCACCGACTTCGGCCTCGCCGGCATCGCCGACCAGTTGCAGGGCGCCGAAGTTCGCAACGGAACCCCCGCCTATATGGCGCCCGAACAGTTGACCGGCAGTGAGGTTTCCGCGCGAAGCGACATCTACGCCCTCGGACTCGTACTCTATGAAGTCTTCACCGGTCGCCCGCCCTTCGAAGCCGAGACCATGGAGGAGATGATCCGCCAGCGCCAGCAGAGCCAGTGGAAGAATCCCTCCACCCTGGTAAACGATCTCGACCCCGCCGTCGAGCGGATCATTCTGCGCTGCCTCAGCCCCCAGCCGTCCCAGCGTCCCGCCTCCGCTCTCGCCGTCGCCGCCGCTCTGCCCGGAGGTGATCCCCTCGCCGCAGCCCTCGCCGCCGGTGAGACACCCTCGCCCGAGCTGGTCGCCGCCGCCGGCGACCGCGAGACGCTGAATCCCCGCCTCGCCGCGGCTGCTCTTGCCGGCGTCGTGCTCGGCCTCGCCGCCCTCTTCCTCCTTGTCCCGCCTCTGCGCATGGCCGACCGCATCGCTTTCGACAATCCTCCCGACGTCCTCGATGCGAAAGCCCGCGATATCCTCGCCGCCCTCGGCTACGCCGACAAGCCATCCGATTACGACCACGGCTTCCGCTACAACGATCTCTATCTCGACTATGTGAAAACTCACTCCGGCGCCCGGCCCGACTGGGCCACGCTCCTGGCCCAGCCTCCTTCCCCACTTCAGTTCTGGTACCGCTCCAGCCCGGTCCCGCTTCAGAGCTGGAGCTTCAGCCACTCGGGCAGCGTGAGCCTCGACGACCCGCCGTCGAACCTTTCCGGCATGGC
>DAIDHC010000104.1 GCA_027452065.1 Bryobacterales bacterium
GAGGATAGAACAGCGGGGCGGGGAACGAGGTTGCGGGAGCGGGGCGGGGGTGGGGAGAATGGGGCGTGCAAAATCCGAGATGGCTCGAGTGGGCGCGGCGGCTGCAGGCGGTGGCGCAGACGGGGTTGGCGTACGGGAACAATGCGTTTGATCTGGGGCGGTACGGCGAGATTCGCTCGATTGCGGCCGAGATGATGACGGAAGGGGCGGGGATGGAGGGGAATTTGGCGATGGCGGCGGCGTTTGCGCGGGAGGCCGGGTATGCGACGCCGAAGACGGATGTGCGGGCGGCGGTGATTGAGGCAGGGAAGGTGCTGCTGGTGCGGGAGCGGGAGGATGGCGCATGGTCGCTGCCGGGCGGATGGGCGGATGTGGGGGAGGCGCCGAGCGTGGCGGCGGTGCGGGAGGTGAGGGAGGAATCGGGCTACGAAGTGGTGGCGCGGAAGCTGGCGGCGGTGTATGACCGGGACCGGCATGGACATCCGCCGATCCCGTTTCACGCATACAAATTATTTTTCGTGTGCGAGCTGAGAGGGGGCGCGGCGGCGGCGAGCGTGGAGACGAGCGAGGCGGGGTTTTTCGGCGAGGACGAACTGCCGCCGCTGTCGCTGACGCGGGTGACGGCGAAGCAGATCGGGCACATGTTCGAGCACTGGCGGCATCCGGAGTGGCCGACGTCGTTCGATTGACAAAAAGGCGCGACGGCGGAGGGTGGCTGCGATAAAATCAAGCTCCATGAGCGAACTCGTCCTGAAGAGCTGCCAGGGAGCGGTCGGGGTGCTGACGGTGAACAATCCACCGGTGAACGCGCTGAGTCCGGGGGTGCCGGAGGGGATTGCGGAGTTCGCGGGGGACGGCACGATCGAGGCGGTGGTGTTGATCGGAGGGGGGCGGACGTTCATTGCGGGGGCCGATATCCGGGAGTTCGGGAAGCTGACGGCGGCGGGGGACCGGGAGCGGGGGCCGGGGCTGGAGGGGGTGCTCGAAAAAATTGAGAACAGCGGGAAGCCGGTTGTGGCGGCGATTCACGGGACGGCGTTCGGAGGGGGGCTGGAGACGGCGATGGCGTGCCATTACCGGGTGATGGCGGCGGGGGCGCAGGTGGGGCAGCCGGAGGTGAAGCTGGGGCTGATCCCGGGGGCGGGAGGGACGCAGAGGCTGCCGCGGCTGGCGGGCGTTGCCAAGGCTGTTGAGATGTGCGCGGGCGGGGAGCCGGTGAAGGCGGCGGAGGCGCTGGCGGCGGGGATTGTGGACCGGGTGGCGGAGGGGGATCTGCTGGCGGCGGCGGTGGAGATGGCGCGGGAGGTGGCGGGGAAAGCGCCGCGGCGGACGCGCGAATTGAAGGAGAAGCTGGGCGGGGATTGGGAGGGAGTGTTTGCGGCGGCGCGGGAGGGGGCGCGGAAGAAGCAGCGGAACCTGATAGCGCCGCTGGCGGCGATCGAGGCGGTGGAAGCGGCGGTGAAGCTGCCGTTTGACGAAGGGATCCGGCGCGAGGCGGCGCTGTTTCAGGACTGCCTGTTTTCCGAGCAGAGCAAGGCGCTGATTCACGTGTTTTTCGGCGAGAGGGAAGTGGCGAAAGTTCCCGAGATTCCGAAAGACACGGCGGCAATGGAGGTGAAGACGGCGGCGGTGGTGGGGGCGGGGACGATGGGCGGCGGCATTGCGATGGTGTTCGCCAACGCGGGGATTCCGGTGCTGTTGAAGGAAATGGACGCCGAGGCGCTGGAGCGGGGGATGGCGACGATCCGGCGCAATTATGAGAACTCGGTGAAGAAGGGGCGGTTTTCACCGGAGACGATGGAGCAGAGGCTGGGGCTGATCCGTCCGGTGCTGACGTTTGACGCCTTTCACGAGGCCGATATTGTTATCGAGGCGGTGTACGAGGGGCTGGAGCTGAAGAAGAAGGTTTTCTCGGAATTGAACACGGTATCGCGGAGGGAGGCGATCTTGGCGTCGAACACGTCGACGCTGGACATCGACGCGCTGGGGGAGGCGACATCGAGGCCGGAGAAGGTGATCGGGACGCATTTTTTCAGCCCGGCGAACGTGATGCGGCTGCTGGAGATTGTGAAGGGACAGAAGACGTCGAAGGAGACGATGGCGACGGCGATGGCGCTGGCCAAGCGGCTGGGGAAGGTGGGAGTGCTGGTGGGCAACTGCCGGGGGTTTGTGGGGAACCGGATGTTCGGGCCGTACCGGAGGGAGGCGCAGTTTCTGGTGGAGGAGGGGGCGGCGGTGGAGGCGGTGGACGAGGCGCTGTATGAGTTCGGGATGGCGATGGGTCCGCTGGCCACCGGGGACCTGGCGGGGCTGGACGTGGGATGGCGGATCCGGAAGGAGTTCGGAGACGCGGCGGACACCAGCGTACGGCAGCCGCTGATTGAAGACCGGCTGTGCGAGATGGGGCGCTTCGGGCAGAAGACGGGGGAGGGGTGGTATCGCTACGACGTGCAGAGGCGGGCGTCGCACGATGAGAAAGTGGACCGGGTGATTGCGGAGTGCCGGAAGCAGGCGGGGTTGACGGCGCGGGCGATTGGGGCGGCCGAGATTGTGGACCGGACGATTTACGCGCTGGTGAACGAGGGGGCGCGGATTCTGGAGGAGGGGATTGCGGGGCGGGCGGTGGACATCGATATGATTTACGTCACCGGGTACGGGTTTCCGGCGTACCGGGGCGGGCCGATGTGGTATGCGGACACGGTTGGGTTGAGGAAGGTGTACGAGAGGGTGGCGGAGTTTGAGAAAGAGCACGGGAGGCTGTGGACGCCGGCGCCGCTGCTGAAGCAGTTGGCGGCGGAGGGCGGGACGTTCGCCGGATGGCGGGCGGAGCGGCGGGCGGCGGGATAGGGTGGAGCGGGGCGGCGGGCACGGGGCGGCGGTACTGGCGGGGTTTCTCGGTTGGACGCTGGACGCGTTCGATTTCTTTCTGGTGGTTGTGTGCCTGACCTCGATCGGGAAGGAGTTTCACCAGAGCGACGCGGCGATGGCGTTTTCGATCACGCTGACGCTGGCGTTCCGGCCTGTTGGGGCGTTCCTGTTCGGGCTGCTGGCGGACCGCTATGGGCGGCGGCTGCCGCTGATGCTGGACCTGATTTTTTATTCGGTGGTGGAGGTGGCGACGGGGCTGGCGCCGAACTTCAGCACGTTTTTATTTTTGCGGGCGCTGTTCGGGATCGGGATGGGAGGGGAGTGGGGCGTTGGGGCATCGCTGGCGATGGAGAAGGCGCCGCCGCGGCTGCGGGGAGTGTTGAGCGGGCTGCTGCAGCAGGGGTATGCGGCGGGGTTTCTGCTGGCGGCGTTGTGCAATTTGTTTTTGTTTGAGCGTTGGGGATGGCGGCCGATGTTTTTCCTGGGAGGGCTGCCGGCGCTGCTGGCGGTATTTGTGCGGTTCCGGGTGAAGGAGAGCGAGGTTTGGGAGGCGAAGGGGAAGCGGGAGTGGGGGCAGTTGGGGCAGGCGATTCTGGGGAACTGGAAATTGTTTTTGTACATCACGCTGTTGATGACGATGATGAATTTCGCTTCGCACGGGACGCAGGACATGTACCCGACGTTTCTGGAGAGGCAGTGGGGGATGGAGCCGGCGCGGCGGTTTTCGATTACGGCGCTGTCGATGGTGGGAGCGATTGCGGGGGGAGTTGTGATGGGGTTGATTTCGGACCGGGCGGGGCGGAGGAAGGCGATTGCGGGGGCGCTGATTGCGGCGGTGGCGATGATTCCGTTGTGGGCGTTTGCGCCGGGCGTCGTCTGGCTCGCGGTTGGGGCGTTTGCGATCCAGTTTTTCGTGCAGGGGGCTTGGGGGGTGATACCGGCGCATTTGAGCGAGCTGTCGCCGGACGAGATCCGGGGATTTTTGCCGGGGTTTGCCTACCAGTGCGGGGTGCTGGTGGCGAGCGTGGTGGCGGTTGTGGAGGCGCTGCTGGCGCAGAGGATGGAGTTCCGGTGGGCGATGGCGGTGACGGCGGGGCTGGTGTTTGTGGGAGCGGCGGCGGCGGCGTGGGCGGGGCCGGAGAAGCGGGGGGTGAGGTTTGGGGAGGGGTGAGGGGTTAAGAGTCAGTGCGCCGCGCCGGTTGGAACGGGTGCGCCGCCATTTATCTCTCGAATTCGGATGTTCCGGAACAGGATCGACGTGAATTGATCGTGAAGCTGCAAGCCGATCGGGCCGGTTTTGGACCGGGTTGGATCGCCCGCGTTCCGGGCGACGATTTGGCCGTTGATCAGCACGGTGATCAGGTTCGGGCGCGAGAGGATGTCCATCGCGTTCCACCCTCCCGGCCGCTCGGCTCCGGTCTCGGCGGCCTGGAAAGTGTAGATGCTTCCCGAGGGATATTTTTCGCCCGTGCCGTCGATGATCTGGATTTCGTAGCCGATGTGCGCGGGCGTAGTAGCGGGATATGCGGCGAGATCGGGCCGCAGGGAGTCCGCTTCGCCGATGGCGTGGTGGGCGCGCGAGCGGTCCCGAATGGATACGCCGCTGTTGGAGCCCGGGGCGACCCAGTACTCAAGATGCAAGTCAAATGAGTCGAATTCCTTCCGCGTATAAAGCCAGGCCTGGCGGTAGAGCCAGCTTCGGAACTGTTTGGCGTCAACCGGCCACGGAGTTTCGAACGGCGAAGCGGGATGTAAGTGGGCGCGCCCGCCCGACAGTACGCCGCCCGGAAGCACGCTCCACACGCCTTCTCCGCGGGATTCCCAGCCGTCGAGGTTCGTTCCGTTGAACAGCGGCTTCCACCCGAGCCCGGCGGGCAGGGTGACGGTTCCGGTGGCGGCCCACTCGGCGCCTCGCGCCAGGAGCGTCTGGAAATTGACGTCATCGAGATTCGGGTTGAGTTCGTCTTTCCATGTATGGCCGAGCATGGTGACGTAGACACGGCCTTTGCCGTAGTTTCTCACCCAGTCCATCGGCTCTCCCTGGCGCGAGATCTCCGAGAAGGCGTAGGTGAGCACGGTAAGCGCCTGCGCGGGTCCGTGCTGGCCTTGGGTGAGCTGTTCGGAGGGATGGAGCCACTGTTTCGGCAAGCCGCGGGTGATGGGATGGTCCGGGTCGCGGACGAAGAGTTCAAAATCGTGACGGGGGCCGTGGCCGGGAGGGAGTCCGGTTCCTTTCGGGACGAGGAAAACCTTGTCCCGCGGCCCGATGCCCAGGCCGGGCCCGAACGATGGGTCGCGCCAGAGGAGTCCAGCCATGTCGTTGAACGCGGCCCAGTCATGGAAGGCGTTGTTGGCGGCGTGGTAGATGACCAGGCCGCCGCCGCCGCGAACATAGAGTTCGAGCGCCTGCTCCTGGGTGCGCGGCCATCTCGGGCTGTCGGGCGTGAATCCGCTGTTGAAATTGTCGATCACCACGTCGTAGTGAGCGAAGTCGGGCGTCTGCGGGTACGTGCATACGTCGACGGTGAACCGGCCGGTTCCTTCGAGGACGCTTCGGATGGCTCGGGTCGCGGCGGCCCAGTCATGATTGTTCACGCCGTCGAGGATCAGGGCGGAAAGCTTCGAATCGCTGGCGGCGCCGATCGGAGCGGCGAGGAGCACAGCAAGGATCAAGGTACGAACGCTCATCGATATAAACGATACTCCCGGAGCTTACGCTGCCGCCATGGAGCGCGGGGCCGGGGTGGTTTTCCCGGCGGAGGGAATGGTGGGTGTGGCGGGCGAGGCCGGGGGGCGAGTGGGGGCGCGGTGGCCGTTCGGGCGCGGGGGCGGTGCGAGTTTGTGGCGAGGCGCGGAGCGGCCGGCGATCGATTGACGGGGCGGCCGACGTGGCGCGATCGGGTTGGTGGCGGCGCTGGGGATCAGGCGGCGGGCGGGGGCGAGGGGAAATCGAGAGAGGCCTGGAGGCGGCGCATGCCGGCGAGCCAGCGGTCGTAGTTGGCGGCTTTGCGGCGGAAGAATTCGGCGACTTCGGGGTGAGGGAGGATGAGGAAATTTTCCGATGCGAGTCCATCGACGACAGCGGAGGCGACGGCATCGGGGGTGAGGGCGCCGGAACGGAGGAAAGCGGCGGTCGGGTCGGGGTTGTCGAGCATGGCGGTGAGGACGCCCTGGGGGCAGAGGGCGGAGACATTGATGCCGCG
This sequence comes from Bryobacterales bacterium, assembly GCA_027452065.1. Lineage (GTDB taxonomy): Bacteria > Acidobacteriota > Terriglobia > Bryobacterales > Bryobacteraceae > JAJYKC01. The sequence goes on from DAIDHC010000104.1 coordinate 6,072, forward strand.
GCCGCCGTAGGTGATGGCGAGCCACTCGGCGAAGGCAAGGGCGGCGTGTTTGGTGACGGCGTAGGGGGCGGAGCCGATCTGGGACAGGAGGCCGGCGGCGGAGACGGTTTGAAGAAGATAGCCGCGGCCGCGGGCGAGCATGGAGGGGAGAACGGCGCGGGCGGCGTAGACGTGGGCGAGGACGTTGACGCGCCAGATGCGGTCCCAGTCGGCGTCGGAGGTGTCCTCGGCGCCGGTGAGGGCGATGCCGGCGTTGGAGCAGAACAGATCGATGTGGCCGTAGTGTTTCAGGAGATCCTCGACCATGGCGGCGAGGGCGGATTCGGAGCGGACATCGAGGGGGTAGGCGCGAGCGGAGGGGATGTCGCGGGCGGTGTGGGCGGCGCCCTCGGCGTCGGAATCGGCGACGGCGACGACGGCGGCGCCTTCGGCGGCGGAGCGGAGGGCGAGGGCGCGGCCGATGCCGTGCGCGGCGCCGGTGACGACGACGACCTTATCGAGGAGGGTCATGGGGGCGATGATATAACGGCGGAGAGCAGCTCAGGAGGCGCGCGGGGGAGGGTTGTGGCGTTTGAGTTCGCCTTTGGCGATGGATTCGAGGTGGACTTCGTCGGGGCCGTCGGCCAGGCGAAGGGTGCGGGAGTTGGCCCAGGCGCGGGCGAGAAAGAAGTCCTGGCTGACGCCGGCGCCGCCGTGGGCCTGGATGGCGCGGTCGAGGACCTGGAGGGCGACGTTGGGGGCGACGACCTTGATCATGGCGATTTCGGCTTTGGCGGCCTTGTTGCCGGCGGTGTCCATCATGAAGGCGGCTTTGAGGACGAGGAGGCGGGCCTGTTCGATTTCGGCGCGGGAGCGGGCGATGTCGGCGCGGATCGTGCCTTGCTCGGCGAGGGTTTTGCCGAAGGCGACGCGGGAGGAAGCGCGGCGGCACATGGCTTCGAGGGCGCGCTCGGCGACGCCGATTAAGCGCATGCAGTGGTGGATGCGGCCGGGGCCGAGGCGGCCCTGGGCGATTTCGAAGCCGCGGCCTTCGCCGAGCAGGAGGTTGGAGGCGGGGACGCGGACGTTGGTGAAGTCGATTTCACCGTGGCCGTGGGGGGCGTCGTCGTAGCCGTAGACGTGGAGCATGCGGCGGATGGAGACGCCGGGGGCATCCATGGGAACTAAAATCATGGACTGCTGTTTATGTTTTGGGGCGGAGGGGTCGGTTTTGCCCATGAAGATGGCGACGGCGCAGCGGGGGTCGCCGGCGCCTGAGGACCACCATTTTCGGCCGTTGAGGATGTAGTTGTCGCCGTCGCGGACGATCGAGGCCTGGATGTTGGTGGCGTCGGAGGAGGCGACGGCGGGCTCGGTCATGGCGAAGCAGGAGCGGATCTCGCCGTCGAGCAGGGGGAGGAGCCAGTGGCGCTGCTGTTCGGGTGAGCCGTAGCGGGCTAAGACTTCCATGTTGCCGGTGTCGGGGGCCGAGCAGTTGAAGACCTCGGGGGCGATGGGCGAGCGGCCCATGATTTCGCACAGGGGGGCGTATTCGAGATTGGTGAGGCCGGGGCCGAACTCGGCGCCGGGGAGGAATAGGTTCCAGAGGCCGGCGGCGCGGGCGATGGGCTTGAGCTGTTCGAGGATGGGGGCGGGGCGCCAGCGATTGTCCTGGATCTGGGCTTCGAAGACGGGCTCGTTGGGGTAGATGTGCTCGTCCATGAAGGCGAGGAGGCGATGCTGGAGGTCTTTGACCTTGGGCGAGTATTCGAAGTTCATGAGATGGGTCTCCGGGGACGGGGCGGATTATTTACCGGTGAAGCGGGGCGGACGTTTTTCGAGGAAGTGAGCGACGCCTTCCTGGAAGTCGGCGGACTGGAGGCTGAGGATCATTTCCTGTTCGGCGGAGGTGAAGGCTTCGCCGAGGGTTTGGAAGAGGCCGTCGTAGACCTGGCGCTTGATGACGCGCATGGAGCGGGGCGAGGCGGAGGCGGCGAGTTCGGCGGCCCAGGCGTGGACGGAGGCGAGGAAGCCGTCGTCGGGGAGGACGCGATTGACGAGGCCCATGCGGAGGGCTTCGGAGGAATCGACGATGCGGGCCGAGAGCAGCAGGTCGAGGGCGTTGGAAGGGCCGATTAAACGGGGGAGCATCCAGGCGACGCCGTATTCGGCGATGAGGCCGCGGCGGGCGAAGGCGGTGCCGAAGCGGGCCGATTCGGAGGCGATGCGGAGGTCGCAATAGAGAGTGAGGATGAAGCCGAGGCCGACGGCGGGGCCGTTGACGGCGGCGACGACGGGCTTGGAGAGGGAGGGGAAGTAGGAATATTTTTTGCGGAAGTCGGGGCGGGCGGAGGCGGAGACGGCGGCGTCGGAATTTTCGAGGAAGCGGGTGCGGTCGTTGGGAGAGAGGCCGGACGAGGCGAGGGAGTTGAGCAGGGACATGTCCGCGCCGGCGCAGAAGCCGCGGCCGGCGCCGGTGAGAAGGATGACGCGGACGGTGGGGTCGAGGTCGGCGTTGGTCATGGCGGCGCGGACCTGCTGCTCCATTTCGCCGGTCCAGGCGTTGAGCTTATCGGGGCGGTTCAGGGTGACGGTGGCAACGTGGTCGGCGACCTGGTAGAGAACAACGGGCTCGGCCATGACGGAGGCGATTATATCAGTCCTGCCGCGCCATCTCCCATCCGGCGAGGGC
>DAIDHC010000105.1 GCA_027452065.1 Bryobacterales bacterium
TGAAAGTTGGTGGTGTCGTAGGCCAGCAGGCGGCGGCCCACCAGATGCCTGTCTTTCCAGGCTCCCAGCAGGCGGGTCTGGGCCTGATCCAGTTCGTCATCGCCGCCGCCCGTGCGGATGCGGTCAAAGCAATCCCAGAAAGCCTGTGAGGTGAAGCGCTCGGCGGGGAAGCCCCACTGGGAGGCGAGGATCGTGCGGCTGTACCAGTCGGCGACTTCGGTTTTGGGGCCGGGTTGGCAGATGCGATGAATGGCGGCCAACAGCAGATAGTGCGCCGGAGCAGGGCCGGAACGGGGTGCAGGCCAAAGGGACAGGAGAAGGTCAAAAACGCCGAGGTCTTGAGCCGCACGCCAGAGAGCGCCGGGCAGGCCGAAGTCGAGCGAAGTGGCCGAAAGCGGGACAGGGGCGGTGCGGTCTTTGACGAGGGCGGCAACGCGCTCGGCGGTTCCGAGGTAAGTCTGATGGACAATGCGGGGCTTGCCGTCCACGCGGGCGCTGTCGACGACGTAGTAGTAGATCTGGTTGGCTTTCTTCTTGGCGACGAGCGAGGCCATACAGGGTAATACAATAGTACAGCCAAGGCAGAACAAGAAGCAATAGAAATGTTGAATAGCGTCGAAAAATCTCTACAATAGGGTAATACGCACACGAGGGGGCAGCAGGGAAGTCGAAATCTTGCTGAATGAATCGATTAGCAGCGCCCAGCCTCGGCCGCGGCGGTTACTCGCAGTAAAGTCCTGCTAGCCCAACTGCCCTGGCGCGGCTGGCGCGATGGCCCTCCGGTCAGCGGCTCGAACAGCGCCTTCGCGAGCCTTTCAAGCGCGAAGTTCGAGCCGGCCGTCCCGGTACAGGTGGTAGCGGCGCCCGCGCCAGACAATCGTGTTTCCGAAGAAGCCTGCCACCCAGAACACAAAGCTCAGCGCGTCCTGCACGGGAAGAAGCAGCCAACGCGGCTGGACGTTGAGAACCCAGACCGATGTTGCCCAAGCTGCCGCGCACCGAAAGGCGAGGGCGGCCGCTAGTGCGGGCCACCACTGGACGTCGGCTGCCAGAAGCGCCAGAGCGATGGGGAGCGGATTGGTGAATATCATGCCGGCATATCCCGCCGGCCGCGAGCGCCGCGTGCTTCTGGTCCAGCGGAGACGATGGAGCGCATTCGTGCGGAACGATTCACTGCCGATGTGGTGCTCCACGATCGTGCGTGACAGGATCACTCCGAGGCCCGCGCCCGCCGCAGCGTGTCCAAGTTGGTAGTCTTCTGCAAGATAATTTTTGAGCGCGGCCAAACCGCCGATGGCGTTGAGCGCCGATTTACGCGCCGCCAGTGTGGGTCCCACGGCGAACTTCACGCCCTCGATCCACGCGGCCACCAGAACGCCGCCGAGAAACTCCGTGTTCATTCCCTCCGCCTCGAGCGTCGACCATAAGCTTCGGCCCGAGCGCGCCCGATACGGGCAGGTGGCAACGCCAATCGAAGGATCGGAGAACTCGGCGGCTACCGAGACCAGGAAGTCCGGCGTGACGCAAATGTCGCTGTCGCTCATCACCAGCAGGTCGTAGCGGGCCTTCGCAAGCATTCGCTCAAGACTGAAGACCTTCGCGTTGGGATACGGCGGTTCGCCGGTCACCAGGAGTTGGGAACGAACCTCAGGGTGCGCAGCGCGTAGCCTCTCGACGACGGCCACCGCCGGGTCGTCCGCCTCGCGAACGGCGAACAAAATCTCAAACTCGGGATGCCGTTGTTCGAAGAACGTCCGAAGATTGGACTCCAGGTTGTCTTCGGCGCCGGCCAGCGGCTTCAGGACGCTCACCGGTTCTTGCTGTGGCACCGCGGTGTGGCGCGCGGAGCCGGATCCCAGATAGCTCGCCGATGCCACCACGACGAACACGCAGTAAACCAGCGAACCTGCCAATATGGCGGCGAGCAGCAACGTAATGAGCGTCAATAAAGTCCGGTGCGGCCGAATCCCCGGCAGGCAGACATGAAACGTACCACAAGGCGTTCGCGCAGGCAGCCCCTGGTCCCGTCTCGACTCCACGCCAGAATTCGGTGGCCCCGGCTTCCACGTTTCCGGGACGTCCCCGCCCATCAGCGCGGCACGAGAAGAAAATCAACTGCCACACGCACTCCGCGGCGGTCCGAGGCCGCGCAGCCGCATCTGCCAATGCCGTGAGTGACAAATTCGACCCTCACAGCTCCCTCGAACCAAGTATATCGAATCGCTCGACATTTCGAGGCCTGAATTTTCCGGGCACCGGTCCGCCTCACTCCGGCGCCGTCCAATTGATGCCCCGGCGAGGCAGCGGGCTTGTAGAGGCGATCCGGGGCTCCAGCGACTGTGATAGGCTGGCGCCACGTATGGATTCGGATTCGACTCGGCGGGCATTCCTGGGCGCCGGTGTGGCCGGGGCGGCGCTGATCACCCAAATCCAGCCGCTGGACGCCGCGGTGTTGACGCCCGGCGAGCACGCCTCGCTGGCATTGGCGATGGAGTTGATCATCCCGGCCGGCGACGGCATGCCGTCGGCGCGCGATGCCGGCGGCCTCGAATATCTGGACGCTCTGGCGCGGCGCGACCCGCGGGCGGCCTCCGACATCGCGGGCGCCCTCGCGGTTCTCGAGGCGTTCGGTACGCGCTCTGCCGGCCGCAGCTTCGCCGCCCTCGATACCGCCGGCCGCGTGGCCACGCTGAAGGCCATGGAGGCCGAAGCTGCGCCGCAGTTTGCAACGCTGCGCGATTATGTCTACGAGTCGTATTACACGCAGCCGCGGGTGTGGAAGCTGATCGGCTACGAGCTTTATCCCACCGACCACTCCGGACCCTTGATGGCGCCGTTCGACGAGGCCCTGGTCCAGCAAGTCCAGGCCAGGCCGAAGTTGTGGCGGGAGGACTGAGCTGGTGCAAGACAACGCGGACGTGCTGGTGATCGGGTCGGGGGCGGCCGGCGCGGCGCTGAGCAAGCGTCTCGCCGATCGCGGCGCCAAGGTCGTCTGCCTTGAACAGGGAGGCTGGATTAAGCCGGGCCAGTATCCCTCCGACCAGCCCAACTGGGAGATCCAGATTCACCGCGGCGCCTTTCACTTCAGCCCCAACGTGCGCCGCCGCTGGGAAGATTACCCGGTCGAAGAGACGGGAGCGAATCCGCCGTCGGTGCTGATGTTCAATGCCGTCGGCGGAAGTACCCATCATTGGGCGGCGCACTTTCCGCGGATGCATCCATCCGACTTCCGGAGCCGGACTCTCGACGGCGTCGGCGAGGACTGGCCGATCCGGTACCGCGATCTCGAGGTTTACTACAACGACAACGACGTCGAAATGGGCGTTGCCGGCCTGGCCGGCGATCCGGCCAACCCTCCCCGGCCGGCGCGGTCCACGCCCGTCCTCCCCATCGGCGTGCTCGGTGAGACCATCGGCCGGGGTTTCAACAGACTCGGCTGGCATTGGTGGCCGTCGGACAACGCGATTGTCTCCCGCGACTATGACGCCCGGCCCGCCTGCCTGCTGCATGGCAAGTGCATGTTCGGCTGCCCGATCGGCGCCAAAGCTTCCACCGACGTCACCTATTGGCGCAAGGCGATTCGCAAGGGCGCGGTGGTGAAACCGTGGTCGCGGGTGCGGGAGATCACCGTTGACGAGCGCGGCCGGGCGCGCGGCGCGGTTTACTTCGACCGTGAAGGGAAACTTCACGAACAGCGCGCCGCCGTCGTCGCGATCTGCTGCAACGGCATCGGTACCCCGCGGCTTCTGCTGAACTCCCAATCGAAGCTGTTCCCCAACGGACTGGCGAACTCCTCCGGCATGGTGGGCAAAAACTTCATGATTCACCCGTTTCGCACGCTCGAAGGCGTGTTCGAGGCCAGGATGGACGGCCATCTGGGACCGTTTGGCATTCCTGCCATGAGTCAGCAGTTTTATGAGACGGACGCGCAAAGAGGTTTTGCCCGCGGTTATACGCTGCTGCTGGAGCGTTCCTTCGGACCGCTGCACCACGCCTGGGGAAGCTTCTCCAACCATCCGGTGCCCTGGGGCGCGGATCATCACAAGATCATGCGGCAGCGGTTTCCCCATCTCATTCGCGTGACGGTGATGGGAGAGGATCTGGCCGAAGAACACAACCGGGTGGAGATCGACGCCGATCTCAAAGACTCGAGCGGGATTCCCGCGCCGCGCGTTGTATACAGCTACGGAGACAACAGCCTCAAGATGCTGGAGCACGGGCGCACAATGGCGAGGCAGGCGCTCGAAGCCGCGGGCGCGGTGGAGATCCTGGATAGCGGCCCGGTAACGCCGGCCTACCATTTGATGGGCACCGCGCGAATGGGCCGTGACCCGCGTAAGTCCGTGGTCGATTCGAACCATCGCGCGCACGACGTCCCGAACTTGTACGTCGTGGATGGAAGCTCGTTCGTCACCAGCGCGGCCGTCAATCCTACCTCGACCATCGGAGCGCTGGCGCTGCGCGCCGCGGACAAAATCTGGGAGCAGCGCCGCGGCTGACGGAGGCCGGCTTACTCGAACAGCGCGGCGGGCATTAACGCCACCTCGCCGATGGCGGGGCGGAAATCCATGTACGCAAGCACATCGCGCTCGATGTCGATGCCGGGAGCGATTTCGATAAGCTCGATGCCGGTCTCGTTCAGCCGGAAGACGGCTCGTTCGGTGATGTAGAGCACCTGCTGGCCGCGGCGGCGGGCGTAATCGGCGGCGAAGGTAATGCGCTCGACGTCCTTCACGAACTTGCGGACCTTTCCGGCCGCCAGGACCAACAAGGCTCCGCCCGACCAGGTGCACCGCGAGCCCTGCGCGTCGAAGGTGCCGCAGAACACGACTTTTTTTGCGTTCTGGGCGATCTCAATGAAGCCGCCCGGCCCGATCAGGTTCCCGCCCAGGTGGGACACGTTGACGTTGCCGGCCGCGTCGGTCTCGCCCATGCCCAGGAACGTGATGTCGATGCCGCCGCCGCTGTAATAGTCGAACTGCTCCACCGACGAGACGATGGCGTCGGGATTCCGGGCGGCGCCGAACAGCCGGTCGTCCAGCATGCGGCCGTTGTGCGCGCCCTGCTCGACGCTCATCCAGAGCTGCGATTCCATGCCCTGTTCGGCGATCACGGAAAAAATTCCGCCGGGGATGCCAAAGCCGAAGTTGAGGCTCGCTCCGGGGCGAAGCTCCCGTGCGGCGCGGCGCGCGATGACCCGCCGTTCCAGTTTGTCCGGCAGCGCGGCGGCCAGGCGGCCCAGGTGCGCGCGGCGCGCCCCGCTCACTGTCGGGTCGTAGGGAAGGCCGTAAAAGAGCTCCTGCGCCGGCTCCTCGACTACGGCGTCGACCATGATGCCCGGGACGCGGACCGAGCGCGCCCGCAGCGTTCCCGGTTCCACCACCTGCCGCACCTGCGCGATCACCACGCCGCCGCTGTTGTGCGCCGCCAGAGCCATGGTGTGGATGTCCATGTCCACGGCCTCCTCCTCCGGGCTCAGGTTGCCGCGCGTGTCGGCGTAAGTGGCGCGGATGACGGCCGCATCCACGGGAAAAGGCTTGTAGCGCAGCACGTCGTGCCCATCAATCGATAGCAGCTCAACCAGGCTCTCGCGGCTGCGCCGGTTACACCTTCCGCCGTCGTGCCGCGGATCGGCGAACGTGCCCAGGCCGGAGTGCGTGAACAGCCCGGGACGGCCGGCGCCGATTTCACGAAGCAACTGTTGTACGACTCCGCCCGGAAAGCAGTAGGCCTCGATCTTCTCGTCGCGGATGAGCTGCTGGATCTTCGGCGACCAGGTGAAATGCGCGGCGATTACTTTCCGCAGCATCCCCTCGTGCGCGAAGCGGTTGGTGCCCCGCGCGCCGCGGTCGCCGAGGCCGAGCGAATGGACCAGTGTCAAGTCGCGCGGATGGCCGGTTTCGAGGAATCGTTCTTCGATCGCCGCGAACACACTCTCGGCGGAGATCATGCCGGCGCCGTTGCCGCTGATGGCCACCGTGTCGCCGTCGTCGATCAGAGCGGCGGCTTCGGTGGGACTGAGGAACCGTGTCGTGCTCATGGCGGGCCGATGATTACAGGTTGCGGAACTGCGGTTTGCGCTTTTCCCGAAAGGCGCGCACGCCCTCGCGGCAGTCATCGGTGGCGGCGGCTTGCGCGGCAGCGGCGGCGTGGTGGGCGCCGAGGTCGGAGTGCATCGTCGCGAGAATATCTTTGATCAACGCCAGAGCCGCCGGCGCGTTCGCGCACAGCCTGTCCACCCACCCGGCAACCTGCTCCTCTAAAGCATCCGCGTCTTCGGCGACGGCGGTCACCAGGCCCCACTCCATCGCCTGCGCGGCCGTGATGGGCGAGCCGAGCAGCGTCAGGTGGCGCGCGCGGGCCGGCCCCACCGTTTCCGCCAGCCGCCGCACGCCCATCCAGCCGGAAATCATGCCCAGCGTGGCCTCCGGCGTGCCGAGCTTGGCCGAAGCCAGCGCGATGCGAAGGTCGGCTGCCAGCGCCAGTTCGAGCCCGCCGCCGAGTGCGTGGCCCGAGATCACGGCGACGACGGGCTGTGGAAGCGCCGCCAGACGCTGCAGCACTCCAATGCCTCGCGGAATCCAGCGGCGGCCCATGTCCAGGGGCGACAGCGATCCCCACGCCTCGATGTCGCCGCCGGTGCAGAAGAATCGTCCCCGCGCGCGAACGACGACGGCCCGCACGGTAGGCTCGGAGGCCGCCCGGCTCACGGCCGCGTCCAGTTGATCGAGCATCTCCAAGTTCAGCGCGTTGCCTTTGTCCGGGCGGTTCAGCGTAATTTCGGCCCAGGCGCGCCCGTCTCTCTCAACGCGGGAGTAAACAATTTCCGGTTCCAAGCAAGAGCTCCTTTCGCCCGTGGCGGTCTAGAAATGCGGCATCGTGAGCCCGCCGTCGATGGTCACTGCCTGGCCGACAGTATAGGGCAAGCGGCCCTCGGCCATGCAGCGCACCGTCGATGCCACGTCGGCGGCCGACCCCCAGCGTCCCATCGGAACCCCGCCGCCGCCCACCAGTTTGTCGTATCGTTCCTTCACCGGCTCCGTCATGCGCGTCTCAATGATACCCGGGCGAATCTCGTAAACGCCGATGCCCGCCGGCGCCAGGCGCAGCGCGAAAAGCTTCGTCGTCATGCTGGAGGCGCACTTGGACACGCAGTACTCGCCCCGGCTGATCGAGACGGCATGGGCATTGCTCGACGTAATGTTGACGATGCTCCGGTGCCGGCCGCCGAGCTCTCCCTGAGCGAGCAGGCGCCGCGCGACGGCTTGAGTCAGGAAAAAGAGCGCCCTCGTGTTGATGTTGAGGCAGCGGTCGAAGCTTTCCGGCGTCACCTCCAGCAGATCGCCCCGTTGGAGCGCGCCGACGCCGGCGTTGTTGACCAGACAGTCAATGCGGCCCCAGCGCGCGCGAGCGGCGTCGATCATGGGCTGGTGGAGTCTGAGGTCGGCGACGTCGGCGGGGAAGGGAAGTGCGGAGGCTCCGGCGGCGGCAATCTCCTGCGCAACGCCGTCCAGCAGATCGCGGTCCTCGGTGCCGGCGGCATCGTTCAGCAGCACGTCGAACCCGGCGCCCGCCAGTGCGAGGGCGCACGCTCTGCCGATTCCGCGGGATGCGCCCGTGACGATGGCCACGGGGCGCGGGGAATCCGGGATCGCCATTGCGAATGCCTCCTGGGCGGCCGGCGCCGGCCGCCATCACTGGATGGCCATTATACAAGCCGCCGGCTGCGGCCTTCCGGAGCGGTCAGTAAACCGAGCCGCCCGGCTGCGTCGATTTCAGAACTCCATTGTCGGCGTTGATCTGGTAGGCCACGCCGCTCGTGCCGGACCACTCCAGCAGATCGAACGCGCCGCCGGCCGCAACGCGGTAGACGGAAACGTTGTGGAAGGTCAGCGGCTCGCCCGGCGCGCAGTTCTCCGGCTTTCCGGGCGTGCGCAGGAACCATGCCGAGCCCGTTCCGGCGACCGTCGCTTTGCCCGACGGCTCTACCAGCAAGGCCGTCTTCTCGTCAAGGAGGACCCCGCTCGCCGTCCTCGCCCAGTTTTGTCCCACGATGCGCCCCAGAAACACGATGTCGCGGCCCATCCGGTCGCGCGCCATCACGTGGGCGTCCGCAACGGTGGCGGCCAGCAAGGGGATTTTCAGGAAGTGGCGGTCGAGCGTTACCCGCTCGTCAAACGGGTCGGCCAGAGCCTGCGCCGAGGTGACGGTGTCGTTGAGCGCCGTGTAAACAAACTCGGACAGGACGTCGAGCCCGGCGCTGGTCCCGCCAACGGGCACACCCCGCGCGATGGCGCCGTTCAGTTCGTCCTGAAGCGGCGAGCCCTGCCAGAAGTTGATATAGTTCGCCTGGTCGCCGCCGGCGATGAAGACAGCCTCGGCGTGGTGGATGGCTTGAACGACGAAAGCAGTGCGGGCGCCCTCGCGGGAAGATACGATGAGGGTAGCGACGGAGTTGAGCCCCGGACAGAGGCCGCGAATGTAGGGATTGTATGCGGCGTCGCCGGCGGCGCGAAGCACCAGAAGGTCGCCCCCGTTGGCCTTGGCGCAGAGGAAGCGAAAGCCCTCGTCGAGGTCGGCGCCGCCGCCGGCCAGGAAGTAGCCGGGCGACGGATGCGGCGTGGCGTCGGCCGGGTTGCCGGCGCGGCTGTAAACATAGCCGGGATTTTTCGCCGCCGGCGGAGTTGCTGCCAGCAGCGTCGGGAACACAAGTAAGGCCAGGCGAACTGCGGTCATCAGGAATCATGATACCGGCGGCGCGGCATCCGCGGCCGGATCGAATACATCGAACAGAGACCAAGGAGCGAACAAAATGCGCAAAACCAAGTTGGCAAACACGGGAATCGAAGTGCCGCCGGTTATGCTGGGCGGCAATGTTTTTGGATGGACGGTGAACGAAGCCGATTCGCTGCGGATCCTGGACGCAGCCCTTGACCTCGGCCTGAACTTCATCGACACGGCCGACATTTATTCGCGCTGGGCGCCCGGACACACTGGCGGCGAGTCGGAGACGATTCTCGGCAAGTGGCTGGCGTCGGACGGAAAGCGGAGCCGCGTCGTTCTGGCCACCAAGGTGGGGATGGACATGGGGGACGGCAAGACGGGCCTGAGCGCGGCATACATCGCGAAGGCCGCGGAGGACTCGATGCGGCGCCTCCAGACCGACTACATCGACCTGTATCAATCGCACCAGGACGACGCAAAGACACCCATCGAGGAGACCCTGGGCGCCTTCGAGCGGCTAATGAAGGCGGGTAAAGTGCGCTCGATCGGCGCGTCGAACTACAGCGGAGCGCGCCTCCGGGAGGCCATGGAAACCAGCGTGCTCACGGGACTGCCGCGGTATGCGACCCTGCAGCCGCATTACAACCTGATGGAGCGGGCGCAGTATGAGACGGACCTGGCGCCTGTGGTTGCGGCCTACGCGCTGGCGGTGATTCCGTATTTCTCGCTGGCGTCGGGCTTTCTTACCGGCAAATACCGGAGCGCGGCCGACGCCCAGGGCAAGGCACGTGGGGGCGGCGTCAGCAAATACATGAACACGCGCGGCTGGGCCGTGCTGCGGGCGCTCGACGAGGTCGCCGGGGAGTACCACGCCACGCCGGCGCGTGTTGCTCTCGCCTGGCTTCGGGCGCAGCCGGGAGTCGCCGCCCCGATCGCCAGCGTCACCAGCGTCGCGCAGTTAACCGACCTTGTCGCAGCCACCGAGTTGACGCTGGACGAAGCCTCGATCGCGAAGCTGAATGTCGCCAGTTCAACCGCCGCCGAAGCGGCCAAAGGGTGAACGCTAAATCTGGGAATAGTCGGCCGGCGTGAGGATCAGGTTCGTCACGTTGGAGACGATGCTCTCAAACGAGAAGCGCTGCGACCCGGTGAGCTGTTTCCACTCCGGCGCCGCGCCAAAGGCCTTCCATCGGTCGTCCCGCTCGGCCAGACTGCCGAAGCCGAGCATATAAGTGAGGCAGGGAAGCCGCGCTCCGACCACGACGTCGCCGTAAAAGATCTGCCAGAAGCCGGCCCGCGCGAACGCGGCGTATTCGCCCGAGTTGAACATTTCCACCTTCCGGCGATGATCCCGGTCGCTGGGGCTTTCGTAGGTGCGCAGCTCAAACACCCGCGACTTGCCCGCGGAGTCAGGCGGCCGGGTGAGTTGCGGATGGCCTTCGAAGGCGATCATGAGGCTGCTCTCGATGCGCACCAGCGCCGGCGAATCCGCGGGCGCTTCGAGGAACGGCGCACCCGCTTCCAGGTACTGCTTGTCCTGGCCGAGGCGCGCTTCGGCGGTGACCAGGGTCGCTGCTTCCGCCGCGGGCATCAGCACGTAGATCGATGGGCTGAGAGGTCCAATCGAGACGTGGAACACGCCCACAGGGCTGATGCCGAGGCGATTCAACGCCGGCACCAGGGCCTTGCCGAGAAATTCGTTCGTGAGCTTGCTCTGGCGCCCCGACTGTAGCCGGTATTGGCGCAGCTCGTAATACTGACGCGCCGGGGCGGCGGAAACCGGCGCGGCGAGGGCGGCCGCACCCAATGACGATGTAAGAAAAGTTCGACGGTTCATACGATGAGGTTGTTCTTCCAGCATAAGCCTCCGGCGCGCCGGCGGCCTCCGGCCGGTCGACACGCTACTGGTTCGGCAGTTTCTCGCCCGGCTTCAGCAGCGTCGGCGCCTTGCGCTTTTTGCTCTCGTCGGCCGCCTGGGTCTTTGCGTTCTCGGCTCGCTCGGTCTCCGATAGGTTAGCGTCCCGCTCCTGCTTGTCCTTGCGCTCCTGTGCGGCCACTTCGGCGCCGCGTTTGCCCACGTCCTCGCTCGACAGGTCAATGCTGTCCTGCGTCGTCTCGATGGCCTGCGTAAGGGCGAACTGGTATCGCGGCAGGTCGCTCAGCGGCATCCCCTGAATCTTTTCGAGCGACTCGAGCAGCTTCTTCTCGGAGGCGGCCACTGCCGCGACTCCCTCGTTGATCGGCAGCCCGCGCTTGAGCGCGTCGTCGGCAACCGTATCGATGGCCTCAATAATATTGCCGTAATCCTCCAGCGTGTCGTGGATCAGCCCGGAGCGGCCTGGCTTATCCTTCGCGGCGAGTTTCTCAATCAGCGCGACGCGCTCGTGGGCGAACTTGAGATACAGCTTCATGCGCGCGTTCGGCTCCTGGGTTTCGCGGAGCTGGTCGATCTCGTCGGCGGAAAGAAAATCGCGGTCCTGCGCGACCGACGGTAGTTGTGCGCAGACCGAAAACAGAATCAGGAGCAGGGTCTTGGTCATGATTCACCTGGCCTCCATTTCATCCTGAAGAATATGGTCGTGGACTTCCTGCATGTGCCGCTCGGTGGCGGCGGCGTCCTCGCGCTGGTCCAGCGGAATATCGATGGTGAAGCCATCGAGCATGCGGATCAGCGAGCGGAGCTTGAGTTCCGCCTTCTTGTAATGGTTGTTCCGGCGCGGGGATTTTCCGGACTTGCGCAGAGAGTCATAGCAGAGATCAGCCGATTCACGGACCTCGTTGAGAGCCGCCGTGACCTTCGCGATATCGCCGGCGTGCGCGGCGTTGCGCGTTTCGTTGAGAGCCATTTCGGCGTTATTGAGAGCGAGTTCGGCGCGCCGGTTCGGGTCCCGCTCCGAGCGCACGGCATCGAGGTCCGCCGCCGTGAGCACCGTCGCGCAGAGCAGGGAAGCGAGCATGGGAATCAATCGTCGCATCATCGCCTGTTGAGCTGGTCCTGAAGGATTCGGGCGCGCTGCCGCGCTTTGAATTCTTCGTCGGGGTACTGATTGTGGCTGATCGAAAGGAACTGCTGATAAGCTGCCAGCGCCGGCTTGATATCGTGCATCTTGTCCAGCACAATGGCGCGGAGATAGACGTGCCCGGGCTTCTCGGCATTCAGCGCCCGGACACGGTCCAGCGCCTCGAGCGCCCCCCCGTCGTCGTCCACCAGAACCAGCATGTCGGCAAGCTCGCCCCAGGCCTGCGGAGAATCGGCGCGGAGTTGAGTGGCCTTGTGGAATTCAGCCGCCGCGGCAGGAAACTTGCGCTGGTCGCGAAGAATCTTGCCGCTGAGCATCACCAGCTCGAAATTGTTCGGATCGGTCTGCAGAAGCTGCTGGATGATGGGAAACGCCCGGTCAGGCTGATGATTGGCGATATAGGCGTCGGCCAGCGCGGCACGATTGGCCGTCGTCGCCGACGCCGCAACGGCGGCCTCGAACTGGGCCACCGCCGCCGCCGTGTTGCCGGCCGCAAGAAGCATCTCCCCGCGGTGCTCCTGTGCCGCCGGGTCAGAGGGAAACTGCCCATACAAGTCCGCGGCCTCCTGATAGCGCCGGGCGGATTCGTAAAGGCTGGCGAGCTCGAGCAGAGCGTCGTGAAATTTTGGATCGAGCGTGGCGGCCTTCTGGAAATGAGGCGCCGCCTCGTCGAGCTTATTCTCGCGGGCCAGCGCCCGCCCCAGCCCCAGTTCAGCCGCCGCCGAATTGGGAGTGGCGGCGAGGGCGGCGGTGAAAGCGGCCGCCGACTCGGGGAAATGTCCGAGGTTGAGCTGCGCGTCGCCCAGGTAATAGTTGGGCCGGAATTCGGTGGGTTTCTGCGCGGCAGCCGCCGCCAGTTGCTCCCGCGCCGCTTCGGGCTGCTTCATGCGCATCAGCAGAATTCCGAGATTGAGCTGCGCCTGATAAAGGCCCGGCTTTAGTTCCAGAGTCTTCCGGTACTCGGCGGCGGCCTCGGCGTCTTTGCCGGTCAAACTCAGCGCCAGCGCCAGATTGAAATGGGTCGTGAACTCGCCCGGTTCAGCAGCCACGGCGTTGGTGAAAGCCTCCACCGCCTCCGGGTATCGTTTCTCGTCGAGCGCCTTCAGCCCTTGGGTATAAAAATTGCTTTGCCAGGCGAGCAGGAGACCGAGAGCCGCGGCGAGCCACATACCTCTATTTTACGAGGCTTTAAGAGATCGCTTTGGCGAGGAGGAACGCCGCCCCCGCGGCCAGGCCCCCGATGAGCGTCGTACGGAGCGCGCTCGAGGCCGGCGGCACGCCGCTGTAACGCCCCCGGACGTAGCCGAAAAGAGCGAGCGCGGCGAGCGTGACGGCGATGGAGGCGAGCAGCGCTTCGTTGACCCGCGGCATCAGCATGTAGGGAAACAGAGGGATCAGCCCGCCGGCGATATAGGAAGCGGCGATTGTCGACGCGCTCCGGACAGCGCGGCGTGGGTCCGGTTCCTCCAGCCCCAATTCGAAGCGCATCATGAAATCGATCCACGATTCGGGCCGCTGCCGCAGAGAGTCGACAATCGGAAGACTCTCCTCGCGGGTCAGGCCGTACGATGTGAAGACTTCCACCACCTCGTGCGCCTCCTGCTCGGGAATTTCGGCCACCTCGCGCTCCTCGCGCCGCCGTTCGGAAGCGTAGTGCTCGGCGTCATTGCGCGCCGCAAGATAACCGCCCAGGCCCATCGCGATCGAGCCGGCGGCGACTTCAGCGAGCCCGGCGACCACCACCAGGTGAGTCGCCGACACCGCGCCCGACAGGCCGGCTGCCAGCGCAAACGGCACCGTCAACCCGTCCGCCATGCCGATCACTACGTCGCGGACGAATTCGTTGGCGGTGAAGTGACTTTCGGCGTGCACGTGGTGAGACATTGGTTTTAGGTATACCAGACGCGCGCGCCGCCCCGGCGCGCCGTGCTCAGGCCCGCGCGCCGGCGGCGTGCAGCTTGAGGTAGTGTCCGGTGTGCGAGCCCGCCGCGGCCGCGATCTGTTCGGGAGTTCCCTCGGCAACGATCCGGCCCCCGGCCGCCCCGCCCTCCGGCCCCAGATCGATGATCCAGTCCGCGCTCCGGATGACATCCAGATTGTGCTCGATAATCAGAATGCTTCCGCCGTTCTCGATCAGCCTCTGAAACGAGTCCAGCAGCTTGGCGATGTCGTCGAAATGCAGCCCCGTGGTCGGCTCATCGAACAGGAACAGCGCTCCCTCGCACGTGGAATGGCACAGGTGCGCCGCCAGTTTCACGCGCTGCGCCTCGCCCCCGCTCAGCGTGGTGGCCGATTGCCCGAGCCGCAGATACGACAGCCCGACATCGTCCAGCACCTTCAGCCGCGCCGCCAGACGCGGAACAGCCGCGAAGAACGACAGCGCCTCTTTGACCGTGAGTTGCAGAACCTCGTGAATGTTCAGTCCGTGATAGCGGATGTCGAGGATCGAGCTCTTGTAGCGCGTCCCGTTGCATTCCTCGCAAACCAGCTCAACATCGGCCAGGAACTGCATCTCTACGGTGACCGTGCCCTCGCCCTGGCAAACTTCGCAGCGGCCGCCCGGAATGTTGAACGAAAAATGCCCGCCCGCGTAGCCGCGGCGTTCGGCCTCGGGCGTCGAGGCGAACAGCTCGCGAATCAGGTCGAACGCTTTGATGTAGGTGACAGGATTCGAGCGCGGCGTCCGGCCAATCGGCGACTGGTCGACGAGAATCACGTCTTTCAGCAGGCTCGCTCCCTCCACCCGCCGCCAGTGCACCCGCTCCGGAGGCTGCAATTCCGTCTCCGTCTGCGGTCCCGTCTCGCGCTGAAGCTGCCGGTGAAGCGCCTTATAGATCACTTCGTGCACGAGGCTGGACTTGCCCGAGCCCGAGACCCCTGTCACCGCTACCATCATCCCCAGCGGGACCGTTACGTCGATGTTGTTCAGGTTGTTGGCAGAGGCCCCCAGAAAGCGCAGCGTGCGGCGCGCGTTCACAGGCCGCCGCGGCTGGATCCGGCACGCCGAGGCCTCTCCGCGCAGATATCGCGCCGTCAACGAGCCCGCGCCGTCCTCGATCGCCCGCTGATAGCTTCCTTCGAAAATCACCCGTCCGCCCAGCTCACCGGCACCCGGCCCGAGGTCGATTAGGTGATCGGCGGCGCGCATCACGTCCGCGTCGTGTTCCACCACCAGGATCGTGTTTCCCAGGTCTCGCAGGTTGTGCAGGATCCCGATCAGCCGGCCCGTGTCGCGGCTGTGTAGGCCGATCGACGGCTCGTCCAGGACGTAGCAGGCGCCCACCAGGCGAGAGCCCAGACAGGTGGCAAGCTGAATCCGCTGAGCCTCGCCTCCCGAAAGCGTCGCCGACAGACGGTCCAGCGTCAGGTATTCCAGGCCCACGTCGTCCAGGAACGCCAGGCGCTGCCGGATCTCCACCAGCACCTTCGAGCCGATGGCCGTCTCCGATTCGCTGAGCTCGAGTTTCTCGAAGAACTCCCGCGCCTCGCCCACGTTCATCCGGACGGCCGCGGCAATCGTCCGGTCACCCACGCGGATGTTCAGCGCTTCCTTTCGGAGCCGGGCGCCCCGGCACTCCGGACACACCGCGTATCCGCGATACCGGCTCAGAAACACCCGCACGTGGACCTTGTATTTCTTGGTCTCCACCTCGGCAAAGAAGCGCTGGATCTGCTCCTCGACGAAGCCTTTCTCCGCGGCGTTGAGTTCGGAATAGGGCGTGTCCTGGCGAAGCTTGACGCGCGCCGCGGCCTTCTGGAAGCGCCCGGTGAAAAACGACCGGTAGCGCGGCTTGGTCCACGGCTCGACGGCGCCCGAAGCCAGCGATTTCGATTTGTCCGGGATCACCAGGTCCAGGTCGTAGTCGATAGTGTTCCCGAATCCCTGGCACCGCGGGCAGGCGCCCATCGGGTTGTTGAAGCTGAACAGGCTGGGCTCCGGTATCGCGAACTCGATGTCGCAGCGCTTGCAGGCGAAGCGCTCCGAAAACCGGAGACGCTCGCCGCCGGCGGCCGGCTCGAAGATCACCTCTCCGGCCTCGCGATAGCAGATTTCCACCGTGTCGACGATCCGCTCATGCAGCCCCGGCGCGATGGCGATTCGGTCGGCGCGAACAAACACCGGCCGGTCGAAATGAATATCGAGCAGCGATTCGGGCGTCGAGAACTCGAAGTCGCTCCCGTCCTGGTAGAGACGGTTGAAGCCCTTCTTCCGCAGCTCGAACAGACGGTCTCGCAGAGCGTCGTTCGATGCCGCCGGCGCGATCGGAAACAGCACATACCATCTCGAGCCCTCCGGCTGGGCGAGCATCGTTCGGGCAACCTCATCCACCGTGTCCCGTTGCACGAAGTTCCCGCAGTTCGGACAATACGTGCGCCCGACCCGCGCGTACAGCAGCCGCAGATAGTCGTAGATCTCGGTCGAGGTCGCCACCGTGGAGCGCGGGTTGCGCGTGGTGTTCTTCTGCCGGATCGCCACCGGAGGCGCCAGGCCGGTGATCTCGTCCACCGCCGGTTTCTCCATCCGGTCCAGAAACTGCCGGGCATAGGCCGAAAGCGACTCTACATACCGCCTCTGGCCTTCGGCGTAAATGGTGTCGAACACCAGCGAAGATTTTCCCGAGCCAGACACCCCCGTCACCACTGTAAGCCGCTCGTGCGGGAGGTCGAGCGAAATGCTTTTCAGGTTGTGAACACGCGCTCCGCGAACCTGGATGAAGCTGGCGGAGACGACCGGACTGGTAAGGGTCGCCAAAGAAGTTTTTTTCAACTCGGGTTCCTATTGAGATGACCGGGAAGCCCCGGGCGCCGCCCAAATCTTGCGCTGCGCCTCAGTTGGGCTGAAACCACACCGGCAGTGTTCGCCGCTGCGGGCCGGCCTGCGGACCGGGTCCGTTGTTTACCGAGGCCTGCGGCGGCGCGTTTCGGAAGTCGAGTTCGACGGGCTGAAATTCGAGCGGGCGGTCTAGCACCAGTTCCACAGTCGATCCGCGTTCGAGTATCGCGTCGGGTCCGCGCGTCAACAGAACGGCTGCTATCCCGGCGGCTGCTCCCGCGGCCGCGCCCGCGCCCATCCCCGCCAGCGGATGTCCCGTGCCCCAACCGGCCAGCGAGCCCAGCGACGCTCCGGCCGCCCCCGCTTCCGCCACCGTCGCCGCGTCGCCGCCCTTGTTGCTCGGGCTTACCACTTTGCCTTCCTTCTTATTCAAATCGTCCCGCGACATGCCGTCGATGTTGTTCAGGCTGCCCCGGAAATCCCGCGACACTCCGTTGGGGAGCGTCAGTGAATCGAAGCGGATGTACAGCTCGCCCCGGCCTTTCATCCGCCCCGGCCGCGTGGCTCGCGTCACCGTCCCCTCCACATAACTCCCCGCCGGTATCACGATGCGCCCGCGGTCGAGCACCGGAAAGGCGGTCTGCAGATACACGTGATCGCCCGGCGTGGCGTTCTTGGTGCTGATGGTGTTGATCAGGCTGAGTGGCACCTGAGTTCCGGCCTTGATGATATAGGGCGCGTCGGCGGCGCCCTGAGCCGGGGGCGCCTGTTCGGCGCCGAGACACGCGGAGACAGCGACGATAGCGGCCAGGGTGCGGCAAAGAAACATGGCGAAACTCCCTCTATAAATTGTAGTCTAGCCCGTAGCGCAATCCAGAGCCCCGATCGCGGTTCGGCGCCGCTGGCCAACCTGCCCTTGCGCTGCCGGCCGGCCTCACCCATTCCCGTTCCGGGCGCTCCCCGGCGCCGGGCATATACTGAAAATCTGAAGCGCGCTCCCCCGCCGGGAGTCCGCTTGTCGATACCCATGCCGAAACCAAAAAATTTCTACAGTTCGCAAATCACGCAACCGCCCTCGCAGGGCGCCTCGCAGGCCATGCTTTACGCCAGCGGCCTCACTGAGAAGGACATGAACAAGCCGCAGGTGGGCATCTCCAGCGTCTGGTACGAAGGCAACCCCTGCAACCAGCACCTGCTCTCGCTCGCCGCGAAAACACGCGAAGGTGTGGTGGCCGCCGGTCTCGTCGGAATGCGGTTCAATACCATCGGCGTCAGCGACGGCATCTCCATGGGCACCGAAGGCATGAGCTTTTCGCTGCCCTCCCGCGACCTCATCGCCGATTCGATCGAAACCGTGATGGGCGCGCAGTGGTACGACGCCAATATTTCGATCCCCGGCTGCGATAAGAACATGCCCGGCTGCATCATCGCCATGGGACGCCTCAACCGTCCCTCGCTTATGATCTATGGCGGCACTATCCGCGCCGGCCACCTCGACGGTCGCAAGCTCGATGTCATCTCGGCGTTTCAAAGTTACGGCGAGTTTCTCGCCGGTAACATCGACGATTCCCAGCGACGTGAGATCGTCCGCCACTCCTGCCCCGGTGCCGGCGCCTGCGGCGGCATGTACACCGCCAACACCATGGCCTCGGCCATCGAGGTCCTCGGAATGTCGCTGCCCTACAGTTCTTCCACCCCGGCTGAGGATCCTCTCAAGCTGGAGGAATGCTTCCGCGCCGGGGAGGCCATCCGCAATCTTCTCGAACTCGACCTCAAGCCGCGCGACATCATGACCCGAGAGGCATTTGAGAACGCCATGGTTCTGGTCACGGCCCTCGGAGGTTCTACCAACGCCGTCCTCCATCTGATCGCCATGGCCCGGTCGGTGAACGTGCCGCTCTCGGTTGACGATTTCCAGAACGTCAGCAACCGCGTCCCTCTGCTCGCCGATTTCAAGCCCTCCGGCTCCTACGTCATGGAAGACCTCCAGCGCGTCGGTGGCATTCCCGCCGTCATCAAAATGCTGCTCGACGCCGGCCTGCTCAACGGCGATTGCATGACCGTCACCGGAAAATCGCTCCGCGACAACGTTCGCGATCTCCCCGGCCTCGCCGACGGCCAGCCCATCATCCGCCCTCTGTCGAATCCCATCAAAGCCTCAGGCCATATCCAGATCCTCAAGGGCAACCTCGCGCCCGATGGCGCGGTGGCGAAAATCACCGGCAAGGAGGGCCTGAAGTTCAGCGGGCCGGCCAAAGTCTACGACTCCGAGGAAGACATGCTCCACGCCCTCGAGCGGCATGAGATCGCCAAGGGCGACGTCATCATCATCCGCTACGAAGGTCCCAAGGGCGGACCCGGCATGCCGGAGATGCTCACGCCCACTTCGGCCATCATGGGCGCCGGCCTCGGCAAGGACGTCGCGCTCATCACCGACGGCCGCTTCTCCGGCGGCTCCCACGGGTTCATCGTCGGCCACGTCACGCCGGAGGCCCAGGAAGGCGGCCCGATCGCCCTGGTGCGCACCGGCGACCGGGTCACCCTCGACGCCGAAAACAACCTCCTCAACGCCGACGTGCCCGACCAGGAATGGGCCGCCCGCCGCGCCGCATGGACCATGCCCCCCTACAAAGCGCGCCGCGGCGTGCTGGCGAAATACATCCGTCTCGTGAAAAGCGCGAGCCTCGGTTGTGTCACCGACGAATAGCCCGATCGGGCCGCGCTTAGCGGCCCGCCGACTGGTGCCCAGACTTCGAGGCCGGCGCCGCCCATGCCAGTCCGTCGACGCCCCGCCCGGCATCGATCAGCTTCTCGAGCTTCCAACTCGATGTGTTGATCGCCGCCACCTTGTGGCTCGCGTCGCAGGAAACGTACGCCCTTCGCCCGTCCGGCGCGATCAGCACTTCCTGCGGCGCCTTCGGCACGTCGATCGTGTGCACCACCTTCATCGCATGCAGATCGACCACCGCCACCTGGTTCACCTTCGGCACCGCAACGACAAGCCATTTCCCGTCCTTCGTCGGCGCCGTCCCGTAGCCGGTGCCCGGCAGCGGCACCCACGTCTTCACCTTGTTCGTTGCCGTGTCGATCACCGCAAGCTGCGGCGCCGTCTGATCCGATGTGAATACCATCTTGTCGTCGTTGGACACCGCGATCCGCTGCGTCTCGTGCGAAATCGGAATGATGGTGATCGTCTTGCGCGCTTCCATGTCCAGAACCGACACCGTTCCCGGCCCCACGTTGGCCGTGTAGCCGCGCTTGCCGTCGTGCGAAAGTGCCAGCATGTGCGATTCCGGCTGCCCCGTCGGGATCGTCCCCACGATCTTCAGCGTCTTCGGATCGATCACACTGACCGTCTGATTAATCTCCGTCGTCACGTAAAGCATCCCGTCGCGCGGCCCGAACAGCGGGCAGTGCGGCCGCACACCTTTCCCGAAATCGAGGTTGCCGGCAATTTTATGCGTCGTCAGATCGATCACCACCATGTTCTGGCCGTCGGTCCCGGGCTTTCCGACTCCCGAGTTGCCGTAGATCGGCACATACGCCAGCTTTCCGTCCGGCGAGGCAATCAATTCGTGCCCGGTGATCCCCTCCTCGTCAATCGCGGCCACCTGTTTTCCGGCAACCGGATCGATGACGCCGAGCGTGTGCTCCCCTTTATTGGCGACGATCAGAACTCCCTTATCCGTCGCGGCGGCGGACGATAGTGTGGACGACAACAGCAAGGCAACCCCCAGTGCCAGCATCAGCGGCAAACCACTTCGAGCGATCAGCATAAACTCTCCCAATCGGCGCGGGCCTTGGTTCGGCTGCCGGTGCCGGCCCCAGCGGGCCGCCGGCGGAGCGCCCGCCCTGCGCCTGTTGAGCACTCCGGCACTCACGCTATCACAGTCCGCCGAGCGGCGACAAGTTTCACATCCGGTCCGGATCGAGGTTGAAAGTCTCCACCACGTAGTCGTAATATTTCCCGTCGCCGAGAAAATCCAGATAGATTTCCTGAACCAGGTGAATCAGTTTCCGCGCCGCGTATTCGTAATCGCCGTTCATTACCGTCACGCTCACGCCCGCCTGCGAGCGTCGGTTCGTGCACCGCAGGCGCACCGCGGCCGGATCGATGCGCCGGTGCTCGACCGTATCGGTCGATTGCTTTGACTGCACGAAGGCGCGAAGCTCGCTGTATATCGTCGAGTCCGCCGGAACCTCCGGCAGCACAACCGGCATCGTCAGCCGGCGCGTCTTGGTGTCCAGCACGACCTCGAAAACGCGGTCCCGATGCCATAACAGCCGGAACGCCGCCTTCCCGGCCGGCGCGCCCACACGGCTGAACCCGCGGAATACCCCGCGCGCGGCATAGTGCTCCAGCACCTTCTCCACCACCGCCTCCGCCGCGCCCGCCCCGCTCTGCGCGTCGCTCCTCAGTGCGCGAATGCTCCCACTCCCGGCTCCGGAGGCAGCGCGATTCCCGGAGGATAGTCCTTGCCGGAGGTGAACTCTTTCAGCGCCTGAACGTTGATCAGCGTCGAGGCCGTTTCCTTCGTCGCCGCTTCATATCCCCGCTTCAGCGCCGTCCGCAACTCCTCCGGCGAGCGAACATAATCGCCCCGCGCGCCCAATCCCTCGGCCATCTTGTCGTAGCGCAGGTTCTCCTGGAACAGGTACATGTGCATCGACCGCGCCGAGCCCACCGCGCTCGGCCACATCCCCCACGAGTTGTTGTTGTACACCACCGCGATCACCGGAATCTTATACTTCGCCGCCGTGTCGAGCTCGAACATGCTGTATGCAATCCCAGCGTCGCTGGTCACCACCAGCACCGGCGCGCCCTTGTATGCCGCCTGCGGCCCGATGCCCCGCTGCACCGCCGCTCCGGCGCCGATCATCATCGCCAGGTCCGGCCCGATCGCTCCGAACTGGTACGCGCACGCCACGCCCTGTCCCGGCCGGAACGCCCGCAGCCACCGCCCCGCGAAGATCCCGCTCGTCCACCCGCCGCACCCCGTCACCGTCTGTTTCGGGTCGATATCGCCCTTGTACAGAAAATCGTGCACCTCCTTCGCCATCACCGCCGGATGAACATGGCCGGTCGACTCGGTCGCCTTCAGCCCCATCCGGTAATGTTCCATGTTCTGGTCCTCGAACTTCTGCCGCGCCGATCCCAACTCCGCCACCCACGCGTCCCGCTTCTTGGCCGGAATCGTGTCCGCCAGCGCTTCCAGGAACAAACCCTCATCGCTCACAATGCCCAGGTCCAGCGGCCAGTTGCGGCCCAGGTCTTCCTGCACCGGATGGACGCGGATCGCCTTGACGTCGGGATTGAAGCGGTACTCGCCCGGGCTCGGCATGCAATACTGCCCCAGAAAAACCACCAGGTCGGCACTCATCAGCGCGTCCGGCGACAGCGCGGCCGACAGTCGATGGTCGTCCGGAAAGTGCCCGCGCACCGGCCCGGACGTGACCACGGCAAATTCGTTCTTCTCCGCCGCGCGGCGCAGCGCCTCCCAACCCTGCCGCTGGAAAACGCCCTGCCCCGCCACCACCACCGGCCGCTCCGCCCTGTTGAGCATCTCCGCCGCCTGCTGCACTTCTTTCGACGACGGATTCGGCCGCGACCCGGTGCGGTACTTGTCCTTGGTGTAGTAATCCTTCAACGACGACGGATCGGTAAACCGCGCCCGCGCCACCTCGCCCGGGAAATCCAGGTGTACCGGCCCCGGCACGCCCGACTTCAGGTTGCGGAACGCGTAGCAGCCGTACTCATACACACGGTCCGGCGCGATCAAACGCTTGCCGTATTTCTTCATCCCCGTCGTGACCGGCTGCTGATAGCCGGTCTGTATAAACGCCTCCCGGTCGTCGCCGGCAATCTGCATATTACTCGCCAGCACCAGCAGCGGCGTGCGCGCCGCCGAGGCCGCCGCAATATTCATGATCATGTGCGTGAAGCCCGGCCCCTCGGTCCCCGAGCACGCCGTCACCTGCCCCGTCACCCGCGAGAATCCGTCCGCGGCCGCGCACATCGCCCCCTCCGACCGCCCGCCGTAGCTCGGAATCCCCGCCGCCGCCATCGCGTTAATCACCGTGTAATTGCCGGGGCAGCAAAACATCGCCGACAGTTCCTCATCGCGGCACAGCTTGGCGAACACTTCCGCGCCGGTCATGCCCCGCCCCGCGAACGAGCCCGGTTTGGCCGGCTCGCCCAGCGTCTCCGGAATTTCTTTCGGAATCCGGATCGAAGGAATCGACCCCAGGCTCGCCGCCAGCAGTCCCGGCGGCGCCGCCGCCATCGCTGCCAATGCTCCCGCCCGGGCCGGCGTGCTCAGGAAACTCCGCCGCGACGTCCGCTCCGCGGCCGCGCCTTCCTCGCTTCCGGCGCTCTGCCTCTTCAATTCCTGCTTGTCATTCGTGGACGAGTCTTTCATGGACTGCTCCTCCCGCCGGTTTTCCCCGGCGACGCGCCCCCGGCTCCGTCCTCCTGCAACGGCGGCCGTTTGCCGGCGGGCCACAAACTATGGATATAGTTCACCAGTTGCCAGATCTGTTCTTCTTGGATCTGGTTCTTGAACGACGGCATGCTCTCCCCCGCGCCGTCGCGGATGCTCCGGAACGCCTCCCCGTCGCTTGTCCCGTTCTTCCACCCCTCCGGCGCCGTCAGGTCGGTGGCGTTGGCCACAACGTCCACCATCGCCTTCCCGTCCGTGCCGTGGCATCCCGTGCAGGAGCGCAGAAACAGCACCCGGCCCTGCGCGATCGACTTCTTCGTATACGGAACCGGATTCTTCAGCTTCTTCGCCTCTGCCGGACTCAGCGCCGCCGCGTCCTTTTTGCCGCCGTCGTCGCCCGCCGCTCGCGCACCGCTCGCCAGGACGAACGTCCCGCAGAGCATAACGGCAAAGCCAGTGCGGCTGGACATCGCGGCGGACGGGCTCCTTTCGCTTCCGCGCTCCCGGAGTTCGCGCACTCCAGGCGCTCGCTGCCGCGCCCCAACGGGAACGGCATGAATCGTACAGAAGGTATCAGGCGCCGGGATCCATGTCAACGGAGGTCCGGCGCCGTCCTAGGCCGGAAATGACAGGCCGGATCGGCCCTGTGTCTTCCCCTCGGTTCCGCCGCCTCCCCCCGCCTCGATATCAGAACAGCAGCTTCAGCGACACCTGCAACTGCCGCGACGATCCCGAGTCCCCTACCGGAAACCGCGTCGACGTGATCTCGCCGAACGTGTTCGTCGCCGCCGTTGAGATCGTCCGGTTCGGCTGCCCGAAGTTCGGGTGGTTGAACAGGTCGAAAGCGTCGGCCCGGAACTCGAGCGTATACCGGTCCAGAAATTGAAACGCTTTTGTAGCCGAAAAGTCGATGTTCTCAAAACCCGGCCCGATCAAAGCGTTCCGCCCGAGATCGCCGAAATGATTCGCCGCCAGCAGCGAGCACCCGGCCGTGGGCGTGGTGCAAGCGGTGGCGAATATATACTTCGGATTCCCGTCTCTCGCCGAGCCCAGCCCGGTCACAATCGGCCCGATCAAGTCCGGCCGCGTGTTGAATAGCCCGCTCAGCGTCCCGTTCGTCGTGAAAATCGAGAACGGGTTGCCGCTCTGGAACTGCATGATCGTGGAGAACCGCCAGCCGCTCACCAACGCGTTGGCGTGGAACGGCAGCTCATAGGTGCCGTCCAGAACGAAGCGGTGCCGCGCGTCGAAGTCCGACAGCCCCCAGTCGCCGGCCACGTTATAGCTGTTCTGAATCACCGTTCCCTGGCTGCTCAGGGAGTTGAAATCCTCCGAGCGCGACCATGTGTAGGTCGCGTCGAACTGCAGCCCGCTCGAATACTTCTTCGTCGCCGTAACCCACAGCGCGTTGTAGTCGCTTTTGCCGTCGCTTGTCCCGGTGTTGATGTTTCCCAGCAGCGCCCCCGGCATAATCGGGCTGTCGGCCGACAGCGCGTGATACGGCCGCACGCCGGCCATCGGTTGGTTCAGATTCTCCGAAATGCGCAGGTGCGTGGCATGCATCCCCACATAGCCCACCGATACCAGAGTCGACTGGCTGAACTCGTGCGAGATGCTCACATTGCGGTCCTGCACAATCGGGTCGCTGAAGTTCTGATTCACCGATCCCGGCGCCAGCGATCCGGCCGCCTTCGCCGCCGTAAGCGCGTTGGCGAACGTCACCGTGCCCGGCCCGGCGAACGAAACCGGATTCGAAAACGGAGGATTCGAGGCCAGCCCCGACACCAGGTTCGTCACCGGCTGGTCCGTCAACACCGCGTAGTCGGCCCGCACGATCGTCTTGCCGTCGTGCATCACATCCCAGGCGATGCCCACCCGCGGCTGGATCAGCTTGTTGTTCTGCTGGTAGACGTCCCCGATTCCGATGCCGGCCTGAACCAGCGACACGCTGGCCGGATCGAACACCACGAAGCGGTTCTGCGCCTCCACCGGCGTCCCGTTCCAGTCGTACCGCAGGCCCACGTTGATGGTCACAAACGGCCGCACTTTCCAACTGTCCTGCACGAAAAAGCCCATCGAGTTCACGCCGATCCGGCTCGCCGACGGCAGCGTATTCACGGTGAAGCCGGCCGCGTTGCCGTTGATGAAATCCGTCACCGTGTTGAACGCGAATGTGCCCGGGTCGTTCCCGTAGTTGTCGTTGATGAAACGCCGGAACTCGCCCCCAAACGAAATCGTGTGCTTGCCCACCAGATACGTCACCGTGTCGCTCAGCACGCCCGTCGAGTCGCCGCGCCCCTGCGGAAAGCCCGACGGCCCGCCCATGTTCATCCCGATGTCGCGCAGCGTCATCTGCGGCAGGCCGATCGCCGTCGTCACGCCGTTGTTAATCCCGAACTCCGCCGGGTTCAACGCCTGGTTCGGCGCGAACGTGATGTGAATGTGATTGATCCCGAACCGCGCCTCATTCACCAGCGACGGGCTGAAAACGTGGGTCTCGTTCAACGTGCCCAGTTCGCGCCATCCGTCCCGCGTGTCCCCGAAATCCGGTATCGTATTGCCCTGCAGCGTCGGCTCCTGGCGGTGGTCGGCCTGGCCGGCGTAGTAAAAGTTCAGCCGGTCTTTCTCGCTGAACACGTGGCTGATGTTCGCCGTGCCCTGGTCGATGTTCACCGGCGCCGTCGCCGATCCCAGAAACAGGTGCGTGCCCGAGTTGGCCTGCGGGATCAGCGGCAGCAGCTTCAACACCGTCGGATTGCCGATCGCCTGCGCCTGCGCCCGCTGCGCATCCGTCAGCACGCCCGAGTCCAGCGTCAGCCCCTGCCGCTGGCGCAGCCCTTCATAGCTGAAAAAGTAAAACGTGTGATTCTTCCAGATCGGCCCGCCCACGTCGCCCCCGAACTGGTTCCTCTTGAACGGCGATTGCAGCGTGCCCACCCGGTTGAAAAAATTCCGTGCGTCCAGATAGCTGTTTCGCAGATAGTCGTACGCCTCGCCGTGAATCTCGTTCGCCCCCGCCCGGGTCGCGATGTTCACAATCGCTCCCGAGTTGCGCCCGTACTGCGCCTCGTAAGTCGAGTTGTCCACCTTGAACTCGCCCACCGTGTTGATCGTCGGCTGGAACGTAATCTGGTTCTGCACCATGTCGTTCAGGTTGATGCCGTTGATCATGAAGTTCACCGTGTCCTCGCGGCTGCCCGCCGTGTTGAACGACAGCGACCCCTGCCCGCGCAGCGGCGCCGTCAGAAACCCGCTCTGCGGCGGCGTCACCGAGCCCGGAATCAACAGCCCCAGATCCACGAAATGCCTCCCGTTCAGCGGCATCTCCTGCACCTGCCTCTGGTCGATCACCTTCCCCACCGATGTCGTTGAGGTGTCCACCAACGGCGCTGCGGCCGTCACCTCCATGGTCTGCGACGTCTGCCCCACCGCGAGATGAAAATCCTGTTGCACCTTGGCGTTCACACTCAACACCAGTCCCGATGCCGACATGGTCTGAAATCCGGCCGAAGATGCCTCCACACGATAGTTCCCCGGCGCCAGCGACGGAACAATGTAGGCCCCCGCGTCGTCGGTGATCGTGTTGCGTTCCTCCCCGGTGGCCGTGTTCGTCACCGTCACCTTCGCCCGCGTGATCGTCGCCCCCGCCGGATCGTACACCGTGCCCTGAATCGTGCCCGTCGACTGCGCGGCTGCTCGCGAACCCAGCAGCGAAACGAAGATCGCCGCCGCCGTCAGCCATTGCCGGATAATACTCGAGTGTGCGAAGTACCTCATCGGAACCGTTCTCCTTCCTGGTGCCCGGTGGCAGCGCCACGGACCGGAACCAGCCGCCCCCCGCGCCGCGCCGCAATGCGGGCGCCGCCGGAACCTGCGGCCCAGACGGAAAGTAATGAGCTTCGGCCGGCGCGATCTCGGGCGTCCCGGCAGAAGCAGGACATTGCGACCCCTCTTCCAACAGCCTCGGCCGCGGCGAAGCAAACCGTTCTCCGTTTTTTCGGCCGGCGGCCAGCAGACTTACCGGCCGCGGACCCTACCGGCCGGAGTTGGCTTCAACTGTTCCATGAAGTATACCAGGACCCGCGCGGCTTGCCCCGCTGAATTCGCGGTCGCCTCACTTCCCGTCCCGCCGGCAGCCCCACGCCACCATCATCCCGAACCCAGCGCCCGAAACCCCGCGCCCGCCCGCGGCGGTCCCCCCCGGTCCTGATGTTGCGCCACGCATTTCCGGCGCACCGCGGCCGTCCTCCGAATCCAGGGGCCCGCTGTGTGTGTCGGTTTTGTGTGGTTAACTATTCTTGGGATCGGGGCTGCCCCCGTTTTTGGCGTAGAGCCAGCCGTCGGTTTCGTTGTGGGGAAGGGAAGTGGTACGCCCGAGAGGATTCGAACCTCTGACCTTTTGCTCCGGAGGCAAACGCTCTATCCAGACTGAGCTACGGGCGCGTACTCTTATCTTAGCCGCTTTGATGCACCCGCCGCTAGCGTGCGCCGCCCGAAGCGTGGTGCGCCGTGTGATGAGTTGCTCCGGCCCCCGCCGGTTCCTTCAAGAGCGACTCGATCATCTGCCGCCAGTAATCCTCGCCCAGCATCTTCTCGTCCCCCATCGACGGCGTCTGCGAGCGGATCTGGCCCTTCTTGTCGATCCACAACAACTGCGGCACCACGTAGCGCTCCATCATCGATATGCCCAGAAAGCTCAGCACCGGGTCCTGGTCGGCCGCCCCCACCGGGAACCCAACATGATACGTCGAGACGAACTCCGGCACGAGCATCTTGGCCATCGGGTTGAACGCCACCGCCACCGGCTGGAACCCCCGGGAGCCGTACTCCTGGTAAAGCTTGGTCAACACCTGCGAGGCATGCTGGCAATGCGGGCACGTCGTGTACACAAACGCCAGGCACACCACCTTGCCGCGGAAACTGCTGAGCAGCTTCTGCGTGCCGTCCGGCATCGGAATGACAAACTCGCCGGCCGGCCGCGGGACCGGAGGAATCGCGAGCGCCGGAGCGATGGTCAGGAGCGCCGCCGCTGCGGCCAGGGTAGCTTTACGAAGCATGTTGGGTCGAATCCTTCTTCTCTAGTCTAGGCGAGGAAATGCTTCCGCGTCGCCCCCGCTAAGCGCCGCTCCCGGCCGTGTGCTTCGCCGCGTGATGAACCGGCTTCCGCGCCGCCGCCGGCTCCTTGATCAACGCCTCGATCATCGACCGCCAGTACGGCTCGCCCAGCATCTTTTCGTCTCCCATCGCCGGCGTCTGCGACCGGATCTCGCCCTGCCGGTCGATCCACAGCAACTGCGGAACCACAGACCGTTCGAGCGGGGAGATCCCCAGATACTGGAACACTGCGTCGGACTCCGCCGCCCCCACCGGAAACGCCACGTTCAGGCTCTTCACAAAGTCCGGCACCAGCATCTTCGCCATCGGGTTAAAGGCCACCGCCAGCGGCTGAAAGCCCTTCGATCCGTACTCCTGATACAGCTTGGTCAGAACCTGCGACGCGTGCTGGCAGTGCGGACACGTCGTCGAGATGAACGCCAGGCACACCACCTTGCCCCGAAAGCTGGTCAGCAGTTTCTGCGTTCCGTCCGGCATCGGAATCACAAACTCGCCGGCGGGGCGGGGAACCGGCGGAATCGCCAACGCCGGCAGGCTCGCCGCAACTGCCAGGATCGCGGCCGCCACGGACCGCCTTCTCGGTTTCATCGGATTACACCAATCTCCCTTCGTCCAGTCTCATGCAACGGCTCGAGTCCCGCGGAAACACTTCCAGTCAGACGCCCCCGGTCAGAAAACGATAGCCAGTCCGCCCCGGAACGTCCGCGGCATCTCGGTCAGCACAACGCGCTGGCCGCCTGACGTGGGTATCGAAACATAGCCCTGCGCAAGCAGATTCTGCACCTCGGCTGTCGCTTCCAGCCGCCCCGGGAATCCAAACACCGTCGGAATCGGCTGCCGGATCCGGAAGTTGCACCCCGGCTCGGGCATCGTTCCATCGGTCATCGAATAATGCATCGGCATCAGCGTGCCTGGGTCCGTCCACTCGTAGCTTCCGCTGATCTGCGTTCCCGTCTTCGGCAGTGTCGTCGTGAAGCGCACCGAGGCCCAGTGGCTCTCCCGCACGTGGAACCGCGACCGCAGGTCCATCGCCGCCTGCCCGCCTCCGCCCAGCGGGCTCGCATCGCTCAGCGCCAGCGCGCCGCCGCCGCCATAACCCGCGCTCAGTTCCGTCTTATCCCCCAGCGCCTGCGTGAACGACGCCGAATATCCTGTTCTCTGATAATTGCCGATGTCGAAGATCCCGCTGTTGGACGCCACGTCCGGAAGGATCTCCGTTCCCGGCAGCAGCCCGTCCGGCGCCTGCGTGGTCAGCGTCGCGTTGGTCACCGACTCCCGATACGCCGTCAGATGAATGGTCCGGCTCCCCATCCGCTTCTGATACCCCAGCTCGAAGTTCTGCGTCCGCTGCATCTCCGGCGTCCCGTTGCGCAGCGAAATCGCCGGCATCAGCGCCAGCGCCGCCAGATCCTGGTGCAGTTGCGCCTCCGCCTCGTCGGCCCGGTCAAACAGACCCGTCGGAGCCCCGCCCGAGCTGAAGCCGAACTGCAGCGCCCCCAGCGTCCCCATTTCGTACGTCAACCGCGCATACGGGCTCATCGTGCTCAGCCGCTGGATGAATGAAATCGAGTCCAGCGATGAGCCGTAGTCCAGCCGCAGACTGCCCCCGATATCGATCCTGTCGTTGAACGCCATCGACATCGTCCGCAGCGCCGGCATGCCGTCCCCCGCCCCCGGAATAAACGGTCCGCCAAACCGCATCGGCAAATAAACCTGGCGCACCGTCACGCTCAGCACCGGCGACAGCCCCTCGCGGCTGAATGTCGTCCGGAAGCCCGCGGCCGGCGCCCCATTGCGGCTCGCATAACCCAGATTCGCGCTCAACTGCAGCCGGTTCCTCCCGTACAGTGAGGTCGCCACCGCGAACGACGTCCCCATGTCGGGCTGCAACCCGCCCAGTCCCGCTCCCTCCGAATCCCCCGCCGACACCCGGATCATCCCCCGCGTATCGGAAAAGATCGCCGTCTCCTGGCCCTGGCTTTTCTCCGGATTGAAAATGTCCGGATCCACCAGCCGCAGCACCGGCCGTGTCGCCGTCGATGACTTCAGCGTCCACTTCCAGTCGTCGCTCATCAGCGCCCCCTGACCCGGCGGCGCATACACCAGCTCCACCGAGCTCACCATGCTAGCCAGGCTGATGTACAGCAGGCTCTGTATGCCCGGCTGCACCTCGATCAACCGCTTCATCGCCGGCATGAAACTGGCAAGCGATACGCGAACCGAATAGACGTCGGGCGCCAGCGATGCGAATCCGAACGCCCCCCGGTCGTTCGTGATCGCTTCCTGGATCACCCTCTCATACCGGTTCAGCAGCAGCACCGTCGCCCCCATCTGCGGTACTCCCGCCGGGTCGCGCACGTACCCTGCAATGCTGCCTGCGAATCGGAACGTCTGAGATATTGGCGGGGCTGCCGAGAGGACGGGAATGGAGAGTAGCAACCCTCCCAACACGGAAGCAGCGAAGTGTGCCTTTCGTCCGTTCATTTCGAGCAACTACGGCTCTCTCACCACCGGCCACGCCGGCCGCGTAGCCCAACGGCACGCCCGCCGGCCCAATGACAACTACCTCATTATGTTACCGTAAACGTCGCTTCCGGAGTCAGCACCTGGTTTTTGTTCTTATCGGTGACCTTCATCCGCAGCGTGTACTGCCCCGGCTCCAACGACTGCAGCGGCAGCAGCTTCTCCACCGTCACCTGCTGCGCCGATGCACCCGGAATGCTGTTTACATCCTCGGTAAAATCCAAAATCTTCTGGTTCGATCCGCTCTTCACTATCTCGTATTCGATCTGAGCGTTCGGCTTCTTCGTCTTCTCGTCCGGACCGAAATTGTAGAACTGCGCGTAGATCCCCATCTTCTCGCCCCGGCTGAAGCTCTCCGACAGCCGCGGCCGCACCTTCGAATCCCCGATCACAAACTGCCCCTGCCCGATGCTCCGCGTCGGCAGCTTCTCAATCGTATCGGCCAGGATCAGGCTGCTCGACGCCAGCTTCTCATCGTCGTAATGCGGAACGTTCAGCGCCGCTTCGTAGTTGGTCATGTTGCCGCCCACCGTGTCCTTGGCCACCACGTTCAGCCGGTACATGCCCGGCGCCAGCGGCACCGATTTCTGATAAATCGACACCCCGTCCATCGCCTTGGCCAGCAGCTCGGTCGGCACCTCCACGCTCACCACGTTCTCAAACACGTTGATCGGCTTCCGCGTGATCGAGGTCACCCGCGCGTAAATGTTCACCGTCGCCTTCGAGATGCTGTCCTTCTGCTGGTACTGCAGATCCTTGCGGTCGAACTGCAGCGTCACGTTGGTCAGAATCGTCGTATCGGTCACCTTGATGTAGTCCACCCGGACTTTCATCGGCAGCGTGTTGTACCGGATCGTCTCCGATACCGCCGCCTCCAGGTCCTTGAACTTCACCTGCGGCGGCTTCTGCAGCTTGGCGAACGTCTCCAGCCGCGTGAATTCGTCCATGCTCTCGGGCAGCGGCATCCCGCCCGTGCCCAGGTGCGTGCCGTCGGTCCGCTGGAACCGCTGCGTCTTGTCCGCCATGCCCATCTGCTCATACATCGTCAGACCGGCGCCCGGCACATACAGCAGCGCGTCCTTCTCCGACGGGTCCATCGTCATGTGATACTCGCCCGTCATCGTCGTGTCCACAAACTCGATCACGATGTTGGTGCCGATCCCGTCGATGTACCGGTACCGCCAGTCCTCGAACGGATACGTCGATGTCTCGCCGCCGCCTTCTTCGATCGGACGCTCATACGTTCCGCCCGAGGGATGCGACTCGATCTCGTCCGGAGGCCCGTACACGATGTACACCCGCCCGCGGTCCGTCTTCCATCCCGGAATGCCCGAAGCGTAATGCTCGTTGGCGTAAGCGATGCGCCGGTAGTGCTCTTCCTTGAACTCGTTTTCCTCGGTGTCCGGAGTCGGATCCCGCCTCAGCCAGAACTGCTCGACGAAGTTTTCCCGCTCTTCGTCCGTGTTTAACTGCTTAAACGCCTTCCGCTCCTCGTCGGTGATGATGTAAACGACGTCCTCGTTCATCCACTTCTTGTAAGGAGTCTCCAGCTCTTTCCGCAGCCTCGCTGCCTTCTTTTTCTTTTCCTTCTCCGACATCGGCTTCGCAATCGTCTCCCGCGGCGCCGCGGCGTCGCTGGCCGATGGGGAAGCCTTCTTGTCTTTGGAGTCGTCTTTGTCGGCTAAAGCGCTCAAGCACAACAGCGCCGCCGCTCCGCAAGCCGCGAGAAGCCGGGGTTTCATAGCTTTGCTAACTCCTCACTCCACCTTCGAGAACACATTCAATTCTAGGACCTTGTCCGATCACGGTCAAGGATTGCTCCTCGCCTGTATTCCTTCTATGATACCGCTCCCTTACGTCCTCCGTGAGCTGCTCTGCCCCTCGCTCCTAGTGTCCGCCCCCGCCGGCCCGCTGCCGCGCCTCCTCCCTTTCCCGACGCGCCTCCTCGCTCCCCGGGTCCAGCTCCAGCGCCCGCTCGAAATCCTTTACCGCCTCCCGGTACTTTCCCTCCTCCGACTCCGTTTCCCCCAACCGCAGCCACGCTTCCGCATCCCCCGGCTCCAGCTTCACCAACTCCCGCAGCCGCTCTCCTGCCTCCACCGTCTCGCCCAGCCCGTCCAGCCGCTCGGCCTCTTCCTCCAGCACCGTCTCCAGCCCCGCCTTCGCCGTCTCGTCCCCCGGCGCACCCTCCAGAATCCGCCGGTACTCGCCCGCCGCTTCCTCCCTTTCCCCCACCCGCTCCTCGGCGTGCGCCAGGTTGAGCCGCGCCGTCGCATAGTCCGGCCGCAGCCGTAGAGCCGTCCGGAATTCCTCCATCGCTTCTTTCATCTCGCCCCGCCGCTCATACGCCACCCCGAACAGGTTGTGCCCCTCCGCTTCCTCCGGCGCCCGCTCCACCGCCCTCTCGAGCGGCTCCAGCGCTTCCTCCGGCCTCAGCCTCGCCAGCAGCACCGCCCCCAACCTCAGGTTCGCCCAATAATCCCCCCCGTCTTTCCCGATCTTGTGACGCATCAGCGCCTCTTCCAGCTCCAGCCGCCGGTCCCCTCCGCCCCGCGGCAGCACCTGCAGCCACAAATGCCCCATCTCGTCCGTCGCCTGGTCCCCCGCCTCCACCCTCTGCGGCGGCTGGTGCGGGTTTCGCGGATTGTCCGCCGAATTGTCGTAGTGGTACCGCATCGACACCACCGTCCCCTTCGGTAGAAACACCGGCTCCCGATACCGGTACACCGCCTGCCAGTTCAGATCCCACCGCGGAATCCGGATCAGCCACCGCCTCGCCCCTCCCGGCAGCGTCGCATACCCCTCCAGCAGTTTCCCGAGATAATGCGCGTGCGGATACACCGCCAAGACATCCATATCCATCGGCACCCGGAAGTCGTCCCGCACTTCGAAATCCCGGTCTCCGGCCGGAATGTCCAGCGCCTGGTCGTTCTCCAGTTGAACCAGCATCGGCAATTTCTTCGGCGCCTCGCTGGTGAAGTACAGCCCCACCTCCGGCTTCACCGTCTCCACTCGCCCCGACGGCTGCATATGCGTGTTCAGCACCAGCAGCCCGCCCGGCTCCAGCGCCCACGCCATCCCCGGCGGCTCGCTATACGGCTTCGAACCCGGCTTCCAGAAAAGAAAATGGCTGTCGAAATCGAACGTCGTTCTCTCCACCGCCAGGTCCATGCCCGGAAATCCCCCGCGCCCGTCCTGTTCCCGGCTCCGCGTCGAGCCCGCCGGATCCACAATCAGGTTCGCGTGGTGCACCAGCCTCGCATCCCCGGGGCGTATCTCAATCGCCCGCACGTACCGCGTCTGCTTCAGCCCGGGTTCGTAAACGAAATTCCAGAACACGTCCGGCCCGCCCGCCGGCAGCGCATACGCCTGCGCCGCTTTCAAAATCAGGTCCGGCGTCCCCAACTGCCAACCGTCGGGAAATCGCGGCGCCGGCGGCAGCGCATCCGCCGGACCCTCCGGCGCGCCCCCCCGCGCCCACGCCGCAAGCGTCGCCATCTGCTCCGCGCTCAGCCGCCGCTCTTCCGCAAAATCCCCGTAGCCCGGCTCCGGCAGCCACGGCGGCATGTACCGGCTCGCCGTCACCGCCGCTATCTGCCGCGCGTGCCTGCGCGCCTCCGAATACTGAATCAACGGAAACGGCCCCGCTCCTCCGGCGCGATGGCAGGAAGCGCAGTGCTCATACAAAATCGGCGCCACGTCCCGCGTAAACGTCGGCGTCCCCCTCGCCCCTGCCCAGGCAACCGGCGCCACCGCCATCCACGCCGCCGCCGCTGCCCGCCTCATTCCACGTCGGCCAGTGAACATCCGATCGCCCGCGTCTCGGCCCGCGCCACCGGCTTGCCGTCCAGCGTCGCCCGGATCGCGTCCTCCAGGTCGTGAGTTTGCGCCTCCCGCCTCGATACCCCGAAGTCCACCCACTGATCGTCAATCCGCCCGTGATACACCAGGCGCCCCGCCCCGTCGAATACCGCCCCTTCCGGCGCCACCGTCGCCCGCGCCTTCCGCACCAGCTCGTGCTTCGGGTCCCGCAGCGCTCCGCCCGGCAGTTGATAGCTCGTCATCTGCTCGCGAATCGCCGCCGCCGTTTCGGCCGGGTCCGGATACACCGTCCACATCCGCACGCCCCGGCCCTCGAATTCTTCCGCCAGGCGCCGCAACTCCGGAGCATAACGGTTGGCCAGCGGGCAGTCCGTACGCGCAAAAATGAGCACCACAACGCCGTGGCTCCCCGCCAGCGGATCCACCGCCTTGCCCTGCAGATCCACCGCCGCGCCCGCGGCGCCGGCCACCATCGGGGCCGCCATTGCGAGCGCCAGCAATATCCCGCTGCCGGGCCACGTCTTCACAATCTCCAGCTTAAGCCCGCCGCCCCTGCCTGTAAACCCATCCGCAATGCGCCCCTCCCCGTCTTTCCTCTCCCCCCAATCCCGCGCCATCGCCCCCGCCCCGACGCCTTGCCCGCCGTCCCACCGCCGTGCCCGGCCTCCGCTCCCTCACGATTTCTCGGCCCTCACCCTTCTGCCCTCCGCGCCCACCACCCTCAGCCGCGCTCGCCGCGCCCGCCGCGCGCCCCGCTCGCGCCAATAAAGAAACCATCGGTCCGGTTTTTCCGCCCGCCGCGCCGCGCCCCGCCCCGCGCCCCACTCACCCCTCCCTGCCACCCGCAAAACCCGCGCCCGCCGCCTCGCGAAAGTCCACTTTCCCGTAGTGCTATTTCCAAAATCGGGAGAAACGGGATATTCTTCGCGCTTTCATTCATAAAATGCGCGAAAATAGGCCGGAATACCACCTCGACATTGTGGTATCAGAAGTGCTGCGATAATGACTGGGGAAGGGCGTGTTCCCGGCGGACGCATCGTCGGCGGGACAATGGTATAGATTCGATTGCGCGGACTGCGAAGCCAATTCGTGAGCGCGTTGCTCGTGGTGGTCACGGTGGCAGCGGTTTGTTGCGCGCTCGTAAACTTCCAGCAGCAAAATCGCTATCGCCTTCCCGATGACGGGGTTACCTGGGTCGACCGCCCGCACGGCGTGGTCGCCCTCGCCGTTTCCCCCGGCACCGCCGCCGCCAACCAGGGCATCCGCGCCGGTGATCTCGTTCTCGAAATCGACGGCGTCGCCATCCGCAAATCCCAGCAGATCCCCCAGATGCTCCAGGCCATCGGCATCTGGAGTTCGGCGGCTTACACCATCGAGCGCCACGGCGTCGCCTTCAAAGCCAACATCATTATCGGCGAGTACGTCCCCGATTCCGCCATCTTCTATCAATACGCCGTCGGCGTCGCCTACCTCCTCATCGGCCTCTTCGTTTACTTCCGCCGCGCCAGTGCCTCCCACGCCACTCATTTCTTTCTCCTCTGCCTCGCCTCTTTTGTCCTCTCCAGCTTCCATTACACCGGAAAACTGAATAATTTCGACCAGGTCATTT
This sequence comes from Bryobacterales bacterium, assembly GCA_027452065.1. Lineage (GTDB taxonomy): Bacteria > Acidobacteriota > Terriglobia > Bryobacterales > Bryobacteraceae > JAJYKC01. The sequence goes on from DAIDHC010000105.1 coordinate 36,028, forward strand.
ACCTCGGCAACGTGGTGGCCGGTGTCTTCGCCCCCGCTCTGTTCCTCCATTTCTGCCTCGCCTTCCCCGAGCGCCCGCGCGGCCGCTCCTGGCCCTGGCAGGTCGCCGCCGTTTACCTTCCCGGCCTCACTTTGCTCCTTCTCGACCTCCTGGTTTCCCAGGGCGTCCTCCGCGTCAACGCCTCCCTCATCGAGGTCCGCTGGCTCCTCGACCGCGTCTGGCTCGCCTACCTTGCCGCCGCCTATCTGCTCGGCGGCGCCGTCCTCACCTTCCATCTCCGCCGCGCCGACGACCCCGTCGTCAGCCGCCAGCTCAAGTACCTCCGCAACGGCGCCATCATCGGCGTCGCCCCCTTCACCCTCATCTACGTCCTTCCCTTCCTGTTCGGCGCCATTCCCGGCCACGCCCAGAAAATGGCCGTACTCTCGCTCGCCTTCATCCCCGTCACCTGGGCCTACGCCATCCTTCGCTACCGCCTCATGGACGTCGATATCATCTTCCAGCAGGGCTACGTCTATACCCTCGCCACCCTCTGCGTCCTCGGTATCTTCTACGGCCTCATCCTCTCCTTCACCCAGCCCGGCGACCTCAGCCCCGCCGCCATCGTCTGCCTCATCCTCTTCGCCACTTTCATCTTCCAGCCCATCCGCGACTGGCTCCAGGAGCGCATGGACCGCCACTGGTTCTACCGCGACCGCTACGACTACCGCCAAACGCTCATCGCCTTCGCCCGCGAGCTCGGCTCGGAAACCAATCGCGAAGCCATGCTCCACTCCCTCGGCGACCGCCTCCTCAATACCCTCGGCCTCCAGCGCGTCGGCTTCTTTCTCGCCGGCGAGCCCGACGGCCGCTTCCGCCTCCACATGACTCTCGCCGGCAAAAAGGAAAGCCGCCATCCGGCCAGCGGCGAGCCTCTCGATCTCAGCTTCCTCGACTCCGCCTCCAACCGCCCCTACCTCTTCTTCGAGCGCACACGCCGCCTGGTCGATGTCGTCAGCCATGAGTGGCCGGCCTCGGTCCGCCGCACTCTCGCCGATCTCGATTTCACTTACTACTTCGCCTGCACCGTCCGCGGCCGCACCCTCGGCTACCTCGCCGTCAGCCGCACCGAAAAGGGCGACTTCCTTTCGAGCGACGACGTCGAACTCCTGGTCACCCTCTCCGGCTACGCCGGCATCGCTTTAGAAAACGTCCGCCTCTACGAATCGCTCCAGCGCAAGGCCGAAGAGTACGAGCGCCTCAAGGAGTTCAGCGAAAATATCGTCGAATCCATCAACGTCGGCATCCTCGCCGCCGACCTCGACGACCGCGTCGAAAGCTGGAACCCCCTCATGGAGAAGCTCACCGGCATCCCGCGCCAGGCCGCCGTCAACCGCGGTCTCCGCGAGCTGTTCCCCGCCGATCTCTGCGACATGTTCGACAAAGTCCGCGGCCACACCGGCGTCCACAACGTCTACAAGTTCCTCCTCCAGTCCCGCCCCGCCGGCAACGGAAACGGCAACGGCCACTCCAACGGCGCCCCGCCCCGCGAGGCCATCCTCAATCTCGCCATCGCCCCCCTGGTCTCCAAAGACAGCCGCCAGATCGGCCGCCTCATCATCTTCGACGACGTCACCGACCGCGACGAGCTCGAGCGCCGCCTCGTCCAGGCCGACAAGCTCAGCTCCATCGGCCTCCTCGCCGCCGGCGTCGCCCACGAGGTCAACACCCCGCTAGCCGTCATCTCCACTTACGCCCAGATGCTCGCCAAGCAGATCTCCGGCGACGACAAACAATCCCGCCTGCTCGAAAAAATTGCCCGCCAGACCTTCCGCGCCAGCGAAATCGTCAACTCCCTCCTCAATTTCAGCCGCACCTCGCCCACCGAGTTCGTCGAGGTCGATCTCAACCGCGTCATCCGCGAAACCGCCGGCCTCATCGACCACCAGTTGCAAAAAGCCGGCGTCCGCGTCGACCTCGATCTCGATCCCCAGCTCCCGCCCCTCAAGGGCAACGCCGGCAAGCTCCAGCAGGTCTTCCTCAACCTCTTCCTCAACGCCCGCGACGCCATGGAGTCCGGCGGCCGCCTCCTGGTCCGCACCTGGAGCGACGGCGCCGGCGTCCGCGCCGAGGTCGCCGACAGCGGCCAGGGCATCGCCCCCGAAAACCTCGAGCGCATCTACGACCCCTTCTTCACCACCAAGGGCGCCAAAAAAGGCACCGGCCTCGGCCTCTCTGTCACCTACGGCATCATCCGCGAACACGGAGGAAACATCGAAGTCCAAAGCCATCCCGGTGAAGGCACCCGCTTCCAGATCGAGCTCCCCTTTGCCCGAAAGTCCGTCCATGCCTGAACTGCTCGCTCCCGATATCCCCTCCACCGAAAGCTCCAAGGGCCGCATCCTCGTCATCGACGACGAGGCCGACATCCGCGAAAGCCTCGAAACCCTCCTCGAAATCGAAGGCTACGACGTCTCCCTCGCCGCCGACGCTACCTCCGGCCTCAAGCGCCTCGAAACCTCCTCCTACGACCTCATCCTCCTCGACCTCATGATGCCGGACCGCTCCGGCATGGAGGTCCTCCGCGAGGTCCGCGAGCGCGACCTCGAAACGCCCATCTTCATGATCACCGCCTACGGCTCGGTCGAGGTCGCCGTCTCGGCCATGAAGGCCGGCGCCAACTACTACTTCTCCAAACCCTGGGACAACGAGAAACTCCTCGTCGAAATCGACCTCGTCATCGCCCGCAGCCGCCTGGAGCGCGAAAATACCCAACTCAAGCGCGCCCTCAAACAGCGCTACAGCTTCCCCAACATTATCGGCCGCAGCGAGCGCATGCTCCGCGTTCTCGACCTCGTCACCCAGGTCGCCACCAGCCGCGCCACCATCCTCATCACCGGCGAAACTGGCACCGGCAAGGAGCTCATCGCCAAAGCCATCCACGCCCACTCCGCCCGCTCCGACCAGATGTTCGTCGCCGTCAACAGCGGCTCCGTCCCCCCCGACCTGCTCGAATCCAGCCTCTTTGGCCACGTCAAAGGCGCTTTCACCGGCGCCATCGCCAGCCGCAAGGGCTATTTCGAAACCGCCAACAAGGGCACCATCTTCTTCGACGAGATCGGCACCATCAGCCCCGAAACCCAGATCAAGCTCCTCCGCGTCATCCAGGAGCGCGATTTCATCCCCCTCGGCGCCAGCGAAACCGTCAAGGTCGATGTCCGCATCCTCGCCGCCACCAACGCCGACCTCCGCCGCCTCGTCGATGAAGGCAAGTTCCGCGAAGACCTCTACTATCGCCTCAACGTCATCAACATCAGCCTGCCCCCGCTGCGCGAGCGCAAAGAAGACATCCCCCGCCTCGTCGATCACTTCTTCCTCAAGTACGGCCGCGAAAACGACAAGTTCATCCGCCCCGACGGCGCCTGCGCTCTCGTCTTCGAGTCCGACGCCATGCAGCTTCTCATGGACCACTCCTGGCCCGGCAACGTCCGCGAGCTGGAAAATGTCGTCGAGCGCGCCGTCGTCCTCGCCACCCAGGCCACCGTCCCGGCCAGCGTCCTCCCCGATTACCTCCAGCAGACCGGCGGCATGGGCGTCCGCCGCGATTCTTCCGGCTACCTCGCCCCCGACGCCTCCCTGTTCGAAATGGTCGCCGACTTCGAGCGCCGCTGCATCATCGAAGCCCTCGAATCCTCCAACTGGAGCCAGACCGAAGCCGCCGAGGCCTTGCGCCTCCCGCTCTCCACCCTCAACCAGAAAATCAAGCGCCTCAACATCGACGTCAAACGCAAAAGCGCCGCCGAACGCTAGCTCGCTCTCCCCCTCACCGCCGGTAAACCGGAATCTGGCTCGCTCCCAGCGCCAGCAGCGCCATCGCGGCGCAGCCCCAGGCGAACCAGTCCCCGTGCCGCGCATAAAACGTCAGCCCCCGCGCATAGCCGTACCGCACTCCCAGCGCCGCCCGCCCATACGCTGGCAGCCGCGCCGCCACCCTCCCGGCCGGGTCCACCGCCGCCGTGATCCCGTCGTTGGTCGCCCGCAGGATCCACCGCGCGTTCTCCGCCGCCCTCATCCGCACCAGTTTCAAATGCTGCTCCCGCGCCGCCGTCGGTCCGAAATATCCGTCGTTGGAAATGTTCACCAGCGCCTCGGCCCCCTCCCGCGTGAACTGCCTCACCAGGTGCGGAAACGCCGACTCGTAGCAAATGAACACGCCCACCGGATGGCCGTTCACCGCAAACACCGGCGTGCCGTGCCCCGGCGCGAAATCTCCGGCCTCCTGCGTCACCCTCCTCACCCAGTGAAACATCGGCGGCACGAACTCGCCGAACGGCACCAGGTAGTTCTTGTCGTACCGCCCTTCGAACCCCCCGCTCGCATCCAGCAGCACCGCCGAATTGGTCGGCTGGCCGCCGTCGTTGGTCTCCACCGTTCCGAACAGAAACTGCGCCCCCGTCGCCCGCGCCAGCGCCCGCGCCCCCTGCTGGAACTCGCGGTCGAGCGAGTAGTACAGCGGGATCGGCGCCTCCGGCCACACAATCAGCCCCGGCCGGTTCTCCACCGCCGCCTGCGACGACAGGCTCAGCAGCCCCATCTCGGTCTGCTCGAGCGTCGCCCGCGTCCAGTCGAAATCCTCCGCCACCGCCGGCTGCACCAGCACCGCCGTCTCGCCGCCGCGCCGCGCCGCCGGCAGCGCCGGAAGAAACGGCAGCACCACCGCCACCGCCAGCCACGCCAGCTCTTTCCTCGGCCGTCTCAACACCACCAGCGCCACCGCCGCCGCCATCATCGCGAACAGAAACGACAGCCCGTACACTCCCGTGTACGGCGCCAGCCGCATCGGCAGGCTCATGTCGGTTCCCGCATCCCCCAGCGTCAGCCACGCGAAGCCCAGCGGCCCATGCGTCCTCTCGATTCCCGTCCAGATCGCCGCCACCGCCGGCACTGCGTATGCCTTCGGCATCACAATCCCCGCCAGCAGCGCGAATACCCCCAGGTGTATCGCCTTGAGAAGGCAAAACAGCAGAAACGTCCCCCATCCCCCCAGCCTTCCCATCCCCGCGTAATGGTCCAGCACTCCCTCAATCCAGTAGCACACCCCGAACCAGTAGACGATCCCCGCCGCGTATCCGTAGAGAAATCGCTGCGCCGGCCGCAGCTCCCCGGCCAGCGCCACCAGCAGCGGCGTCAGCGCGAACGGAGCCAGCAGCGTCGCGTTGAACCCCGGCTGCAGCGCCACCAGCAGCAGCCCCGAGACCACGGCCAGCGCATACCGCAGCGCCGCCGAATCTCTAACCCCGGTGTGCTTCTTCATTGACCCGGTCGGCCATGTACGAGCTCCGCACCAGCGGCCCGCTGAACACCATCTTGAAGCCCAGCGATAGCCCGTACTCCCGCCACGCCTCGAACTGCTCCGGCCTCACGAACTCCGCAACCGGCAGGTTCCTCCGCGTCGGCTGCAGGTACTGCCCGATCGTCGCCACCTCCACCCCCGCCGTCCGCAAGTCCTTGAGCACTCCCTCCACTTCCTCCGGCCTCTCTCCCAACCCCGCCATGATCCCCGATTTCGTCAGCGCCTCCGGCCTCCTCCGCCGCGCGAACTCGAGCACCTCCAGCGACTGCCGGTAGTTGGCCTGCGGCCGAACTCTCTTGTACAGCCTCTCAATCGTCTCCATGTTGTGGTTGAACACGTCCGGCCCCGCCTCCAGCACCCGCGCCACCGCGTCCAGATCGCCGTTGAAGTCCGGCGTCAGCACTTCCACCCGCGCCTCCGGCAGCGCCCGCCGCACTTCCTTCACCGTCTCGGCGAAATGCCGCGAACCCCCGTCTTCCAGATCGTCCCGGTTCACCGACGTGATCACCACATAGCGCAGCTCCATCCGCGCCGCCATTTGCGCCACGTGCGCCGGCTCCCGCGGGTCCAGGTGAAACTCCTTCTTCCGCGCCGACCCCTTCGGCACCGAGCAGAACCCGCACCCCCGCGTGCACAGGTTGCCCAGGATCATGAACGTCGCCGCGCCCCGCGAAAAGCATTCGTGCATGTTCGGGCACCGCGCCGACTCGCACACCGTGTGCAGCCCCAGCCCCCGCAGCTCCCTCTTCAGCTCATGCACCGCCGCGTGATTGGTGTGTGTCCGCCGCAGCCACTCCGGCAGCCGCGGCCCGGCCGCGGCCCCGCTCTCGATCTGGACAAGCCCCAACTTAGTACTTCCTCACGATCGGGTGGAACCCTTTCCCCTCCAGCGCCGACCGCAGCCGCGCCAGCTCCGCCGCGTCCTTAGCCGGCCCCACCAGCACCCGCACCAGGTTGTTCGGCCCCGCCGCCAGCCGCGACGGCAGTTGATTCCGGTTCAACGTCCCCGCCACGTTGCGCGCGTCCTCCATCGTCGTCGCCACCACCTGCAGATACGTCTCGCCCGCCGCCGGCTCCTCCAGACCCCCGGTCGCCGCCGGCGCCGCCGCTTGCCGTACGGGCCTCGCCGCCTCGGCGGCTTTCTCCTTCACCGTCTCGCCCTCGCTCGCCGCCGGCTTGGTCGCCGCCGGCGCCGCCTCCATGCTCTCGGCTGGCCCCGGCTCCGGCACCACCCCTCCCGCCGCGCTCGTCTTCGTCATCTCCGGCCCGCCCGCCGGCGTCTCCGGCGCCACCATCACCGGCTTGCCCGCCTCCGGTGCTTTGTTCGAAGCCAACGCCGAGGCTCCGCTGTTCCTTCCTACGATGTAACCCATCGCGAAGAAAATCCCCAGCAGCACCACCACGATGACAAAAATGCTCACCAGTTGGCGGTTCGCCAGGATCAGTTCATATTCCCCGTCTTCGTTGCGTGGCAAGGCTGGTTACGCGTTTCCTTTCGCTTCGTCTTCCCTCTTGGCGCTATCGGCGATCAACGACCGGCTCAATGATGAAATTATATCGATCGGCAGCGGGAACACGATCGTCGTGTTCTTCTCCGTCCCGATCTCCACCAGCGTTTGCAGGTAGCGCAACTGGATCGCCGCCGGCTGCCGCTGGATCACCTGCGCCGCCATCCCCAGCTTCTCCGCCGCCAGATACTCGCCCTCGGCGTGGATGATCTTCGCCCGCCGCTCCCGCTCCGCCTCCGCCTGCCGCGCTATCGCCCGGATCATCTGCTCCGGCAGGTCCACCTGCTTCACTTCCACCATGCTCACCTTGATGCCCCACGGCCCGGTGTGCTGATCCAGCACCGACTGCAGCCGCACGTTCAGCTTCTCCCGCTGGCCCAGCAGCTCGTCCAGCTCCACTTCGCCCAGCACGCTGCGCAGCGTCGTCTGCGACACCTGCGACGTCGCGTAGAGAAAGTTCGCCACCTCCACCACCGCCTTGGTCGGCTCCACCACCCGGAAGTACACCACCGCGTTCACCTTCACCGTGACGTTGTCCTTCGTCACCACGTCCTGCGAAGGCACCTCCATCGTCTCCACCCGCAGCGAAATCCGCACCATCCGGTCCACCGGCGCGAACACCAGAATCACCCCCGGCCCCTTCGGCTGGCTCAAAATCCTCCCCAGCCGGAACACAACCCCCCGCTCATACTCGGCCAGGATCTTGATCGACCGTATCAGGTACACGGCCACAATCAGAATCGGAATCAGCAGCGCAAAGTCCGGCATCCGGCGGCTCCCTTCAGTCCTCCTCTACTCTATCCGATGCATAACCGCCCCGCGCCGCCCGGGTAACCTCGGCGCCTGAATCCGCACCCTTACTAAGGAATGACTACGCAACTTACAAAGCGCCTCGCTGCCGTAACCATGGCGGTGTCGCTCGTCCTTCCCGTGGCCGCCGACGGCGTCAACTACCTGCTCAAGAAAGAGATGAAGCTCGGCGGCGAGGGTGGCTGGGATTATTTCGCCGTCGAGCCCGGCTCCGGCCGTCTCTTCATTCCCCGCGACAGCCACATGCTTGTCCTCACCGGCGGCGGCCAACGCATCGCCGACATCGGCGGCCTGAAAGGCGCTCACGCCATCGCCTTCGATGCCGCCCACCACCGCGCCTATCTCAGCTCGGACTCTTCCGTCACCGTCGTCGATACCGCCGCTCTCAAAATCCTCAACGTCATCCCGCTTCCCGGCGATCGCGACCCCGACGCCATCCTCTACGACGCCGCCTCCGGGCGCGTGTTCACCTTCAACGGCGGCGGCTCCCAGGACGCCACGGCCATCGATGCCGCCACCGGCAAAATCGCCGGCAACATCCCTCTCGGCGGCAAACCCGAGTTCGCCCAGGCCGGCGGCGACGGAACCGTTTACGTCAACAACGAAGACAAAAGCACCCTCGTTGCCCTCGACGCGAAGTCGCTCCACGTCCTCCATGTCTGGCCGCTCGCTCCCTGCGAGCGCCCCTCGGGCCTCGCCATCGACCTCGCCCATAAGCGCCTGTTCTCCGGCTGCCGCAACCAGGTAATGACCGTCTTCGATTACGCCGCCGGCAAAGTCATCGGCAGCGTCCCCATCGGCAAGGGTGTCGATGCCGCCAACTTCGATCCCTCCACCGGCCTCGCCTTCGCTTCCTGCGGCGACGGCACCATCACCGTCGCCGGCGAAACCTCGCCCGGAAAATTCGCCGTCGTCCAGACCATCCTCACCCGGCAGAGCGCCCGCACCATGACGCTCGATCCCAACACCCACACCGTCTACACCGTCGCCGCCGAATTCGGTCCGCCGCCCGCCCCCACCAAGCAACACCCCCATCCCTGGCCGGCCATGATCCCGGGCACCTTCAGCCTGCTGATCATCCCCAAATAAACCGCTACCGCGCTCCGCCCTCGGCCAGCGCCGCCCCGGCAACACGCCTGCCACCGGCCGGCAGGCGGGCGACAGCAGGCTACGATGGCATCTATGGCAGCAGCGTGGCAGAATCCCTTCACCGCGTTCCTCGAGACTGCGAAAGAACACCGTTCGAGAATTCCCAGCGAGCCCGACGTAAGCACCGACCCCAGCCTCGTTCCATACTTCGTCGAACTAACCGAGCAACGGAACTTCGTGTTCGATGTTGTCGACCGCGTCGAAACGCTGGCCACCGCCTTCGACCGGCTTCACAACCTCAGCGAGGCAAACAAGCGAGCCTACAAACTGATGCACGATCTGATGGAACAGCAGCGGATGGCCGCGCCGGAACGAACCGCCTTTGACGTTCCGGACGAGCTAATGATCGAGCGCAACCAATCTGAGGCCGAGGCTCGCATGCTCGTCTCGTTCATCTACTACGAATTCAGCTCGCTGGTCACACTTCTCCGCAAGTTTTTCACCCCCGCCGCCGGCTCCCATCTTGAGTATCTTTGCGGCGTACGAAACAAAATCCTCGCCCACCCGAACCGCGCCGGGCGCACCAAGCGATCCAGCCTTGCGGTCGCCCTTGGTCCGATCCTGCACACTCATCTCCTCGGCGCTAGCTCTTGGATGCCTTTGGTCAAAAATTGGTACCTGGAAAAGTTGAGGGCGTACGGCACCCCGCCCGACGACGACGCTGGGAGGAAGCAGAACGAAGCGCTCCTCCGCGACCGCAAAAAACGCACGAAGGATCTCAGCGAACCCGAAATCCTGAGCCTGAAGACGTTCACAATCCCAGAGCCTGACCCGCTTCAGAGCGCGTGGGAAATGGCAGAACTGCTCCAGTCGCACTTCGCCCCAGAAATAGCGGCCGTTTGCGCAGCCCGAGCCAGTGACCGCGTCAAGACGGGTCCATAGCTACTCGCGCAGCTTACCAGCCCCCCACCGATGCCGCCTTCACGCATCCTCGCGGCCACCGCCTCGCTCATCATGCTCACTTCTGTCCAACGCCGCCCGCCGCTGTTTTGTGACACCCTGAACAAAATAATTCCCGCCTCGCCCGTCGTACACTGTTCTCCGTGCCCCGGCGCCGCGTACGAGAATGGCTCGCGCTGCTCGCCCTCGCCGCCGCGCTCACGGCCCTCGCCGTCAGTCCCGGCGACCCCGGCGACATCGACACCGTCCGCCGCCTCCAGGTCGCCCACGCCTGGTGGACCGGCCAGGACGAAGTCCCGCCCTCTGACGCCCCCTTCTTCGGCATCCGCGGCTCCGGCGGCCGCCTCCGTGCCTGGTACGGCATCGGCCAAAGCCTCCTGCTCCTCCCCGCCGATCTCGCCGCCACCGCCGCCGCCTCTCTCCTCGCCCCCGCGCTCCCGCCCGGCCCCGAAGCCCGCACCCGCGCCCGCCTGCTCCTCGTCGCCCTTCTTTACGCCCTCCCCGTCAACGCCCTCGCAGTCGCCGCCGCCTTCGCCCTCCTGCTCGAATTCGGCTTCACGCCAGCCCTCTCCGCCGCCGGCGCCCTCTCGCTCCTCTACGCCACCACCTTCCTCCAATACGTCCAGAATTCCCAGGAAAACAATCTCCTCTGCGGCCTCGCGCTCGCCGCCCTCGGGAGCGCCCTCCGCTGGCTCCGTTTCGCCCAACCGCGCTGGGCCGCCCTTTCCGCCTCGCTCCTCGGCTTCTCCCTCATCACCCGCCTGCCCGCCCTCGCCGACGCCGCCCTCGTCCTCGCCTTCGTCGCCCTCTCCGCGCCCCGCCGCTTCCTCGCTTTCCTCCGCCTCTTCGCCCCCGTCTATCTCGCTTTCGCCGCCCTCGACCGCTGGTATCATTTCCACCGATTCGGCCGCTTCTTCGGCACCTACACTTCCCTCTACGGCCTCCAGTACCGCCGCCCCGGCGACCCCGCCGCCTTCCCCTTCGGCTACCCCTTCGCCCACGGCTTCTTCGGCGCCTGGCTTTCCCCCGCCAAATCCCTCTTCCTCTTCGATCCCCTCCTCGCCGCCGCCCTCCTCCTCGTCTGGCTCCTCCGCCGCCGCCTCGAAGCCCCCATCCTCCGCTACGCCCTGCTCACCCTCGCCGTCCTTCTTGTCTACACCGGCTTCTACGCCACTTATGTCACCTTCGCCGGCGACGACGCCTGGGGTGACCGCTACGCCGAAACCACCGCCCAGTTGCTCGCCCTCCTCGCCGTCCCCCTCGCCCTCCGCTTCCGCGCCTCGCTCGCCCCCGCCCTCCGCGCCGCCCTCGCCTCTCTCGTCGCCCTCTCCGTCCTCCTCCAGCTCGCCTCCACCGCCCTCCCCATGCCCGTCGAGCTCCTCCAACTCCGCGCCGGCCTCACCACCTTCCCCATCGCCCGCCGCTTCCTCAATATCGGGATGGCCGCCTCCGGCCGCGCCTTCTCCAGCCCCGATTTCGCCCCCGTCCGCCCCATCTGGCGCACCTGGAACTATCTGCCCTTCCACGTCGCCGCTCTCGCCCCGTCCCTCGCCCCGCCCGCTTTCGCCCTCTGGCTCGTCTCCCTCGCCGCCCTCGCCTGGACCCTCACCCGTCTCCTGCGCTCGATCGCCGCAGACCTCCGCCCCTAGCCCGCTCCCCCGTCGCCCTCCACCGGATCCACGTGCAGCGTCAGCCCTTCCACCTCTCTCACCCTCACCCTCGCCCCCGCCTCCGCCCTCTTGCTCGACACCGCTTCCCATAACTCACCCCGGATCATCACCAGCCCCTTCGGCTCCAGCGCCGTCTGCACCACCGCCGTCTCCCCTATCATCCCCGCCATCCCCGTCGTCACTTTCGCCGCCCGCGCCTTCACCACCAGCGACACCAGGAACACCGTGATCGCCGCGAACGGCAGCGTCACCGCGATCGCCGTCCCCGCGTGAATCCGCAGCTCCGGCGGACCCTCCACCAGCAGCATCGCCCCCAGTATCATGCTCGCCGCCCCGCCCGCCCCCAATATCCCGTGCGAGGTGAACTTCGCCTCCAGCAGAAACAGCACCCCCGCCAGTATCAGCAGCGCCACGCCCACCCAACTGATCGGAAACAGCGACAGCGACGACATCCCCAGCAGCGCCAGCACCGCCCCCACCACCCCCGGCACAATCAGCCCCGGATGGCTGAACTCCACATACAGCCCCAGCGCCCCCAGCACCAGCAGAATGAACCCCGTGTTCGGATCCGCGATCGAGGCCAGAAACCGCTGCCGGAACGGCGGCTGGTAATCCACAATCTCCGCCCCCGCCACCCGCAGCGTCTCCTTCCGCCCGTCCAGCCGCTCCACCTCCCGCCCGTCGGCCGCCCGCAGCAGACTCGCTTCATCCCCCGCCACCAGCTCGATCAAATGTCCGTCCAGCGCCTCTTTATCCGTCACGGAAACCGCCTGCCGGATCGTCTTCTCCGCCAGTTCGCTGTTCCTCCCCCGCCGCGTCGTCAGCGCCCGCAGCATCGCCGCCGAGTCGTTCTCCACCTTGTTGCGCATCACCGGGTCCATCTGCTGGCCCAGCAGCACCGGCGAGGCCGCCCCCGTGTTCGTCCCCGGCGCCATCGCCGCCACATCGCCCGCCTCCAGCAGAAAAAATCCCGCCGACGCCGCCCGCCCTCCGCTCGGCGTTACATAAGTGATCACCGGCACCGGCGCCGCGTTCAGCTCCTCAATCGTCTTCCGCGTCGCGTCCAGCAGCCCACCCGGCGTGTTCAGCCGCAGCAGAATCGCCGCCGCGTGCTTCGCCTTCGCTTCCGCGATCGCCCCGCTCACAATCTCTTGCGTCACAGGATGCACAACCCCGTCGACGCTCGCCGCCACCACCACCGGCGCCTGAGCCCGCGCCGTTCCTCCCAGCCCCAGCGCCGCCGCCAGCGCCAGTCCCATCCCCCGACGAATTGACAACCGGCTTGTAGCCCCCAAGATGCCCTCACTATAACGCAGCCCGCGGAACTTCAGCGTCCCTTCGCTCGTATTCTTCTTTGTGAGGAGGCCTCCGTGCTTAGTTTTCTGCTCTGGTGTCTGCTGCTGGTCATCTGCTGGCCAATAGCGATTCTCGCCCTGATCCTCTACCCCTTGGTCTGGCTGCTGCTCCTGCCCTTCCGCATCGTCGGCATCGCCGTCGGCGGCGTGCTCGAACTCATCTGGGCGCTCTTCGCCTTCCCCTCCCGCGTCCTCCGCCGCATCTGAACCCGGCTCTCAATCGCCGCCCGCGGCGCGCCCCCGCGCCCGGAAATTTCCTTCCCCTGCTCTCGCCCCGCGCGCCGCTCATGCTAGTTTGGAAACTTCGGCGGCGCTTTGGAACCACTTCCCACTCCCGGCAGCAGCCCCCATCATGCCCTGGCGCTCGACTGCCCGCGCGCCCTCCTGCGCGAGTTGAGCGAACAGTCCCCCCGCCCCGGCTCATCGTTCTCCGGCGTCCTGTTCGGCTCCCGCGACGGCCAGATCGTCCGCTTCCGCGCCTGGCGCCCCGCCCTCCGCAGCCGCTCCTTCCAGCCCACCTTCGCCGGCATGCACGGGGAAGGCGATCCCCTCGCCCGCCTCCTCCATTCCTATCCCTCCGACCCCGCCCTCCACGGCCTCATTCCCGTCGGCTGGTTCCTGGTCCGCCGCGACGGCCCTCTCGAGCCCGCCGGCTCCGAACTCGAAGTCTTCAACGCCCTCTTCCCCGAACCCTGGCAGGTCACACTCCTGCTCAGCATTGCCCGTTCCGGAAGCTCCGCCCGCTTCTTCGGCCGCTCCCCCGTCCCCATCGTCCGCGACCCCGTGCTCTCCGATCTCCCTGTCCCCGCCTCCCCTCGCCCTCGCCGCCTCTCCCCGCTTTGGCTCCTCGCCGGCCTCGCCCTCACCGGCTGGCTTCTGTTCGCCTCCCTGGCCTGGATCAACTGGCAGCGCCCCGGCACCGTCGAATCCTTCCTCCGCCCCAGCCCCCCGCTCGCCCTCTCCCTCGCCAGCCGCCCCGGCGGCGTTGAGCTCGGCTGGGATCGTTCTTCCGCCCTCATCCGCGACGCTCTCCGCGCCACCCTCGTCGTCACCGCCGAAGGCAGCAGCCGCACCATCTCGCTCGATGCCACCGAACTCCGCAGCGGCGCCTACCTCTGGAACTCCATCCCCTCCGATCTCCAGATCACCATGACCGTCTTCCCCGTCATCGGTTCCCCCGTCACCGCCTCCGCCCGCTTCATCGCCCCCATCCCACCCCCGCCCGCCGTCCAACAGTAGCCCCGCCGCACTCCGCTCCGCGCCCCGCCGCCCCGGCGCACTCCGCTCTGCCCCACCCCGCTCCGCGCGCCACCGCCCCGCCGCGCTCCGCGCCCCGCCGCTCCGCGCCCCGCACCCGCCTTCGGAAATACATCTGCGCCCCTCGACCGGCATCCTATCTTCCGTAGACCAGTAATCAACCCCCCAGGAGAAAGAAGTTCCATGAAGACCCTGAAAATTTTCGCGCTGACCCTTGTCTGCGCATGCGCCACCCTCGGCCTCCGCGCCCAGGATAAGGACATCGTTGACACCGCCGTCGCCGCCGGCAATTTCACCACCCTCGTGAAAGCCGTCCAGGCCGCCGGCCTCGTCGATACCCTCAAAGGCCCCGGACCCTTCACTGTCTTCGCGCCCACCGACGAAGCCTTCGCCAAACTCCCCGCCGGCACTCTCGAAAGCCTCCTCGCCAACAAGGATCAGCTCAAGAAGGTGCTTCTCTATCACGTCCTCAGCGGCAAAGTGATGGCCGCCGACGTTCACACCATGAAAGCCAAAACCGTCGAAGGCTCCTCGGCCCACATCGTCGCCCGCAACGGCTCCGTCATGATCGACAAAGCAAAAGTCGTGCAGGCCGACATCGTCTGCTCCAACGGCGTCATCCACGTCATCGACTCCGTGCTCATGCCCAAGTAGTCGTCCTGCCATCCCACCTCCGGTAGCCAGGCGGGCCGCATTCCATGGGCCCGCCTTTTTTTTTCCGCCGCGCCGCCAACCCCCTGCCCCACCCGC
>DAIDHC010000106.1 GCA_027452065.1 Bryobacterales bacterium
CGCCGCGCTGTTCTATCCTCAAGCCATGCGGGAAAACCGCTCCGTCCCCACCACCGCTCCCCTCGCCCACATCTGTTACCGCAGCGTCCCCCAAGCCATCTCCTGGCTCACCGCCGCCTTCGGCTTCGTCGAACACTACCGCTACGGCCCCGAGGACGGCGAACCCGACGGCGCTCAAATGCGCTTCGGCGATGCCTGCGTCATGCTCTTCCGCGCCCGCCCCGGCGCCGACACCCCTTCCCGCCTCGGCGCCCACACCCAGTCGCTCACCCTCTTCCTCGACGACGTCGAAGCCCACCACCGCCGCGCCCTCGCCGCCGGCGCCGTCATCGTCGAAGAACCCCACGAAACCGAATACGGCGAGTTCCAGTACGCCGCCCTCGACCTCGACGGCCACCACTGGCTCTTCTCCCGCCACGCCCGCGACGTCCACCCCTCCGCCTGGGGCGCCACCGCCGCCGCTCCTTGACGCCCCTTCAACGCTCCTTCACCGCCTCCTGCCTCGCCACCCGGCTCGTCCTCCCCGGATTCCACTCCGCCTCCACCTCCCGGTCCTCATAACGCGTGATCCAGCACCGATCCGGACAGAGCACATGTACGGTATGGCGACTACCCGGCCGGGGGGATCACTTCCGGATCGCCGACAATCCACTCGGAATCGATAAACGCTACGCCGTCAGGCAGGATCAGCCCCGCGGCGACACCTCTCATCCTCTGGCGGTTCGACTTGGGCATCCTACAATTTCCAGGTGCGCCGTGACGCGCCATGATCCCGGCTCTAACCGCAGATCGAGTAGACTTAAGGCTCGCTCCTATGCCGCTTTCCGCGGGCGACAGGCTCGGCCCTTACGAAATCGTTGCGCCGCTCGGCGCCGGTGGAATGGGCGAAGTATACCGCGCCCATGACGGCAAACTGAATCGCGACGTCGCCATCAAAGTGCTTCCCGAGGCCTTTGCCGACGACACGAAGTATATGGCGCGTTTCGAACGCGAAGCGCAGGTGCTGGCGTCGCTGAACCACCCCAATATCGCGACGGTCTATGGCATTCAGCAGGGTGCGTTGGTGATGGAACTGGTGGAAGGCTCCGACCTGCGCGGACCGCTGCCGCTCGAAGAAGCCATTCCCATCGCGCGGCAAATTGCCGAGGGTCTGGAAGCGGCCCACGAGCGCGGCATCATCCATCGCGACCTGAAGCCGGCCAACATTAAGCTCACGCCCGTTGGAGTGGTCAAGATTCTCGACTTCGGCCTCGCCAAGGACGCGGGCGAACGCGGCGTCCCGGCGCCCGGTTCCAGCCCCACCATGCTGCCGACACTTTCACTGGCCATGACGCAGGCCGGCATGATCCTGGGCACGGCGGCTTATATGAGTCCCGAGCAGGCGCGCGGCAAGCCGGTCGACAGGCGCGCCGACATTTGGGCTTTCGGCGCAGTGTTCTACGAGATGCTGACCGGAGCCCGGCTTTTCGGCGTTGGCGAGACGATCGCCGAGACGCTGGCCTCCGTCGTCAAAGACGCGCCCGATTTCGGCAAGCTTCCTGCGGATACGCCGCCGCACATCCGCCGCCTGCTCGAACGTTGTCTGCGCAAGGACGTGAAAACGCGGCTGCAGGCCATTGGCGAGGCGCGCGTACTGCTGGATGAATCCTGCGACGCAGTCGCCCCGGCGATGCCTGCCGTACGGCGTCCCTGGCCGGCATGGACGCTGGCGGGAGTTTGCGCCTTGCTGGCGCTGGTACTGGGCGGCCTGCTGTGGCGTGCCACCCGCCCGACGGAAAAGCCGCTCCTGCGCTTCAGCGCCGATTTAGGCCCGGAGGCCGTCGCCGGCATGCACATCACCGCGGCCATCTCTCCCGACGGAACGCGAATCGTTTATCCTGTGCAGCCGGACGGCGGCAAGGTCTCCATGCTGGCCACGCGGCTCATGGACCAAACCGAACCGACCATTCTTCCGGGCACCGAAGGTGGCGCCACGCCGTTCTTTTCTCCCGACGGGCAATGGATCGGCTTCTTCGCCGATCGGCACCTGCGGAAGGTGCCGGTTGAGGGAGGCATGCCGACCACCCTGTGCGATGTCGAATCAATCCGCGGCGCAGACTGGGGCGAAGACGGCAACATCGTCGTAGGATTCAACGCAGCCAGACCGCTGGCGCGCGTTTCCTCCGGCGGCGGAACGCTGCAGAGCATCGGCAGCACACCGGAAGGAGGGCCCTCGTGCCGCTGGCCGCAGTTCCTGCCCGGCGGCCAGGCGATTCTTTTCACCGCGAGCACCGCCGGTTCCTTCGACGAGGCCAGTATTGCAGCCCTGGATCTCAAGACCGGGAAAACCAAGGTCCTGCATCGCGGGGGCTATTTTGGACGATACCTGCCCAGCGGCCACCTGGTCTTCATTCGGAACGGCGCTCTCTTCGCCGTTCCGTTCGATCTGTCTCGCCTGGAAACCCGCGGAACGGCCGTGCCCATTCTGGAGGATATCGCCGGTAACCCGCTAACCGGCGGCGGCCAACTGGCCTTTTCGCGCACCGGCACGCTGGTCTACCTGAGCGGCAAACCCGGAGCTTCAGTCTCTCTGGGCCAGCTTTCCTGGCTGGACGCCCTGGGAAAACGGGAGCCGCTCATAACGGTTCCATCCGTCCTCGGTCCGCGCCTCTCCCCAGACGGAAGGCGGCTGACGTTCTTCGGTACCATCGATATCTCGGTTTACGATCTGGATCGCGGCAGCCTCATGCGGCTCAACCTGAGCAACAACGGTACTGCTCAGTACCCCGTTTGGACGCCGGATGGCAAACATATCGTCTACAAGTCCCCCACGGGTATCTCCTGGGCACGCTCGGATGGATCGAGCCCGCCGCAACTGATCTACGAGTCCTCCACCACCCCGGCCCCCTGGTCCTTTAGTCCGGATGGCCGCCACCTGGCGTTTCATCAAGCGGGGGCCGGTACCGTGCGCGACCTGTGGACACTTCCCCTGGATATCAGCGACCCGGACCATCCCAAGGCCGGCCCTCCGGAAGTATTCCTGGCCAGCCGAGGCAACGATATCGAACCAGCCTTTTCGCGGGATGGGCGCTGGCTGGCTTATTCATCCAACATAACGGGCGCCTACCAGATCTTCGTGCGGCCGTTTCCCAAGGCAGCCACAGCCGGAGGACAGACGCAGATTTCCACTTCTCCCGGCAGGTACCCCCTGTGGTCGCGTACCGCGAATGAACTCTTCTATCTGAGCCTTGACGGTTACATCATGGTGGTCTCCTATAAAGTCAACGGATCAACGTTTGAGGCAAGTAAGCCGCGACAATGGGTCGCCAGCCGGATTATCCTTTCCGGCAGCAATCCCATGCCTTACGACCAGAGTGCGGACGGCAAACGCTTCGCCGTGTTTTTGCCGGCTGAAAACTCCGGACCCAGCGAGAAGGCCAATCTGCATATGACCTTCCTGGTGAATTTCTTCGATGAGTTGAAACGCCGGGTTCCGCCCGGGGCGCGGTAATGAGCCCCGCCTCCACCCATTGCCGGAGCCGCCGGCGCAGGTTCAGCGCTTTTTCACGGGGTGGTAATGCCAGATGGAAGCGACGAAACTCTGGCCCACGGCAGCGCTGCGGCCCGCCGGAGTCCAGGTGGGATTCCAGGTGTCGCAGGAAAACCGCTCTGTCCCCACCACCGCCCCCCTCGCCCACATCTGTTACCGCAGCGTCCCTCAAGCCATCGCCTGGCTCACCGCCGCCTTCGGCTTCACCGAGCACTACCGCTACGGCCCGGAAAACGGCGAAGCCGACGGCGCTCAAATGCGCTTCGGCGCCGCCTGCTTCATGCTCCGCCGCGCCCGCGGCTTCCTTCAAGTCGCCCCTATCGAAAGTGCCGCGGCTCGCACGTTCCACGGTTCCACCGGGACTTTACTCCGCGGCACTCCCGATTGGGAGCTAACGACTCCCTGGGAGTTCACCGGTGTGAAGGTGATTTCGCGACAGGAATCGCGATCCGCACGAGCCCCGCTGCCGTCTCGATCATTCTCCGAGGGCCCGGCTATCTGGGAGTCGGGTGCGCGGGTTTACCCCGCTCTGCCCTTGATGACTTGCCGGACTATCGGTTTGGCGTGGGCCCATTTGAATATGATTTTCACGCGGTTCGGGAAGTCCCGGAGGCTCATGGTTCCCTTACCGGCCCCGCCGCAAGCTCCTCCCAGTTGGTGATGACGTTCAGCGTGGGCAAGGCAGCCTCGGGCAGAATCTTTGTCAGGAAACGCTGGCCGTCCGCGGAGGAACTATAGCTGAACAGGTTGCTTTCCGGAACGATGTGGTTCGAATGCAGCTCGAACAAAGCCCCCGGAACTCCAGCCTGGAGCGGCCCACCTGGGCGCGTTCGCACCGAAACTGCCATGAGTCCCGAGTCACTCAGGTAATAGAGTTCTTTCCCATCGGCACGCCAGCGCGGTTCCTTCCCGCCGCTGTTCGATATCCTCGTCGTCGCGCTGCCGGAGGGAAACGGGCGCGTGTAGACCTCGTATTGTCCGGATTCATTGGAAACATAGGCGACCCAGTGTCCATCCGGCGAGAACTGGCCCTGGCTCTCGTTGAACTCCGTCTTGAGAAACGCGACCGCACCGCCCGGCTTGCCGGAGGCGTCCAGCGGGAGATACCAAATATCTCCCCGAGTCTTCGGATCGAGGTCCGTATAAAGCAGATATTTCCCATCGTGCGACCAATCGGAGAGTGTAGCCCGGTGACCGGTTCGGAGCAGGAGTTGCTCCGGGCCCCCGCTGGCATTCTTCTCATACAGGCTCTGCGGACCGGAAAATGCGATCCGGCTGCTGTCCGGCGACCAGACGGGCGCCCCCGCAAAGGGAGGGAGTGTGAAGCGGGTTTCCACATCACGGGCCAAATCCCGTATCCAAAGTCCTGAGCGGGAGCTACTCCCCGCGTACGCCCGCGCGACCGCCTTCTGATCCGGAGAAAGAGCGACTCCGGACTGCTCTGCGAGTGGTCCGACTTTCCCCAATTCCTTTCCGGATCGATCCACCCAGGTAAGTTGGGTCTCATTTCGGGAAGGTCCAGCCAGGTAAACCAGTATGCCGTTTTCCGCAACCGACGCCGCCACTTGAGGCGGAGTCGAGGTGTGGGCAAGCTGAAGCGCAACCGAAAAGGGATCCCCAGCCAGTTGGAGAGTATCTAGCCTGAACGGCTGCGCCATCAGTGCATTCTCCCGCCGGAACAGAAGAAAATCATTGCTTGCGCCCTTCCGCCGCGGAGCGATAAAAGCGCTGCTCACGTCCGGCAGGAGTTTGCGGCCCTCAAGCTGACTCAGCGCGCCGAGGTACAGTCCCGATTTGCTTTCATCCGGGCTCAGGGCCAAATACAGAAAGTGCTTGCCGTCGGGAAGGAACGCGGGCAGAAGGTGACGCACGCCGGGCCCGGCTTGAGTGACCGGCGAGGGCACACCGCCGCCCGCGTTCACCCGCTGGATCGGGCCGCTATCGGCCCCGAACAGAATCACTCCCTCCCGGTTCCAGGCTCCCCCGCCGCCAGTGCCGGCTTCGCAGAGAACGGTCGCCGGACCACCGGTGGCCGCGACGATCTTCAGTTTTCCGTCGGCAAAAAATCCAAAGGAGCGGCTATCCGGGGACCAGAACGGGTGCCTTGCGTTGTCGGTATTCGAGACAGACCGCAGTTGAAGGGAATCGAGGGCGCGAACCCAAAGCCCACTGTTACCTCCTGAGTCGGCGGCCATCGCCACCGTGCGCCCGTCGGGGGACAAGGCAACATACTCAACCGCAAATCGAGCCGGAAGCGGCACCGACAGGCGCAGGGCAGCCCCCGCGGGAGGCTTCTCGCGGAGGTGGAGGAAAGACGCCGCGGCGGCCAGCAGGATTGCCAGCGTAGCGAGAACCCAGGGGAGCCTCGCGGCGCGAACTGGCGCCGGCGGTGCGACTTCGGCGTCACCCGCATTCTCAAGCACGATGCGTGCTTCGCCGATGTCGCGTAACCGGTTCTTTATATTGCGGTCCAGGCAACGTTTCAGCAGGCCGCGAATGGCCGGCGGGGTATCGCGCGGCAACTTGTCGAAGTCGATCGGGCCGCGCAATACGTCCGCCAGCGTGTGCGAAATGGTCTCGCCGTCGAACAAGCGCTGGCCGGTTAGCATCTCGAATAGCACCACGCCAAACGACCAGATGTCTGCCCGGCGGTCCACCAGTTTGCCACTGGCCTGCTCGGGGCTCATGTACGCTGCCGTGCCCACGATGATCCCAGCTTGCGTCGCCCGCATCGTCAGCGTGGGGTCGTTCACCGGATTGCCGGTATTCGAGCCTGGGTCCTGGGCGACCGCTGCCAGCCCAAAATCAAGTACTTTGACGACCCCGTCAGGGGTAACCATGACGTTGCCCGGCTTCAGATCCCGATGCACGACCCCTTTTTCATGCGCCGCTTCCAGCGCCTCGGCAATTTGCATTGCATAGTTCAGAGCGGTGGCCGGCGGCAGCGGTCCTTTGAGGGTTTCGCCGGTAACCAGCTCCATCACCAGGGCGCGCTCCTCGATGCCATAGATCTGCGCGATGTTGGGATGGTTCAGCGATGCCAGCACCTTGGCTTCACGCTCAAACCGCGCCAGGCGGTCCGGGTCCTGAGCAAGGGCTGCAGGTAGAACCTTCACGGCCACTTCGCGGCCTAGCTTCGTATCCTTCGCCCTGTACACCTCGCCCATGCCGCCAGCTCCGATGGGCGCCAGGATTTGGTAGGGCCCGAGTTTGTCGCCTGCCGTGAGCAGCATGTGATGGATTCAGTTAAGTTTAGCGGATCGAGAGCCGGATATGGATTGAATCACGCGCTACTCGGAGACTGCTCGGACTCGGCCCCGGCGGTGCCCTGTCCGGCCGTCGAAATGCAACGCCTTGTCCGAAGATGGTTGCTGTCGAGAACAGCCCTTCCCACCACCAATCCGGCGGTGATTGGCCCCCGAAACGGCGTTCTGGGAAGGTTGCCGGATTTAGGATCGAGAAGTCGGCATGAACGCCAATCACACTTTGCCGCAAAACGCCCGAGTCGTGGATGTGATGTCCCATGAGAGCGGAACTCCTCAGTTCTCGCATCGTTCGGAGCAATTCATCTGGATTACTCCCCGTAAGCGCGGCCCCGGTCGTTACCGGGCTGGCGCGCGGATTGGTTAGCCAGATCGCCGCCTGCCGCTTGCTGTTCTGATAATGCATTCTGTCTACCCAACCGGCGCCTGCGAGTGGGTGGCCGGGTGAGAGGTGAGCATACCGGAGTGAAGATGGTTCCACTCAATTCCCGCCTCGGCGGCGGCCGCGAAAAGCTCCTAAATCTTCCGGTCTGATTCATCATCTCCCCTGCATCATTTGCTTTGATCGATCGTTCATTCAAGGAAGGAGACAAATGATGGAACACTTTCGTTTTAAGGTCTTCATCGCCACGCTGCTCATCGGTGGCGTGGCAGCATGGGGACTCTGGTCGCCCAAGGCGGCGAGCGGCGGAACACCTGGGGTGGTGTACGCGGCGGATAACGAAAATGCGGTTAATATTTGCGTGAAAAACGGCGGTCAGGTATTCACCCGGGTGCCGGTTTTCAACACCGGCGCTGCCCCATCAGCCTGGCTTTACTTGATGGGCGAGGAGAAGTTCTGTCAATTCACTTCACCCACCGATGGTTCGCGGATCCACATCACATTGGAAACGCTCAACTCGACGAAGCCTTCGCTTGCGGCCCTTGCCTATTACAGCAAGCTTCCCCCTGCAACCCTTCCTGAGGGACTGGCCAATCCCGCCTCGCAGTACTGCACGCAACTGGGAGGCAGCGACCTGTTTGGCGGCATCAGTGCCTCGGGCGGCGCCTGGGTCAATTTAACTGCGATTCCCGAAGTGAAACTGGAGGCCTGCATCTTCCCGGACATGTCGTCCATCGACTCTTGGGGGCTCTTCTATCACGCCAACGACATCATTCGGGGGATCGACCTGGCCACGGTGCTGCAGTATCAGCCGTGAACTTGCCGCGAAACCGGCCGCGGGGGCGTGTTCATAGTTCTCTCCGCGGCTATTTCGCGCCGGAAGAGCTGCCATTCTTCACTAACCGGATCGCCCTGAACGGAAGAAGCTCGCCGCCCGGTTCCCGTTCTCAGCGATTGCGCCCGATACCGCTACAGGAGAAGCCCGTCCTTTCGCTAATGCCGGCCGGGCGGCGTTTCCAATGGAATCGACGGCTTGCTCCAGGCGTGCCGGCCTCCCGGAAATGGACGGATTGGCGTTCTCGCAATCACGAAACCGGCCGAGCGAGTGGGACTGCCGGCGGCTCGCGGGCCAAGGCGCTTCCCCATTGTTCCGGGTGAGATTGCAGAGGATTCGTTCGGATTCGCGGCAGTAAGTTCGCGACTGGGATTATTAGTGGGTTGATCTCGGACTTAGTGCTGAGTGTCATTCTGCTGCCGGCGAGTTACTCCTGAATCGCCAACTGGTGGCTCGGCGGCAGCCCGTCAAGCTGGATCTCTCCACGCAACGAAGTCAGCGAGGAGTAATCCAGCGGCCGGCGCGCTTCACGCATCGAATTCCCGATCGCAGCCCGCCGCCCGCCCCCATCTCCACTCTCGCCGCGCCGCCCGGCGCATCGCCGCTCCTAATCCAGATCGAACCTCCTCAACCGATGCCGCGAGTTGGAACACGCTGGACGCTTTTATCCAATCCTTCAAATGGACTGCCCGTGCTCGAAATTCGTCTTCAACCTCCATGCTTTCGAGGCAATGCGTGGGTCTGCACCGCCCCCGCCACCGCCCTGCCGCCCCTGTCCGATGGAAGCGCTCCTACCCGCCTCCGCGCCGGCAATGCCTCTCACCGGCGGGACGAAGGTTCGCCTACAAAATGCTCGACGGGGAACTGCGGCCCGGTGAACTCATATGTCTTCTCGCACTCACCAATTTCCAGATTCGGGATTTTGAGAGCGCTCAACTCGCCGATCACCTCTTCGCGATAGCGAACCTTGATGTGCACCGCTACAATCCTGATGCCGGAAGGCATTTTGGCAACTTCGCGTGCGAACATGTCCGGCGTCAGGTGAAGAGACGCCTCGGCCAGGCGCTTCATCGAATTGGGAAAGCACGCTTCCAGGAACACGGCCCGCAGGCCGGGCGTCTGGTGTGCGACCTCCCACAGCCGGTCGGTCGGACCGGTATCACCGGCCACGATGATGGCGCTTTGCCCGTCATCCACCACGTAACCAACAGTCGGAACCACGTGGTTCACTCGAATCGGAACAATGCGCAGGCCGTCGGCCTCCACCGGCTCTTCCATCTCGACAGGCCGCAGCCGCAGGAAGGGGTGCATGGTTTTGGAGAGAGCGACGAAATCAGGCCATATGACATTGTTGAAGATGTGCCGTTGCACCCCATCCAGTGTCTCGGCACTGCCGTAGACACAGGGGCATTCTCCGGAAGGTGTCCAGGCATTTTCGATGAATATCGGCAGGCCGGCCGTATGGTCGGTGTGGGTATGCGTCAGGAACACGTGCCGGATGGCTTCCTGCTCCTCGGGGCTTCCGTAAAATCCCAGGCAGCCCGCATCGATCGCCACCGTCCCATTGATCAGGAAACTGGTGGCGAATTGCCGCCGGGCGGGATCCTGCACCGACGAAGCCAAAAGCAGAACTCTCATGCCGCCACCTCAGCCGGATGCAACCGGCCGTGCAGCAGCCAGGTCTCGATCTCCCCTTTCCCTTTTACTTGGACGACGCCGTGATTTTCTAATTCGAAGCTGTCCTTCAAGTGCTCGTAAACACTCCGCGTAACCTGAATCTGGCTCGGCACGCCCGTCGATTCCATGCGGCTCGCCAGGTTCACCGTATCGCCCCACAGATCGTAGATGAACTTGGAGGCGCCGATGACTCCCGCGACCACTGGGCCGGAGTTGAGCCCGATGCGCAGTTGCAGCTTCAGCCCCTTCTCCTGGCCATATTCGCTGGTCGCCGCCACCATCCGAAGCGCCATCAGCGCCATTTTCTCCGCATGATCGGCACAAGCCTCCGGCAGCCCGCACACGGCCATGTAGCAGTCCCCGATCGTCTTGATTTTCTCGACGCCCAGTTCCTTTGCTGCTGCGTCGAACCGGCTGAATAAGCCGTTCAGCAACTCGACGATTTCGGCGGCCGACGTCTTGCTGGACAGTGCGGTGAATCCGACCAGGTCGCCGAACAGGACGGTAACGTCGGCGAAGCTGTCCGCAATTTCGTGTTCGCCTCCCTTCAGGCGCGCCGCGATCTCGCCGGGCAGGATATTGAGCAGCAGCGCTTCGTTCTCGCGATTCTTCTGTTCGATCAGCTCCGTCTTCTCGCGAATGCTCTTGGTCATCGAATTGAAAGTGTCCGACAGCAGCCCGAGTTCGTCCCTCGATTTCCACGACACCTGCGCGGTGAGGTCCCCGTCGCTCACCTTTTGCGCTGCTTCCACCAGGCCATTAATCGGACGAAGAATCTGCCGCGTCATCAGCCATGCCGCCAGTATCGTCAGGACAAACAGGGCCGCGCCCCAAAAGCTGAACAGTCTCTGCATTTCGGCCACCGGCCCCAATGCTTCATCCAGGTTCATCCGGGACTCGATCATCCAGTGAAGGCCGGGAATCTGCAACGGCATGTATGACACCAAAGCCGCCACTGGTGGATACATCGCGGTCTCGATTGTCGTTCCTTCTCTCCCTTCGAGGCCCTCGGTCACCGACGGCAGCTTGGCCTTGAACTGGAGAATCGTGGTATTCAGCGTTCGAATTCTGTTGATTGTGTCCTCAGAGATACGCAGCTCATTCAGCGCTTCAATAAACCGGTGAGGGTCTTCCAGGTAGCCCCGTGCATTCGTGCGAAGAAGGTAATCAGGCCCGGCAATGGCTGTTTGGCCCGTTCGCCCCAGACCGTCTTTTTGCCATCCCCGGTTGCCGGTCGCGACATTCTCAATCGCATCGGTGGAAAGCCGCAGTGCCAATATGCCGATGCGCTCCTCTCCTTCGAATATCGGACTCGCAACGTACTGCGCCGGCTCTCCACGGGACGCTTCATAAAGTTCGAAATCGGAGAAGAACACCTCGTTGGGATCTTTCGTGGCCTGGCACTTCCGCGTGATCTCAGCCAGTTTGCTGTTCGCGTAAGGACCATCCTTCAGGCTGGTGGCGAAATCGCGGCCCTTCCCCACATCGTAGACAATGCGCGACGTGTCATAGTCGATCAGGTAGAGATCGCTGTAGCCAAACTTCTCGACGATCTTTCGTAGTGACCGGTGGTACTTGAGGTGAACGCGGTTGTAATCACTGCCGTCCGCGGCGGTTTCCATCTCAAAGTGGCGCCCGACAGGATGCGGGTTCTTCACAATAAAGCTGTACTGAAGAAGAAGCGCCGCCGGCGTGAACGGCAGATAGTCCTCCACGCGCGGCCGTGCCAGGTGCAGCTTCTGCAATTCTCCATAGAAGTGGCTCCGGTAGTCTTCACGAACCTCCTCCAGCACTTCGGCTGGAACCGGCGCCGCATCCAGCGCCTTGTAGGCCGCCCGGAATTCCCGCATCGCGTCGATGAACATCTTATCTTCGCTCAGCGTTTCAACATGACTGCGGATGATGCGATAGTACGCCTCGATTTGAAAGGCCTTCGAACGGCGGACGCCCGTGAGCTGGCCCATGACGTCCGCCTTGAGAGCTTGAAGGTACTTGAGATAGGCGATCGTTCCCGTCACCCCGAACGTCGTCAGTCCCAGCAGAACCAGTACCGAGAGGAGCTTGTAGCGAATACTCCAATGCGTAAACCTTTTCATGTTTTACCTCGTGCGTCTTCACCGCCTCCAGTCCTCAATCAGCGCGGCCACCAACGCGCTCCAGCCGGTCTGGTGTGACGCTCCCAAGCCGGCGCCGTTATCGCCGTGATAGAACTCGTAAAACAGAATCAGGTCTTTCCAATACGGATCTTCCTGGAACTTTCTGGTTCCCCCGTACACCGGCCGCCGGCCGGACTCATTGCGGGTGAAGATCCGGATCATCCGGTTGGCGATCTCGCCGGCGATCTCGTACAGATTCCGGGCGCCGCCGGGGTCGCCGGGGATGCCGACCTTCAGGTCGTCGCCATAGCCCGCCCCGAGCGTTCGCACCGACTCGATGATGAGAAAGGTTGTCGGGAACCACACCGGCCCGCGCCAGTTTGAATTCCCACCCTTGATCTTGTTATCGGACTCGGCCGGATCATAGCGCACCTCGCTGTGCCCGAATGCGAACGGATGTCGCTCGTGATACTTGGACATACTGCGGATCCCGTAGTCGGACAGGAATTCCTCCGGGCTCAGAAGCCGCTCCAGCATGCGCCGCAGTTGCCCTTCATTCACAATCGTGAGTTCGTATTGCTTCTTTGCCTCGATGTAATGGCAGCAGCTTTCCGTGAGCTGCTTGCGGTTTTTGACAAACCACAAAAAGTTCGTGCGAAACTCCGGAACGGCCTCGATATCGTCAAGCCGCAGCGTCTCCGCGGCGTAAAGCGGGATGATGCCGACCAGTGAGCGCACGCGGAATTTCTGGAAGTTCCCGTCCGGATACCGCAGCACGTCGTAAAAGAATCCGTCGGTTTCGTCCCACAACGAGTACTTCCGGCCGCCCATGTTCTTCATGGCGGCTCCTATGTAAATGTAATGCTCGAAGAACTTC
This sequence comes from Bryobacterales bacterium, assembly GCA_027452065.1. GTDB lineage: Bacteria > Acidobacteriota > Terriglobia > Bryobacterales > Bryobacteraceae > JAJYKC01. Next base: position 12,660 of record DAIDHC010000106.1, read on the forward strand.
AGGGCGAGGCTCTCGTAAGCTTTGTTCTCCGGCGCCAGTTCCAAGGCAATGCGCATCAGGTTCAGGCAGAACATGCCCATCCAGCCGGTCGCGTCGGATTGCTCCAGCACCGCCCCTCCCGGCAGTTTCTCGCTCCGGTCGATGACGGTGATGTTGTCCAGCCCAAGAAAGCCGCCTTCGAATACGTTGTTCCCCGCGCTGTCCACCTTGTTCACCCACCAGGCGAAGTTGATCAGGAGCTTGTGAAAGCACTTCTCCAGAAACTCCCGGTCTCCTTTTCCGGTCCGCGCCTTCTCCGTGTTGTATACCCTCCACACCGCCCACGCGTGCACCGGAGGGTTCAGGTCGGAAAACTCCCATTCATAAGCCGGAATCTGACCGCTGGGATGCTGGAACTGTTCGAACAGCATCAGAAAGAGCTGTTCCTTCGCGAACTCCGGATCGATCAGCGCGAACGGCACTGTGTGGAAGGCCAGGTCCCAGGCGGCAAACCATGGGTACTCCCACTTATCCGGCATCGACAGCACCCGCATCGAGTTGAGATGCCTCCAGTGTCTGTTCCGGATTCCCAGCCGCGACGCGGGCGGGGGATACTTTGGGTTATCGCCCTCCAGCCAGGCCTCGACGTCGAACAGATAAATCTCTTTCGTCCAGAGCAGCCCCGCGAAGGCCTCGCGCTGAACGCGCTTTTCGTCCTCGCTGGCCTTCGGAGGTTGGATGGCCGCATAGAATTCATCGGCTTCCGATCTCCGCCGCGCAATGATTTGATCCACGTCCCCGAGCGGATTCGTCAGCGGCTCCGGCGCCAGCCGAAGCCGCACCACCACCGACCCGCCCGCGGGAACCATGTATTCGTAGTGAACGCACGCCTTCGTCCCTGTCCGCTCCGGATTCACTGCCTCCTGCTCGCCGTTGACTATGGCGCGATGGAACGCATCCTTGAAATAGCGGCGCGTAGTCGGAATCCCATACAGCCGTTGTGCGTTCGTTTCATTGTCCGTGAAAAGCTGCTGCCCATCGGCCTGGGCGTAAAGGTACCGTTTCCCCAGCTCGTAGTCGAACGGAAGGTTCTTCAGCCGCTCGCCCCCCGAATCGTCCGCCACCAGGCTGATCGCCCCTTCCGCCGCGGGTCCCTCTATAATCGCCGGCGTCGCGCCAGCTGGGTCGGTCCAGGCCCACGTGTTCCGGAACCAGAGGTGGGGAAGAATGTGCAGCGGAGCAGCCTCCGGTCCGCGGTTCACGGCTTCGATGCGGATCGAGAGATCCTCGCTGGACGCCTTGGCGTATTCGACAAAAACGTCGAAATAGCGATCCTCGTTGAAGATTCCGGTGTCCAGCAGCTCGAACTCGAATCCCTGGCCGCCGCGCTTGCGGTTCTCCTCCAGCAGCCACTCGTACGGGTAGCGCGCCTGCGGGTACTTGTACAGATACTTCATGTAGGAATGCGTCGGCGTGCTGTCGAGATAGAAGTAATACTCCTTCACGTCCTCGCCGTGATTGCCCTCGGCCGGCGTCAGGCCATAGAGCCGCTCTTTCAGAATCGGATCCTTGCCGTTCCAAAGCGCCAGGCCGAACACCAGAAGCTGGTACCGATCGCAGATCGCCGCCATGCCGTCCTCGCCCCACCGATAAGCCTTGCTCCGGGCCACATCGTGAGAAAGAAAATCCCAGGCTGCTCCGTTCGGGCTGTAGTCCTCCCGGACCGTCCCCCAGGAACGTTCGCTCACGTAGGGGCCCCAACGGCGCCACAGGAGAGGCTTTCCCAACGTCTCGGCGAGACGCCGGCCTTCTTCTGTTTCCGCTACGGCCCGGACGGGTCGGCCCGCCGCGGTATCGTCGTTCGCGTGTTTCCCGCGCGGCGGTGGTTCAACGGCAATCGTGGTCATAGAGACCTTCCTTCGGGTGAGCTTGACGAGGTCGCGCCTTCCACTGGTGACGCGCCTCCTTCCCGACAGGAAGATGAGTATCTTCCGAGGCCCGATCTACAATCTTTTCAACGCATACAACGCGATTTGCTTTACCCCCGCCATCGCTTGCGAAACCGAGGCCCATCGTGGGACCGCGCCCTGCCGGCGAATTCGGCAGCCCGGGAAATCTTGATCAGACCGAACCGCCAAACTCGGGCATGCTGAGGAATCACCTCTCAGCCCCAAGTTACGGCCGATAGTCTTCCAACAGCTTTTCTGTATGCGCGGAACCGGCCCTGGGCGGGCCGGCTGTACTGCTATTCTTCACCGTAAGCGCGCGTGCAAACCGACCATCCGCAGGGAGCGATTCGCGCCATCCTCGCCCTCGTCGTCCGCCGCGGCCACCGGCTCGCCTTCCGCCGGAAAGCCGGGCTTCGCCCCCCGTCCACGCCATTCCCCGTCCCTCGCGTCGATCCCCGCGCCCCCGCCCCCATCTCCACTCCCGCCGCGCCGCCCGGCGCATCGCCTCTCTTAATCCAGATCGAATGGCCGGTGCGGCTTCGGCGCGTCCGGGTTCTCCTTGGCCTGCTTTAACAACTCCTCGAACTTCCTCTCCAACACCTGCTTCTGGCTCTTGTGCTGGGCAAACGATTTGTCAAACGCCTCCGCCCGCCGCGCCTCTTCCCCTTTCAGCTTCCGCACCGCTTCCTGCAGGTCCTCGATCGGCGCCGCCCGCTTCGGCTCGTGATGCGAAATTACCGCCTCCAGCACCGGGTCAATCTGCAGCACCGCGTCGCAGCACGGGCACCGTACTTCAATCATTTCGCGCTTTTCCTTCGCCATCGCCCCTCCCGTCCCCCTATTGTACCCACCGTACCCTGAACCTTGCTTCCCATCCCGAATGCTGCTAACGTAACCCGGAGGAACAGTTCCGCCTTACAATTCTGCTCAACAGGTGCTCGGCATGTTCAAAGAATTCAAGACCTTCATCGCCCGCGGCAACGTGCTCGACCTCGCCATCGGCATCGTCATCGGCGCCGCCTTCGGCGCCATCGTCAATTCCTTTGTCAAAGACGTCCTCATGCCCCCCATCGGCATGCTGCTCAGCGGCGTCGATTTCAGCAACCTCTTTCTCGTCCTGAAAGGCTCGCTCCCCGACGGCTCAACACTGGCCCAGGCCAAAGCCGCCAAGGGCGTCGTCACCCTCAACTACGGCACTTTCCTCAACGAAATCATCAATTTCGTCATCATCGCCTTCGCCGTCTTCCTGGTCGTCAAGGCCGCCAACCGCCTCATGCCCCAGCCCGCTCCGGCCCCCGCCCCGCCTCCCACCAAGGACTGCCCGTTCTGCTGCGTCGCCATCCCCGCCGCCGCCAAACGCTGCCCCAACTGCACCTCGACCCTATAAGGTTCTCCGCCGGGCCTCATGTCCGGCAACCGTCTGCCGATATGCTCGGGTAGGAGTTTTACCCATGCTTCGATCCCTCATCATTTGCCCGGACGCCGAGATCCGCCGCACCGCTTCTGAAAACCTCGCCCACACCGGTCTGGTCGAGAACCAGCGCGAGCTGGACTACTATCCCGAAGCCCTCGAAATCGCCCGCCTCCTCCGCGCCGTCTCGCCCCAGGTCGTCTTCCTCGGCGTCGATGGACTCGCCGACGCCCTCGCCGTCGCCGCCGAAGCTACCCGCATCGATCCCGCCATCCAGATCGTCGGCCTCGGCCGCCGCGCCGAACCCGCCGTCCTGCTCGAATGCATGCGCGCCGGCATCCGTGAGTTCGTCACCGAACCCTTCACTCTCAATTCCTTCTCCGACTCCGTCGTCCGCCTCAATTCCCACCTCGAACAGGCCCCCGCCCCCTCCTGCTCCACCTCCGGCAGAATCCTCGCCTTCCTCCCCGCCAAGGGCGGTGTCGGCGCCACCACCGTCGCCCTCAACTGCGCCGCCGCCATCAGCCGTAAATCCGACGGCGCCGCCGTCGTGGCCGACTTCGATCTCACCAGCGGCCTGTCCCGCTTCCTCCTCAAGCTCCACAACAGCCACTCCACCCGCGACGCCATCGAACGCGCCTCCCAGCTCGACGAAAGCCTCTGGCCGCAGCTCGTCACCCGCCTCGCCGGCGTCGATGTCCTCCACTCCGGCCCCATCCAGCCCGGCTTCCATTCCGACCCCGCCACCCTCCACTCCCTCATGGAGTTCTTCCGCCGCAACTACAAAGCCGCCTGCGTCGATCTCCCCGGCCGCTTCGAGCCCTTCGAAATGGAGATCCTCTCCGAAGCCAAGAGCATTATCATGGTCTGCACCCCGGAACCGCCCGCCCTTCACATGGCCCGCGAAAAACTCGAATTCCTCGACCGCTTCGACCTCGCCGGCCGCGTCAGGATCGTCGTCAACCGTTCCCCGCGCCGCCCCCTCCTCAGCCCCGCCGAGATCGAGCGCCTCCTCGGCGTCCGCGTCCACGCCACCCTCGCCAACGACTACGCCAGCGTCCAGCGCGCCGTCACCGAGGGCACCTGGCTCTCTCCCGACACCGAACTCGCCCGCGGCATCGCCACTCTCGCCGACGCCCTCCTCGAGCGCCAGTCCAAGCCAGCCGCCGAACCCAAAAAACGCCTCGTCGAGTACTTCTCCATCCGCTCGCCCCGCCTCGCCAACAGCCAGCAGGCCGAAAACCCCGCCGTCTGAGCCGCTCCCTCGGCTATCCTCAGGAATTGGACGCCCTCTTCCACTGGATCGCCGCCTACGGCTACTTCGCCATCTTCGGCCTTCTCGTCTTCGGTATCGTCGGCCTCCCCGTCCCCGACGAAACCCTCCTCGTCTTCTCCGGCTACCTCATCTCCCGCGGCTCCCTCCATCCCCTCCACGCCTTCGCCGCCGCCTTCGCCGGCACCGTCTGCGGCATCTCCACCAGCTACGTTCTCGGCCGCACCCTCGGCCTCACCGTCATCCACCGCTACGGTAAGTGGCTCCACATCACCGAAGCTCAACTGGCCCGCGTCCACGACTGGTTCACCCACCTCGGCCACTGGGCCCTCCTGGTCGGCTATTTCATCCCCGGCGTCCGCCATTTCACCGCCATCGTCGCCGGCTCCTCCCGTCTCGAGTACTCCCAGTTCGCCCGCTACGCCTACGCCGGCGCCAGCCTCTGGGTCACCACCTTCCTTTGCCTCGGCTACTTCCTCGGCGACCATTGGGAACCCGCTTTCGAAGCCCTCCACCGCAATCTCTCCATCGCCACCGTCGTCCTCGCCGCCGCCCTGCTCCTCTGGTACCTCCTCCGCCGCTGGCTCCGCTCCCGCCGCCCTCGCCCGTAACGCCCCCCTCACGCGCCCGCCGCCGCCACCCTCCCCATCCGGCCTATAATCACCCCATCATGGAATCCCTCCTCCGGGATCTTCGCTTCGCCTTCCACATCCTCCGCCGGGACTGCGCCTTCACCCTCGCCGCCGTCCTCACTCTCGCCCTCGGCATCGGCGCCGCCACCGCCCTCTACTCCGTCGCCGACGCCCTCCTCATCCGCCCCTTCCCCTACCGCGACCCCGATCAACTCGTCTCCCTCGGTCTCCGCGGCCTCAACGGCGACACCAACTCCACCCTCCTCCGCTACGAGCTTCTCCGCGACCGCTCCCGCACCCTCTCCTCCCTCGCCGTCTGGACCAACGACACCGCCAGCCTCACCGGCCGCGGCGAGCCCATGCTCGCCTCCATCGCCCGCGTCTCCCCGGACTTCTTCCCCCTCCTCGGCGTCCTCCCCCGCCTCGGCCGCTCCTTCACCGCCGCCGAAGGCAGCCCCGCCGGCCCCCACGCCCTCATTCTCAGCGACTCTCTCTGGCGCCTTCGCTTCGCCTCCAGCCCCTCCACCATCGGCCAGTCCGTCAATCTCGACTCCATCCCCTACACCATCGTCGGCGTCCTTCCTCCCTCCGTTCCCTTCCCCTTCCTCGGCTCTCCCGATCTCTGGACGCCCCGCTTCTTCGAATACTCCCTCATGAGCCCCCAGCGCCTCCGCTCCGGCGTCGGCTATCTCAACCTCCTTGCCCGCCTCCGCTCCGGCGTCTCCCTCTCTCAGGCCAACGCCGAGCTCGCCGTCCTCAACCGCCTCTACTCCCGCCTCCACCCCGATGCCCCCGACTCCGGCTCCGGCCACGCACTCGCCGCCCTGTCCCTCCGCGACCTAGTCGTCGCCGGCCTCCGCCCCAAGCTCATCCTCCTCTCCGCCTCCGTCGCCCTCCTCCTCTTAATCGCCTGCGCCAACGTCGCCGGCCTCCTGCTCTCCCGCGCCCTGTCCCGCTCCTCCGAGCTCGCCCTTCGCCGCGCCCTCGGCGCCTCCCGCGCCGCCCTGTTCCGCCAACTCCTCACCGAATCCCTCCTCCTCTCCCTCGCCGCCGCCATCCTCGGCTCTCTCCTCGGCGCCCTCGGCGCCCGCGCCCTCGCCTTCTGGGGCGCCTCCCAGCTCCCGCCCGGCATCGCCATCCCCCTCAACCTCCGCGTCCTCCTCTTCTCCCTCCTGTGTTCCCTCCTCGCCGGCCTCGCCTCCGGATCGTTCCCCGCCTTCCGGTTCTCCCGCCTCGATCTCGAACCCGCACTCCGCGCCGCCGCCCGCGGCTCTTCCTCCGGCCCCTCCCACTCCGCCCTGAAAAGCTCCTTCGCCGTCGCCCAGGTCGCTCTCTCCCTCCTCCTCCTCATCGCCGCCGCCCTCCTCCTCCGCGGCTTCTCCCGCCTGCTCGCCGCCGATCCCGGCTTCAATCCCCGCAACCTCCTCACCATGGAAATCTCCCTCCCGCCCGCCCGCTACTCCACCCCCTCCCAACAGACCGCCTTCTTCGACCAGCTCCTGGCCCG
>DAIDHC010000107.1 GCA_027452065.1 Bryobacterales bacterium
GTGTCGCGGATCATGAACGACGTCGAGGGGGTGAGGAACCTGATCGGCACCGGGCTGGTGGAGTTTCTGGGCGGGCTGATGACGGCGTCGATTGTGCTGTTCGTGCTGCTGCGGATCAGCGCGGTGATGACGGGGGTGGCGCTGGCGATCATTCTGGGATTCTCGCTGGTGCTGAAGCGGGCATTTACGACGATCCGGCCGATTTTCCGGGAGCGGGGCAAGATCATGGCGGAGGTGACGGGGCGGCTGACGGAGTCGCTGGGCGGGGTGCGGGTGGTGAAGGGCTACCACGCGGAGGAGCGGGAGGCGGACGTGTTCGCGGTGGGGGTGACGCGGCTGCTCAATAACGTGCTGACGTCGCTGACGGCGACGTCGGTGATGAGCCTGTCGGCGACGGTGCTGATGGGAGTAGTGGGGGCGCTGGTGATGTATCTGGGGTCCAGACAGATATTGAGCCACTCGATGACGCTAGGGGATTTTGTGACCTTCACGGCGATGCTGGCGTTTCTGGTGGCGCCGGTGTTTCAGGTGGTGGCGATCGGCACGCAGCTTACCGAGGCGGTGGCGGGGCTGGAGCGGACCAGGGAGGTGTTGAGCGAGATGCCGGAGGATGAGGATCCGGCGCGGAAGACGCGCGTGGGCGTGATCCGGGGCGAGGTGGAGTTCGACAACGTGAGCTTCGCTTACGAGGCGGGCAAGACGGTGCTGCACGACGTTTCATTCCGTTCCGAGCCGGGGACGGTGACGGCTCTGGTGGGGGCTTCGGGCGGAGGCAAGTCGACGATGATCAGCCTGATCCTGGCGTTCCAGAAGCCGCAGAGCGGGGCGGTGCGGGTGGACGGGGTGGATCTGTCGACGGTGAATCTGGGCTCGTACCGGACGCAGATCGGCGTGGTGCTGCAGGAGACGTTTCTGTTTGACGGGACGATTCGGGACAACGTGGCGTTCGGGCGGCCGGAGGCGACGGAGGAGCAGATTCTGGAGGCGTGCCGGATTGCGAAGGTGGACGAGTTCGCCGAGGGGTTCGCGGACAAGTATCTGACGGTGGTCGGCGAGCGGGGAGTGAAGCTGTCGGGAGGGCAGAAGCAGAGGGTGTCGATTGCGCGGGCGATTCTGGCCGATCCGCGGATCCTGATTCTGGACGAGGCGACATCGAGCCTGGACTCGGAATCGGAGGCGCTGATACAGGAGGGGCTGAAGTACCTGATGCGGGGGCGGACGACGTTTGTGATCGCGCACCGCCTATCGACAATCCGGCGGGCGGACCAGATTCTGGTGGTGGAGGCGGGACGGATTGTGGAGCGGGGGACGCACGAGTCGCTGTTCGCGGCGCGGGGGCGGTATTGGGATTTGTACACGAGGCAGCACGGGCTGGAGGCGAATTTATTTTTGGCGCCGGGCGAAGGGGACGCCAAGCCAGAGCAGGCCGGGGGCGATCAGCGGGGCGGGGACGGCGCGACGCTGCGGGACGCGATGCGGCTGATTCGGGGTTAGAGCACGACCGAGGCGATGTCGGTGGGCGAGCGGTGGCCCTCGACGACGACGATGCCGCTGTCGGTGACGTGGTAAAGCTGGCGGTCGCGCTCGAGATCGTAGCCGATGGTGGCGTCCTCCGGGACGCGAACGTTTTTGTCGAGGATGGCTTTGCGGACCTTGGCGCGGCGGCCGATGTCGCAGTTGTCGAAGATGACGGAATCCTCGACATAGGCGCCGGAGTGGACGCGGACGCCGCGGCCGAGCACGGAGCCGCGGACGAGGCCGCCGGAGAGAATGGAGCTGCCGGCGACGATGGAGTTGAGGGCGTGGCCGCGCCGGCCGTCCTGATCGTAGAGGAATTTGGCGGGGGCGTCGGAGTAGCCGGCGGTGCGCAGGGGCCACTGGCGGTTATAGAGATTGAGCGCGGGGACGACGTTGCGCAGGTCCATGCTGGCCTCGAAGTAGGCGTCGAGAGTGCCGACGTCGCGCCAGTAGACGGGAGCGCCGGGGGCGTCGCCGGGGATGCGGTTGGTCTGGAAGTCGTAGGCGAACATGTCGGCGCGGCCGATGAGGCCGGGGAGGATGTCGCGGCCGAAATCGTGCGTGCTCTCGGCGCGGGCGGCGTCGGCGTAAAGTTCCTGGAGCAGGGTTTTGGTGGAGAAGACGTAATTGCCCATGGAGGCGTAGACGCGATTGGGATCGCCGGGCATGGTGGGGGCGTTGGGGTTCTTTTCGTGGAAGCCGACGATGCTGGAATCCTCGCGGGTCTCGATGACGCCGAACTCGGAGGACTGTTCCTTTTCGACCGGAATAGCGGAGATGGTGACCTGAGCGCGGCGCTGGACGTGGTATTCGATCATCTCGCGGATGTTCATGCGGTAGATGTGATCGGCGCCGAAGATGACGACCAGGTGGGGGTCGGCCTGCTCGATGAGGTTGATGTTCTGGTAAATGGCGTCGGCGGTGCCGCGGTACCAGTCCTCGCCGGCGGTACGCATCTGGGCGGGGACGGGGATGATGAAATGGCTGCGGAGGAGGCTGCTGGCTTCCCAACCCTCGCGGAGGTGCTGGAGGAGGGACTGGCTGCGGAACTGGACCAGGACGTAGATGGAATAAATGCCGGAGTTGATCAGGTTACTGAGGACGAAATCGACGATGCGGTATCTTCCTCCGAACGGTACCGCAGGCTTGGCTCGCTCCTTTGTAAGCGGGTAAAGCCGGGTCCCTTTACCACCGGCCAGCACAAAGGCAAGCACACGCATCTGCATAACGGACGCCTCCAGACGTTCGAGTGTAAACTGTCCTTGGCTATTTTGTCAGCAAGAGGTTTGGATGCGCAAGGAAGATGTTGAGGCGGATGGTTGGAAGGCGCGAGGACGAAATGGCCCGGGTGCGCAGAGCGGGTTTGCGGGCGCGGAGACGGATCGGCTGAGGGTCGGCGGGCTCGCGGGCGCGGAGAGAATGGGCGGCGGAGGTAGAGCCCGGGCTTCGGGAGGCTACTTGCCGAACAGGGATTTGAAGAAGGCGCCGATGTGCCAGTGGCGGCCGGGGCAGGTATCGAAGGGCGAGAAGCCGATGATCATGGTGCTGCGTTCGACCCAGAGGGCGACGGGGTCGCCGTGAGGATAGACGACCTGGACCAGAACGCCGGAGCCGCAGGATTCGGAGTCGCCGATTTTCGCCGAGAGGGCGTCGGGATGTTGGCTGCCGGGGCCCCAGTCTTCCCGGAATTTGGGGAAGGGATAGTTGGGGCAGGGGGTCTCTTCGGTGCAGCCCCACATACGGTAGGCATCCTGGAACTGCTGGGCGCGGAGAAGGCGGAGGAAGGCCTTGACCTGATTCTCCTCACTGAAATTGCGGAAGCTCGAATAGAGGACGGCGCTGAGCAGGAGGGCGAGCAGCGAGGCGAGGGAGATGATTTTGATGAGACGGAGGCGGCGGGCGCGGAGGGCCTCCTGCGAACCGTACGCTTCCAGGTAACTGCCCATACTCAAGGCTCCGATCCGGCAGGAGGCGCGCGGCGGCGCCTCCGCCCTACCTAACTTTACTTCACCGGGAACGACTTGTCGTAGGCGGTGATGGCGTCGTCGGTGATTTCCATGGCGGGCTTGAAGAAAAGCATGGTGGAGGAGTCGAACACGGCATCGAGGCCTTTATCGGCCGCGAGTTTCTTGATGACGTCCTGCATGCGGGCGTTGGCGCGGCTGAGCACATCCTGGCGCTCGCGGTCCACGTCGTCGCGGAGGTCCTGCTCCTTGCGCTGGAACTCGCGCTGCTTGCGGGTGCCTTCGGCGTTGAGCTCCTGCTCGCCCTGTTGGCTGAGCTTGCCGCTCTGCAACTGGGTCTGGATGTTCTGCAAGTCCTGCTGGAGTTTGGCGAGCTCATCCTGGCGGGGCTTGAACTTGGCTTCGAGATCGGCCTGAGCCTTTTTGATCTCGGCGGTGCTGGAGATGGCGCGGGCCGAGTTGACGACGCCGACTTTGATCTGGGCGGCGGCAAAGCCGGCGGTAAGCAGGGCCAGGGCCGCCGCTCGAAAATACTTATGCATGCGAAAACACTCCCGAAAACTCATTCTGATATAAGGTGACCGGCTGGCCGTCCGAGGGTTCCGGCGTGGGGCAATGAGAGAGCCGTTGCGAGGTCCGAAGGCACGCCGGGGCCGCCGCTCCGGAGAGGCGACCGGCGGGCGCGGGACGAACTGTTGGAACGGACATCACAGTGTTGGACAAACATATAAGGCGCCAACTTCCCCAGCGGGGAACACACAAGGATCGACAGCGGGCGGGCGATTGCCGGAAAGAGCCCGGCCGCACCCAGCTTCGGCCTATCACTATAGCACACGGCGCCGGAATGGACCCCGCCTGGGTCCGTTAGAATGAAAGCGGATGACAACGCGCCGCTCGTTACTGGCGGCCCTGCCGGCGCTGGTCGCCGCGCAGGTTCCGCAGCCTCCCTTTCCGGACGTAGTTCCGCGCCGCGAGGACGACCGCCCCGTGCGACTGCCCAACGGCAAACTGCAGAAAGACGCGATTCTCAAGGCCGACTACGATAAGTCGCTCGAGGACTGCAAGGAGATGATCAAGCTGGCCGAGGGCTTGAAGGCGGACCTGGAAAAGAACGAGCAGTACGTGGTTTCGGTGGCCTCGATCAAGAAGACCGAGGAGATCGAGAAGCTGGCGCGGCGCATTCGCGGGCGCATGGTCCGCTCGTGAGGGCGTGAGCGCGGGAAAACGTCGGCGGAGGCAGGCATATGCTACGCTGAAGCGTTCAGCCCGCCATGCCGGTAACGAAAGAAAAAGCCCAACTGATGAGCGCCTCGGAGATCGACCGCACGCTGGTGCGGCTGGCGCACGAGATTCTCGAAAAGACGAAAGACCTAGACAAGCTGGCATTCGTCGGAATCCGGAGGCGGGGAGTGCCTTTGGCCAACCGCCTGGCGGCCAAGATCAAGGATCTGGAGGGCCGCGAGATTCCGGTCGGGGTGCTGGACATCAACCTGTACCGGGACGATCTTTCGACGGTGGCCGAGAAGCCGGTTCACAACGCGACCGAGATTCCGTTCAGCGTGACGGGCAAGGACGTGGTGCTGATGGACGATGTGCTGTACACGGGACGGACGATCCGGGCGGCGCTGGACGCGCTGTTCGATCAGGGGCGGCCGTCGCGGGTGCAACTGCTGGTGCTGATCGACCGCGGGCACAGGGAGCTGCCGATCGCGGCGCGGTACGTGGGGCGGATGGTGCAGACCAGCGACCGGGAGATCATTGAAGTGAAGTTCCGCGAGATCGACGATATGGAAAAGGTGCTGCTGGTGGAGCGCACCGATCCGGAATAACAGGACGGGAGCGATGCGGGGACTGCTGGGAATCGAGCCGCTGGAGCGCGCCGAGATCGAGGCGATCCTGGAGCGGGCGAGGGCGTTTCAGACGCGGGAGAGCCACAAAGAGATTCTGCAGGGGCGGATGGTGGTGAACCTGTTTTTCGAGGCGTCGACCAGGACGCGGACGAGCTTCGAGATCGCGGCCAAGAGGCTGGGGGCGGATGCAGTTTCTATTACGGCGGCGGCGTCGAGCGTGTCGAAAGGCGAGTCGCTGGTGGACACGCTGAACACGCTGAACGCGATGCGGCCGGACGCGATCATCATGCGGCACGCAGCCTCGGGAGCGCCGCATTTTCTGGCGCGGCATCTCAGAGAGACGCCGATTGTGAACGCGGGCGACGGGACGCACGAGCATCCGACGCAGGCGCTGCTGGACGCAAGGACGATCCTGGACCGGGGCAAGAAGCTGGAGGGGCTGCGGGCGGCGATCATCGGGGATATCGCGCACAGCCGGGTGGCGCGGTCGAACGTGCACCTGTTGTCGAAGTTCGGGGCGCGGGTTGTGCTGTGCGGGCCGGCGCCGCTGCTGCCGAAGGAGCTGGCGCAGATTGCGCCGGGCGTGGAGCTGAGCTACGACATCCGCGAAGCGATCCGCGAGGCCGATGTCATCATGATGTTGAGAGTGCAACTGGAACGCCAGCACGAGGCGTCGTTTCCGGCGGGCGAGTATTTCCGGTTCTACGGGCTGAGGCTGGAGCATCTGGGGCTGGCCAAGCCGGACGCGATCGTGATGCACCCGGGGCCAATCAACCGCGGGCGGGAGATTTCGTCGGAAGTGGCGGATTCGCAGAGCTCGGTGATTCTGAGCCAGGTGGAGAACGGCATCGCGGTGCGGATGGCGGTGCTCGAAAGGATTCTGCGGAGCTGAGCGATGGCAAAACTGGTGATCCGCAACGGGAGGGTGATCGATCCGGCCGGAGGGGTGGACCGGACGGCGGACGTGCTGATTGTGGACGGCGCGATCGCGGGCATCGCGGCGGGGATCGAGGCGGCGGGGGCGGAGGAGTTCGACGCGACGGGCTGCATTGTGGCGCCGGGGTTTCTCGACATTCACGTGCATCTTCGGGAGCCGGGGTTCGAGCACGCCGAGACGATTGAAAGCGGCTCGCGGGCGGCGGCGGCGGGCGGCTTCACGACGATCTGCCCGATGCCGAACACGGCGCCGGTAAACGATAACCACACGGTGACGCGGTACATCATCGAGCAGGCGGAGCGGTACGCCAAGGTGAACGTGTTTCCGATCGGGGCGATCACGAAAGGGAGCCAGGGCGAGGATCTGGCCTCGATCGGGTCGATGAAGGAAGCGGGCGCGGTGGCGATATCCGACGACGGGCGGCCGGTGATGAACGCGCGGGTGATGCGGCGGGCGATGGAAGTGGCGGCCTCGATGGGGCTGCCGGTGATCGACCATTGCGAGGACCTGCATCTGAGCCTGGACGGCGACATGAACGAAGGCGTGGCGAGCGTGCGGCTGGGGCTGCGGGGGATTCCGGCGGCGTCGGAAGACGTGATGGTGGCGCGGGACATTCTGCTGGCGGAGTTGACGGGGGCGCGGTTTCACGTGGCCCACATTTCCTCGCGGCGCTCGGTGCAGATGGTGGCGTTCGCCAAATCGCGCGGGCTGAAGGTGAGCTGCGAGGCGACGCCGCATCATTTTGTGCTGTCGGACGAGGATATGATTCCCTACGACAGCAACTTCAAGATGAAGCCGCCCTTGCGGTCGCGCTGCGACGCCGGCGGCGTGGTCGAGGGAATCGTTTCGGGAACGGTGGACGCCATCGCGACGGACCATGCGCCGCACGCCGGCAGCGAGAAGATGCAGGAGTTCGAGCAGTGTCCGTTCGGGATCCTGGGGCTGGAGACGGCGATCGGGCTGGCGCTGGAGACGCTGGTGCACAGCGGGAAGATCGGGCTGGCGCGGATGGTGGAGCTGTTTACGAGCGGGCCGGCGCGGGTGATGGGGCTGGACCGGGGCACGCTGCGGCCGGGAGCGGCCGGGGATGTGACGGTGTTCGACACCGAGAGGCGGTGGGTGTACGACGTCAACCGGTCGTACTCCAAGAGCCGCAATTCGCCGTTTCACGGCCGCGAGTTCCGGGGCGGGCCGGTGGCGGCGATCGTGAACGGCGAAGTGGCCTGGCGGTTGGAGTAGTTAAAAGACAGAAAGGGAACCTTTGCCCTACGCGGAAATTGAAGCTCCCGAGCGGCGGCGCCGGCTGCTGCGCTATCTGATCGGAGCCTTGGTGATAGCGGGTTTGGGCGCCAAGGCGGCCGCGTCGTATGTGATCGAGTACGAGTGGTGGCGCGAGATGGGGCAGTTGGGGACGTGGGTGAGCATGCTCATCTACGGGACGGCGCCGGTGGTGCTGGCGGTGGCCGGGGTGTTCGTGGTGTTGTGGGTGGCGCACGCGGGCGGCCTGCGGTCGGCCGGAGCACGGCCGCGGCGAGGATCGCTGTACGGGAAGATCGCGGCGGTGGTGGTGCTGGCGGTGTCGGTGATGACGGTGCTGGCGGTGCTGGATAGCTGGACGGCGGTGCGGTATTTCGGCGGCCGGGGAGTGGAGGGCGGGGCGGCGGCGTGGCGGGATCCGGCGTTCGGCAATCCGCTTTCCTTCTACCTTTTCGATCTGCCGTTTTATTCGGAGACGCTGCGGCTGGCGCAGGTGGTGGCGGTGCTGGCGGCGGTGATTTACTGGCTGACGGCGCGCCTGGAGGAACTGCGGGACGCCTTTCCCGGGATGCGGCAGGGAGTAGCGATCGACCTGTCGGCGATCCGGCTGCGGGACGTTGTCGACAGCCGGTTTTTGAAGGTGGCGGGAGCGGTGTTTCTGGTGCTGCTGGGTCTGCGGTACGTGCTGGACCGGTACGCGCTGTTGAACAACGAGCACGGGTTTCTTGTCGGCATGGACTATGTGGACCAGAACGTGGTGCTGCCGCTGCTCTGGCTGCTGGCGGCCAGTTGCCTGGTGGGCGCGGCGGGGGTGGCGGCGGGGCGGTTCCGGTGGCTGGCGTTGTTCGTGCTGGCGCTGGTGCTGAGGGCGATTGTGCCGGCGATTGTGGCGGCGACGTATGTGCGGCCGAGCGAGGTGTCGCTCGAGCGGCCGTTTATCCAGCGCCACATCGAGGCGACGCGGTCGGCGTTCGGGCTGGATCATCGCAGCAAGGAAGTGCCGTTCGACGCGCAGCCGGAGGCGCGAATCGACCTGGCGGCGTCCAAGCCGCTGCTGGACAACGTGCGGCTGTGGGACTGGCGGGCGTTTCACGCCGCGGTGACGCAGTTGCAGCCGCTGCGGCCCTACGTATATTCGGAGATCGACGCCGACCGGTATGAATTGGACGGACAGATGCGACAGGTGCTGCTGACGCCGCGGGAGATCGACGTGGCGGCGCTGGGCGAAGCGGGAAACAGTTGGATCAATCCGAGCTTCATCTACACGCACGGCTATGGCCTGGTGATGGCGGAAGCGAAGAGCATCGCCGCCGACGGATCGCCGGTGCTGTTTATCAAGGACGCGCCGCCGGTGACGACGGTGAAGGGCATCAAGCTGACGCGGCCGGAACTGTACTACGGCGAGACGGTGCATGAGCCGGTGTTCGTGCACACGGCGCAGCCGGAGTTCAACTATCCTTCGGGCAACGATGTGGTGCACACGACTTACAGCGGGACGGGAGGGTTCCCGATCTCGTCGCTCGGGATGCGGGCGGCGGCGGCGCTCACCGAAGGCGAGTGGAACATACTGCTGACCAGTTATCTGACGCCGGAAAGCCGGATGATGATCCGGCGGAAGGTGAGCGACCGGCTGAACTCGCTGGCCGGGTTCGTGCTGTGGGACAGCGATGCGTACCTGGTGGTGACCGGCGACGGCAAGCTGGTGTGGATGGTGGACGGCTACATGACCTCGGACGCGCATCCATACTCGCGGGCGTTGAGCGTGGAGGGGGCGGGGGACGTCAACTACATCCGGAACTCGGTGAAGGCCACGGTGGACGCCTATGACGGAACGGCGCACCTGTATGTGTTCGACGAGGAGGACCCGCTGCTGCGGGCGTACCGGAAGCTGTTTCCGAATCTGTTTCAGGCGGCCTCGGCGATGCCGGCCGATCTGAGGCGGCACGCGCGCTATCCGGAGACGATGTTCCGGCTGCAGGCCGAGATGTACCGCCTCTATCACGTGAAGGACGCGGAGACGTTTTACAACCGCTCGGACGCCTGGGACATCGCCAAGGATTATTCGGGCGACGGAGGGCAGCCGAAAGCGGTGGCGCCGAACTATGTGGTGGCGTCACTGCCGGGCGAGCGGCAGGCGGAGTTTCTGCTGATGATCCCGTTCACGCCGCGAGACAGGGAGAACCTGATCGGGGTGATGATGGCGCGGTGCGACGGGGAGCATTTGGGGGAGATCCAGTTTCTGCAATTGCCGCGCCAGCAGATTTTGTACGGCCCGCGGCAGGTGGAGGCGCGGATCAACCAGGACCAGAACATCTCCAAGGACCTGACGCTGTGGAACCAGCAGGGCTCGCAGGTGCTGCACGGGCAGATGCTGGTGCTGCCGATCCAGAACACGATTTTGTACGTGGAGCCGTTCTACATCCAGGCGTCGGAGGCGCGGATGCCGCAGCTCAAGAAAGTGGTGCTGGCGATGGGGAACACGCTGATTTACACCGACACCTACGACGAGGGGCTGGCGCAACTGGCGCAGCAGATGGGCGAGGTGTCGCCGGAGGCGCGGCCGGCGCCGGCGGCGGCGGTGGCCGGAGCGCCAGCGGCGGCCGCGGCGGGCGGGCAGGCGGATCCGCGGATTGGCGAGATCCGGCAGCACCTGGAACGCTACCGGCAGTTGGCCTCCGAAGGGAAGTGGTCGGAGGCGGGCAGGGAACTGGAGGCGGTGCAGAAACTGGTGGGCCCGTAGGAATCGCCGGGGCGGAGGGGAAGGCGGGTTTCGATGATTGACACGACGGAATTCGCGGTGAACATGGCGGCGGCGCTGGGCATCGGGGCGGTGATCGGGCTCGAGCGGCAGTTTCGGGGTCACGACGCGGGGTTGAAGACCAACGCGCTGGTGGCGGCCGGGGCGGCGATCTTTCTGATGATCACGCGGCTGCTGGACGACTCCGGGCGGACGGCGGCGCAGGTGGTGACCGGCATCGGCTTTCTGGGGGCGGGCAACATCATGCGCGCCGGAGAACGGGTGAAGGGGCTGACGACGGCGGCGACGCTGTGGGTGGTGGCGGGGATCGGAATGGTGGCGGGAACGGGGCGGCTGAGGCTGGCGGCGATGGCCGGAGTGACGGTACTGCTGGTGAACATGCTTCTCATCCCGGTGGAGAAGCGGCTGACAGCGTATCAGGCGAGGCGGGACCACGACGAGCGGCGTGCCGCCGGGGGCTAGAGCTTGCCGGTGTGGCGCTTGAGCAACTGGAGCAAGTTGGTGGAGAAGGCTGAGCGCGTCATGACAAGGTTGGCGCCGGCTTCCTGAGCCTGCTGCTTGAGCTCGCCCTGGATGTGGGAGAGAAAGCCGATGATGCTGATGCGCTTGGACTCGCCGTTGGATTTGAGCTTGGAGATGAGCTCGAGCGACTGGACGGAGTTGGAGTTGAGATCGAGGATGACCAGCAGCGGCTCTTCCTTGACCATATCGAGCACGTCCTTTTCGGACTTCAGGAAGACGGCTTCAAGACCGTTCCGTTTGGCGGCGTCGTTGATCTTGACGGTGAACATCAGATCGTCCACCACGGCCAGAATCTTCTTCGGCGGCGTTGGCATAGGAAACTAGCGAGGAACTCCCAACTTTGAATCTGTTCGAAACGTAACCGTCCGGATGGAGCGGTTGACTACGGCAGGTCAACTCTAGTGTAGCACGAGGCAATCGCCGCCTCGGCGCATTGGCAACCTGCTATTTTGAAACGAATGCCGGACGCCAATCCGTTTCTCGATCCGCTGCGTTTCGGGCGGCGCGTTTCACCCTGCTCGCTGGTGATCTTCGGCGCCAACGGGGATCTGGCGAAGCGGAAGCTGCTGCCGGCGCTGTACCGGATTCACTATGAGGGCCGGCTGCCGCCGTCGTTCGCGGTGATCGGGAACTCGCGGACCGAGATGACGGACGCGCAGTTCCGGGAGAAGATGCGGGAGTCGGTGTCACGGTTTCTCGAGGACAGTCCGTTTGAGGCGGGGGTCTGGGACAGCTTCGCGCAGAACCTTTTTTACGTGGCCGGGGACCTGGCGGACCCGGGGTTTTACGCGCGGCTGGCGGCGAAACTGGAGGCGGTGGAGGTATCGCACCGTACGGCGGGGAACGTGCTGTTTTACCTGTCGACGCAGCCGAGCTATTACGCGGTGGCGGTACACGGGCTGGGGGTGGCGGGACTGCACCGCGGGGACGGCTGGCGGCGCCTGGTGGTGGAAAAACCGTTCGGGCACGACCTGGGGAGCGCGCGGGAGCTGGACCGGAAGATCCACGACGTGTTTCCGGAGCCGGAGATTTACCGGATCGATCATTACCTGGGCAAGGAGACGGTGCAGAACATTCTCGCCTTCCGGTTCGGCAACGGGATTTTCGAGCCGCTGTGGAACCGTCGCTACATCACCTACGTGCAGATTACGGCTGCCGAATCGATCGGCGTCGAGGGGAGGGGAGCGTATTACCAGGAAGCGGGGACGCTGCGGGACATGATCCAGAATCACCTGCTGCAGGTGATGGCGACGGTGGGGATGGAGCCATCGAACGTATTTCAGGCCGACGCGGTGCGGGACGAGCGGGCGAAATTTCTGCGCTCAATTCGCGCGCTGAAGCCGGGCGAGGTGGACCGGTACGCGGTGGCGGGCCAGTACGGGCCGAGCCGGGCGGGCGGGGCGGAGACGCCGGGATTCCGGCAGGAGACCGGAGTGGACCCGGAGGCGCAGACGGACACCTTCGCGGCGGTGACGTTCTTCGTGGACAACTGGCGCTGGGCGGGGGTGCCGTTTTACGTGCGCAGCGGCAAGAGGATGCCCAAGCGGGTGACCGATGTGGCGATCCAGTTCAACTCGGCTCCGCACTCGCTGTTTGCCGGCAACGGCGAGGACGAGCGGCTCAGCGCGCGGCCGAACCTGCTGATCATGCGCATCCAGCCCGAGGAGGGGATCTCGCTGCGGTTCATGTCGAAATATCCGGGCAGCGGGATGCGGCTGCGGCCGGTGTCGATGGACTTCAGCTATGGATCGAGCTTCGGCACGCGAACGCCGACGGCTTATGAGACTCTGCTGGTGGACGCGTTGTCGGGCGATGCGACGCTGTACACGAGGCAGGACATGGTGGAGGCGAGCTGGCGGGCGGTGCAGCCGATACTCGAAGTCTGGGAGAACCGGAGGTTCGACTTTCCCAACTATACGGCCGGCACATGGGGGCCGAAGGAGGCCGACGACATGCTGGCGCGGCAGGGGCATTTCTGGAGGGTGCCGTAAAACATGGCCGGAACACTGAGCACGCCGCAGCCGGAGAAGATTCTGAAAGAGCTGGAGGCGTTGTGGAGCGAGATGGGCCGGAGCGACGCGGACCGGCCGAACGCGGTGCTGCGGGCCTGCGCGATGACGCTGCTGGTGGGGCTGGACCAGGACGACGACACGCAGGCGGCGGGGCAAACGGTGGCCGAGCTGATGCACGAGCATCCGAGCCGGGCGATTGTGCTGAAGATCGGCTGGGAGTCGTCGGGCGTGCTGGAGGCGAGGGTGCTGGCGCAGTGCTGGATGCCGTTCGGGAGGCGGCAGCAGATCTGCTGCGAACAGATTGAGATCGAGGCTTCGTTCGACCGCATTGAAGAGGTGCCGCGCATCATCATGGGTGTGACGGTGCCGGATCTGCCGGTGGTGCTGTGGTGCCGCAGCCCGCGGCTATGCTCGGACCCGGGGTTCCAGCGGCTGTTTCCGTTGATCGACAAGCTGATTCTGGACTCGGCGGTAATCGGCGATCCGAGCCAGGGGCTGCGATTTGTGCGCCACTTGAGCGGCATGTGCGTGGTGGCGGACCTGAACTGGGCGCGGGTGACGCCGTGGCGGGAGATGGTGTCACTGTTGTTTGAGGAGCCGGAGAACCGGGGGCTGGCGGGGGCGGTGAAGCAGGTGAAGATCCGCCACGGGGGCGCGGTGCCGCCGGTAGCCGCGATTTACCTGGCGGAGTGGCTGCGGGCGACGCTGCCTGCCCGGGCAGAGGTGGCGTTCGACGGCGGGGACGGGCGGGGGCAGGAACCGGTGCGGGCGATCGAGATGTCGGGGCCGGAGGTAGAGGCCTCGGTGGTGCTGGAAGGGTCGTGCGCGGTGCTGAACATTCAGGGCCGGCGGGACCGGGTTCCGTTTCCGGCGCTGACCGACGTGGAGCTGTTGCGGGTGGAGCTATCGATCCAAGGCCGGGACCCGATTTTCGAGAGGAGCCTGCGGTGAGCGCGGGACCTCGCGTTTACGCGAGCATGGCGGAGGCGGCCGAGGGGTGCGCGCGGAGGGTGGAGGAGGTTCTGGCGGAGCGGCTGGCGATGGCTCCGCGAGCCGCCGTCGCGGTGTCGGGAGGGTCGACGCCGAAGCCGATGTTCGAGGCGCTGCGCGGGGCCCGGCTCGACTGGAGCCGCATCCACTGGTTCTGGGTGGACGAGCGGTGCGTGGGGCCCGACGATCCGGAGAGCAACTACCATATGACGCGGGTGGCGCTGCTCGATTCGGCACGGGTGCCAGAGGCCAACGTTCATCGGATTCCGGGAGAAATCAGGCCGCCCAAGGAGGCGGCGGGGGCTTACGAGAGGACGATCCGCGAGTTCTTCGGGATCGAGAAGGGCGGGATGCCGGAGTTCGACCTCATTCACCTGGGATTCGGACCGGAGGGCCATACGGGGAGCCTCTTCCCGGGCGACCCGCTGCTGGAGGACCGGCGGGGCATCGCGGCGGCGGTGCGGACGCCGAAACCGCCGCCGGACCGGGTGACGCTGCTGCCCGGGGTGATCCTGGCGGCGCGAAGGATCGTGGTGCTGGGCGGAGGCGCCGACAAGGCCGGGGTGGTCCGTCAGGTGCTGGGTGATGGAAGCGACCCCATGCAGGTGCCGGTGGCGCTGGCGATGCGGGCGGCGGGGGGGGCGGAATGGTTTTTGGACCGCGAGGCTTGTCCCGGGCCGGCGCGGGGGTGAGGGGGTTGGGAAAACATATCTTCCCGATCCTGTTTTGAGAGATAATGGTTCGCACGGGCCGCCGCGGTGGGAAGCGCGCTTGGCGGAGGATGGACCGCGAGCGGCTGCAGGAGAGATGGGAATTATGCCTTTGTTTCGGATTCACCGCCTGAAGGAAAATCACCGCCAGCAGTTCCGCTGGCAGCCCCACACGCCCGGGTTAACTCATGTAAAGCCAAGGGATTATGAGCCGGGCGGGACGATTGAAGCGGGCAGCGAATACGCTGCGTGGCTGCGGCTGAGGGAGGCGGGGGAGCCGTTTCAGGTGGGTGATTTACTGGAGATCGAAGGGGCTTCGCTGCGCATCTATAAATACATAGGGTTTGAAGAAGTCCGCTGGGTGGTGCCCGAGCAGACCCCGGCTTCGGTACCCGACGGCGGAGGTCTTAGGGCCCAGCCAAGCGGGCTATAAGGCCAGCGGCTCCCCCTGCCGAAGTGATATAAGAGGGAACTTATGGACGAGAATCCGTGCCAGCGAGGAACGTCTCCCCGGCTGGAGGGTGATCGAATCAATTCATTCGCCCTGGTCAGTTATATTCCCGATCCGCTTGCTTCCTTTCTCGACAAGTTGCGCCGGGAGCTGGTGCCGACGTGTTACCTGCACGCCCATGTGACGGTGCTGCCGCCGCGTCCGTTGCAGGCGACGGC
>DAIDHC010000108.1 GCA_027452065.1 Bryobacterales bacterium
GAGCCAGCTTATCGAGATACATCTTCTGCGCGCGGTCCCATTGGGGGACTGTGCCGGATTCCACGTTGATCCGCATTACATCGCCGGAGCCATCGGCGGAGAGCGCCGGCCACTTCGGCAGACCTTCGCCGTTCGGATCCCCGTGCTGGATGAAGTTTGCGAAGTAGGCTTCCATCAGCTTGGAGATTTTGTAGTCGTCCTGCGTCCAGTCGTAGACCTTGTTGGTGGCCAGGTTGCCGAGCGCGTATTCGATTTCGGCCGAATGCACGGCGCCTCGGGGCGGCGGCGCGGCGTTCGCCCGTGCCGCTTCTCCGCGGAGCACGCCGCCGGCAAGGCCCGCCACGGCGTCGCCCATGGACTTGTTCATCGGAGGCCGCGGACGGGCGTAGAAGTAGCGATATACGGGCTTGCCTCCGGTCTGGGCGCTCAGTTCGATCCATTTCCATGTGCTGAAGGCTGTGAAGCGATCGCCCGCCAACTCGGTCGCCTGATCGAGCACTTCTTCGTTCGTCGTCGCCGGGAACAACTTCAGAAGCTCGTCCGCATGGTCGCCATAGAGTTTTTTCACGGCAGCCTGGAAGTTCTCCGGCGTCGTATCATCCTTGCCCAGGACGGCCCGGGGGTTCATTTCCTCCGAGTTCCAGCCGGCAAGCAGCGGAACGTGCGCCTGATGGCCCGCCGCGAAGATAGATAGCGGCGACTCGGGGAAGAAGTAGCCGTCCACGGTCACCGGGAAGCGCGCCATTCCATTTCTGCCGGTTGAGTGGAGCAGGTTATGCGCGCTCATGGCCCGCAAGTCCGCCAGCGATGAGGCGCCCACGCTTTTGGCGAACTGCTCGCCGAGTTCCTCGGCGTGGGCGAGCGTCGCGGTGGGCTGCAGGCCAAGCAGGGATCCGCTCTCGCCGATCGCGCCGGCGATCAGGCCTTTGGACAACGGCGAGCCCATCTGCGCCGAAACCGAAAACGAGCCGGCCGATTCACCGGCGATTGTCACGCGATTCGGATCGCCTCCGAAGGCTGCGATGTTGCGCTTCACCCAAGCGAGGGCTGCATTTTGATCGAGCAATCCGTAGTTGCCGGAGGCGTGGTGCGGCGACTCGCGGCTCAGTTCGGGATGCGCCAGGAAGCCGAACACGCCGAGACGGTAGTTCACCGTGACCGCGACGATGCCGTGTGTGGCGATGCTTTCGCCGTCGTAGCGCGGCTCCGATCCGTCGCCGGCGACAAATCCGCCGCCGAAGAAATAGACCATCACGGGCAGTTTTGCCTTCGCCGCCTTGGCCGGCGTCCAGACGTTGAGGTACAGGCAGTCCTCGCTCATGCCGTTGGAGCGGAAGTTCATGTCGCCAAAGATGGGAAGCTGCATGCAGCGTGGGCCGAACTGGGTGGCGTCGCGCACGTCCGTCCAGTTTTTCACCGGCATGGGCGCCTTCCAGCGGAGTTTGCCTTCGGGGGGTTCGGCGAACGGGATTCCTTTGAAAATGCGGATGCCGGTCGAAGCCGAGACGGCGCCTTCGACGGCCCCGTTCGCCGTTTTCACGAGCACGGCAGCGGGAAGACCAGAGCAGGTGAGAAGCAGCAACGACGCGGCGAGAGCGGCATCGCGGAACGAGGCGAGCGGATGAGCGAAAACCATAACCGCTCATCGTATCCCAATTAAACTAAGCTATTTTCCCCCGGCTGGAAAGGCAACCTGGCGCGCGGAAGCGCTGTAGGGATGCGCGACCCATTGGCGCACGCTCACGGCGCCGCAGCGGACCTTGTATTCGCCCGACCGGATTTCCCGCCGGGCATGTTCGAGCTTCGCCCGGCCGGCCTCGGCCCGCGCCGGATCCAATTGCTTGAGCCTGTCCAGCAGCATCGCCGCTTCGTCCAGGTCGCCGAAGCAGACGCCCGCGGGAAGGTAGGAGAGTTCGGCGAGTCCCTCGATCGCATCCGCATTTCTGGGCTCGAGAACGACGGCGCGTTCCAGGTTTCGCCGCGCTTTGCGTACAAGATGAGCCGGGAAGGACGCGGACTCGGCCTCGCGCTCGTAAGCGATGCCCAACCTCATCCGGTACTCGCTCACTTCCGGCGCCACGCGAACGGCATGTTCGAGCAGAGAAACGGCCCGGTGGTAGTTCGCCTCAAGCGACGCATCTTCGGCCGCCTGCAGCAGATCCGCCGCGCCAGCCAGCCTGGACTCAACGTTCGTAAAGTTCTCGTGTGGAACATTTTCGCCTGGAATTGATGCGGCGTGCCCGAGCACCAACGTGGCGGCCAGTGTGAGCGCCCAGGTGAGTCCTCTTGTCCTCGTAGCCCCGTTTCGTGTCCCCATAATTGTTTTGCTACTGATCAGATGCAGTTTTGGCACAAAAAGTGTCAGAGGAGTCCCCTATGATCTACAGACCGTGGAATGGTCCTGGACGGCCCCGCCAGCGTCCCGGTTTCGAGCAAAACAATCCTAACCTTCCCGATCGCCGGGCGGCAACCGGCGCGCTTCTGTTATCCTGAAACATCAAGACTAAGCGGCCCGCAGGGTCGTGCCGCGTCTTCCACGAGGGTTCCATGTCAGGACATTCGAAATGGGCAACGATCAAGCACAAGAAAGCCGCGCTTGATGCCAAACGGGGCAAGGTTTTCACCCGCCTTATCAAGGAAATTATGATCGCGGCGCGGAGCGGCGGCGATGTGGACGCCAATGCGCGGCTGCGTACGGCCGTTACCGCGGCGAAAGCCGTCAGTATGCCCGCCGACAACATCAAACGCGCGATCATGCGCGGCACCGGCGAACTGGAAGGCGGCCAGATCGAAGAGATCATGTTTGAAGGTTACGGACCCGGGGGCGCGGCCGTACTCGTCTCGGTAGCCACCGACAACCGCAACCGAACCGTCAGCGAGATCCGGCATATGTTTTCCAAGAACGGCGGCAACCTCGGCGAGCAGGGCAGCGTCGCGTGGATGTTCGAGCGCAAGAGCCAGATTGTGATCGAGAAGGACAAGGCGGAAGAAGACGCTCTCATGGGGATCGTGCTCGAGGCTGGGGCGGAGGATCTGCGGGGCGATTCGGACAACTGGGAAGTGATTTCGGGGCCGGAATCGCACGAGGCGGTGATGGCGGCGCTCGAAAAGGCGAAAATTCCGACGGTGCAGGCCGAAATCGCGATGGTTCCCAAAAACCTGGTGAAGGTGGAGGGGAAGAACGCGGGCGCGATGATGCGGCTGACCGAGGTGCTGGAAGAACACGACGACGTGCAGAACGTTTATTCGAACTTCGACATCGACGACAGCGAACTGGCGGCGATGGCGTAGATCGGCGGTGCGTTCCGGCGGGCGTGCGGAGAAAATCCTGAGTGCGAGTTCTGGGCATCGACTGCGGAACGGAGCGGACAGGCTACGGCTTGATCGAAAGCGACGGGACGCGGCACCGGCTGGTGGCGGCGGGCGTGATCACGGCGAGCCGGGAAGAAGGGCTGGCCGCGCGGCTGCGGATCATGGCGGAGGGGCTGCGGGAAGTGATTGGCGCGCACGCGCCGGATTCGGCGGCCGTGGAAGAGGTTTTTTACGCGCGGAACGCGAGTTCGGCGATCAAATTGGCGCATGCGCGGGGCGTGGCGCTGCTGGCGCTGGCGGAGGCGGGGCTGGACGTGGGCGAGTACTCGGCGCTGGAGGTGAAGACGAGCGTCGTGGGCTACGGCAGGGCGGAGAAGAGCCAGGTGCAGGCGATGGTGCAGTCGCTGCTGGGCCTGCCGGAAGCGCTGAAATCGAAAGACGCCTCGGACGCGGTGGCGGTGGCCATTTGCCATGCGACGCATCGGGCGGCGCGGGCGCGGATCGCGGGGCGGGCGTGCTGCTAAGCGCGGTGCTGACGGCGGTGATGGCGGCGGGAGCTTCGGCCGCGGGGGCGGGCCCGCGGATCGTCTACACCAAGACGTTCCCCGGCAGCGCGCCGGACTACGTGAACATCGTGGTCGAACGGGACGGGCGGACGAGCTACCGGGAGGCGGCCGACGACGAGGACCCGCTGCGGTTCCAGCTTTCCGCGTCCGACACGGAGGCGTTGTTCGCCCTGGCCGACAAACTGGACCGGTTCCGGCGCCCGCTCGAATCGGGGTTGAAGGTGGCGCGGATGGGGACCAAGACGCTGCGCTATGAGGGCAGCGGGGAGGCGCACGAGACGTCGTTCAACTACTCGACCGATCCGGAAGCGCAGACTCTGGCCGACGGGTTCGAGAAAATCATCGAGACCGAGCGTGATTTTATCGAGCTCGACCGGGCGGTGCATTTTGACACGCTGGGCGTGAACGACGCCCTGCTGCGGGTGGAGACGACGTGGGATCACCGGAGGCTGGTGTCGCCGGCGCAGTTCTACCCATTGCTCGAGCGAATCTTCAAGAACGAAAGCTATCTGCACATGGCTCGCGAGCGGGCGGCGAAGCTGGAGGATGAGTTCAAGAATCCGCCGCCGATGAAAGAAGGAGCGAAACAGACGCCATGAGAAGAGCCGGAACGGCGGCGCTGGTGCTGGCGGCGATGATGCCGGCGGCGTTTGCGCAGAGTGCGCCCGCCGCGGGGGCGGCGAGCGAGGACGAGGAACTGCGGCAGGCGCTTACGGAGTCCTCCAACAGCCCGCAGACAATGATCCGCGAGCTGGAGGCGTTCCTGACGAAGCATCCGGCGACGGCGCGGCGGGCGGACATCGAAAAGATTCTGCTGAAGAGCGCGATGGACGCCAAGGACATCGACCGTATTGCGCGCTACGGCGAGGAGGTACTGTCGCGCGAGCCGGCGAATTTCGCGGCGCTGGAGAACACAACGGTGGCCGAGTTGAAGCTGGGCGGCGCGAAGAACGGCGAACGGGCGCTGGGGCACGCCGAGGAGTTCGAGCGGCTGGTGCAGCAGGCGACGGCGACACCGCAGACGGGCCGGGACGAGGCGCGGCGGCAGTTGGAGAAGGATCGCGGATTGTCGCGCGCGTACCTGTTCGAAGCGCGGGCCCACGGGGTGCTGGGGCACACGGACAAGGCGGCCGCGATGGCCAGGAAAAGCTACGAGTCGTACCCGAACGCGGAGTCGGCGCGGGAAGCGGGGTGGTGGCTGGACCAGTTGCACCAGCCGGCCGAGGCGGTGAATTACCTGGCGGAGGCCTTCATCATGCCGGACGGGGCGGCCAGCGGGGCCGAGCGCGCGGGGGACCGGGAGCGGCTGGCGGCGGTTTATCAAAGCTGGAAGGGCACCGAGGCCGGGCTGGGCGATCTGGTGATGGCGGCCTACGACCGGGTGATGGCGGCGATTTCGGCGCGGCGGCTGGCGCTGAAGCAGTACGATCCCAACGTGCAGGCGAGCGACCCGATGCAGTTCACGCTGTCGTCGCTCGACGGGGTCCCGCTGAGCCTGGCGAGCCTGAAGGGCAAAGTGATCGTGATGGACTTCTGGGCGACCTGGTGCGGGCCGTGCCGGACGCAGCATCCGATCTATGAAAAAGTGAAAGAGCGCTTCCGGGAGCGGCAGGACGTGGTGTTCCTGGCGATCGACGCCGACGACGACCGCTCGGCGGTGGATGGATTTCTGCGGGCGCAGGGCTGGAGCCGCAACGTGTACTTCGAGGACGGGCTGGCGGCGCTGCTGAAGGTGAGCAGCCTTCCCACGACGATCATCATCGACAAGCAGGGCAAGGTTTCCGAGCGGATGACGGGATTTCTCCCGGACCGCTTCGGCGACCAACTGTCGACGAGCATTCAGACGCTGCTGGGAGAGTCGGCGCCGGGCAAAAGCGACGGTCATGGCGGCTGAGGCGTACGGCCGCGTCGTTCTGATTGTATTGGACAGCGTGGGCATCGGCGAGATGCCGGATGCGGCGCTTTACGGTGACGCCGGGAGCGATACGCTGGGGCACGTTTTATTGCGCGCGCGGCCGGCGCTGCCGAACCTCGCGCGCCTGGGGATGGGCAACATCCGGCATTTCGAAGGGCTGGAGGCGGTGGAGCATCCCGAAGGGGCGTTCGGGCGCTGTGCGCTGGCTTCGCCGGGAAAGGACACGACGACGGGGCACTGGGAGATGGCCGGCATTCATCTTGCCAAGGCGCTCCCGCTTTTTCCGAATGGGTTTCCGCCCGAGTTCATGAACGAGTTCGAGCGGCGGATCGGGCGGCGGACGCTCGGCAACTGCGCGGCCTCGGGGACGGAGATCATCGTCCGGTTGGGCGAGGAGCACCTCAAGACCGGATCGCCGATCATCTACACGTCGGCCGACAGCGTGTTTCAAGTGGCGGCGCACGAGGATGAGATACCGGTTTGGGAGCTGTACCGGATTTGCGAGACGGCGCGCGAGATGCTGCGCGGGCCGCTGGAAGTGGGCCGCGTGATCGCCAGGCCATTCACGGGCGAGCCGGGACACTTCACGCGGACGCCGAATCGCCGGGATTTCGCGACGCCGCCTCCGCGGGGCATGCTGCTGGACCGTCTGGCGGAGCGGGACGTTCCGGTGGCGAGCGTGGGAAAAATCTTCGACGTGTTTCTGGGGCGCGGAATCGGTGAGCACGTCAAGAGCAAGGACAACGCCGACGGGATGGCGAAGACGATGGAGTTGATCGAGCAAACGCCGCGGGGGCTTGTGTGGACGAACCTGGTCGACTTCGACCAGCTCTACGGGCACCGCAACGACGTGGCGGGCTATGCGCGGGCGCTGGAAGCGGTGGATGAGTGGCTGCCGGTGCTGCAGGGGCGGCTGGGCGTTGGCGACTTACTGATCGTGACCTCCGATCATGGCTGCGATCCGACGACGCCTTCCACCGACCACAGCCGCGAGTACGTGCCGCTGCTGGTATGGTCGGCGAACGGGCGGCCGGCTGGAGTGCGCCTGGGCTTGCGCAAGACGCTGTCCGACATCGGGCAGACGGTGGCCGAAAATTTTGGAACCGGCATTGAGCACGGAGAAAGCTTTTTGAAAGAGATCCTATGAGAACACCAGTGATGGCGGGGAATTGGAAGATGTTTAAGACCGCGCAGCAAACGCGGGAGTACCTGCGGGAGTTTCTTCCGCTGGTGGAGACGGTGGAGGGACGCGAGATTGTGATCTGTCCGCCATATCCGAGTCTTCCCGCGGCGGTGGAGATGACCGCGCCTTCGAAGGTCGGAGTTGGGGGGCAAAATCTGCACTGGGTGGCCGAAGGAGCTTACACGGGCGAAGTGTCGGCGCAGATGCTGGCGGCGGCGGGCTGCAGGTGGGTGATCATCGGGCACAGCGAGCGGCGGCAGTACTTCGGGGAGACCGACGAGAACGTGAGGAAGAAGACCGAGGCGGCGATCGAGGCCGGCCTGACGCCGATCGTGTGTGTGGGCGAGACGCTGGACCAGCGCGAGGCGGGCCTCACCGAAGAGGTGCTCTTGACGCAGTTCGCCGGCGGGATGAAGGGGTTGAACCCGGACCACTTCGCGCGCGTGACGGTGGCCTATGAGCCGGTGTGGGCGATCGGTACGGGGAAAACGGCGACACCGGAGATGGCTGAGGAAGCGCACCGCATCATCCGGCGGCAGGCTGAGCTGCATTACGGAGGCGCGGCGGCGGCGGGATTGAGGATTCTCTATGGCGGCAGCGTGAAACCGGGGAACGCGCCGGCGTTGATGGCGAAGGCAGATATCGACGGAGTGCTGGTGGGCGGGGCGAGCCTGGACGCGAAGGATTTTGCGCAGATCGTCAAGGCGTAGGCGCGGCCGGAGTTGTCGTGAACATAATGCCGGGTAAGCGAAGCGTTGCCGTTATCCTGATGCTGGTCTGGGGCGGTGCGCGCGCGGGTGAGCTGGTGGTTCCCGAAAGGTACCGGCCGATACTGGCGCTGGCCGGAGGAGCGCCGCCGGAGTTTGCCTCCGATGCCATTCTGCGCGTCGTGGAGACGGGGCGCATCGAAGACAAGCCGTCGAGAGCGGCACTGATCGAGCAGGCGTTCGCGGCGGCGGCGGGGGCGCGCGAGGCGGTGATGCGGCGTGTGGTGCGCGGAGCGGGGATCGACACGGAAGCGGGCATGCGGGATGGCGGCTACCGGTTGGGGTTAGACGCGGTGTCGCTGCAGTCGAGGGCTGTCGGCCTGATGCTGAAGCTGGACGCCGCGCGAGCGCGGGTGCTGTTCGGGGAAATGTCGCGGCCCGCGCTACAGCCGCTGAGCTGCCGCGATGCGCTGGTGTACGATGTGTCGGCGTACTACGAAGCGCTGGCCGGAGTGCTGGATAAGTCCTTCAGCGGACCGGAGCGGGCTCGGGAGGATCATGTGAACTTCGCGCTGAATTCGCTGGCGGCGATGACGTCACCGGCCGAGCTGGGGCCGGGGCTGCGGATGCTGCGGGCAGTGTCCAGTTTCACCGCGCCGCAGCGCGAACTTCTGGAGAGCAGGCTGGGAGCGGTGATGGAAGCGATGCCGCCGGACGGCCGGTCGTTCGAGGCGGCGCGGATGGAGATCGACGCGGCGCTGCCGTCGGTGCTGCGGGACGAGTGGCTGAAGTTCGGACAGAGAATGGCGGGGAGCCAGGCATGCGGAGTTCCGGTGGCGAGCGGCGCGGCGATGGTGGCGCCGGCGGCCGGCTCGGCGCAGGACACGATGCCGGAGACGGGGCCGCTGTGGGCGACCAACGAGGCCAAGGCGATGCTGGCGTCGGCGCGGGCGATTCGCTTCCCGGGCGGGGCGGCGTTTCCCTCCGGCGGGCCTGCCGGCCAGGGCGACTTTCAGGAGCGCTTTACGGCGCTGCTGAATGAACTGGGCGCCTGGCAGCCGCCCGAAGGGGAGGACGCGGCGGCGTATTATCACGAGAAGTGCACACTGTACGAAGGACTGGTGGATGTGGCGCCGGCGGGTGGGCCGCGGCGGCGGCTGATCGAGGACTTCGCTGCGTTTGCGGCGGCTTCGACCTTACAGCGGGACCGGCCGGAGGAATGGTTTCTCCACGTACAGGGCATGATGCACCGCGTGCCGTTCACCAGCGACGGGGAGAAGAACCAGGCGCTGGACGCGCTGGCGCGGACCGGCAATCCGGCGATGACGCTTTACGCGGCCCTCGAACGGCTGATTCCATCCCGACCCGGAGGTCAGAATTGAAGACACTCGCACTGGCATCGATGCTCGCGCTGACGTTGGCGGCGGGCCAGCGAGCGGCGGCCGCGCCGGCGTTCGATGTGGTAATTAAAAACGGCCACATTGTCGACGGGACGGGCTCGCCGTGGTATTCGGGCGACGTGGCGATTCGCGGCGGAAGAGTGGCGGCGATCGGCAAGATCGATGCGTCACGGGCGAAGAAGGTCATCGATGCGAAGGGGATGGTGGTGGCTCCGGGCTTCATCGACATGTTGGGCCAGTCGGAGATCTCGATCCTGGTGGATCCTCACCTGCCTTCGAAGATCTACCAGGGCATCACGACGGAAATCACTGGGGAAGGGAACTCGGTGGCGCCGCTCACCGACGAGCTGTTGCAGAGGGACGCGGCCGCCTGGGCACATTACGGCGTGCGGCCGGACTGGAAGAGCTTCACCGAATACTTCGCGCGGCTGGAGCGGCAGGGGATGGGCATCAACCTGGCCAGCTACGTGGGCGCGACACAGGTGCGGCGTATTGTGGTGGGAGAAGCCGACCGCAAGGCCACGGCGCCGGAAATGGCCCAGATGGAAGAGCTGGTGCGGAAGGCGATGAGAGAAGGCGCGGTGGGGTTGTCGTCGGCGCTGCAGTATCCGCCGGCACCCTACGCCTCGACAGATGAACTGATCGGGCTGGCGAGGGCGGCCTCGCAGTACGGCGGAGTTTACGCGACGCACATGCGGAACGAAGGCTCGGCCGTGTTGGAAGCGATCGACGAAGCGGTGCGGATCGGACGCGAGGCGCGGATTCCGGTGGAGATCTGGCATCTCAAGGCGGCAGGGAAGGCGAATTTCGGCAAGATGCCGCAGATTGTCGCGCGCATCGAACAGGCACGCGCGGCGGGCGTGGACGTGACGGCGGACACCTATGCCTACACGGCGTGGTTCAATTCGTTTTCGGCGTTCATTCCGCCGTGGGCGCACGACGGGGGGAGCGCGAAGCTGATCGAGCGTCTGAAGGATCCGGCGATGCGGGAGCGGATTCGCAAGGACATGCTGACTCCCTCGACTGCGTGGGACAACGAGTGGCTGGAGGTGCCGGGGCCGGACTCGATTCTGCTGTGCGTGGTGCAGAATCCGAAGCTGATGCCGCTGCAGGGCAAGACGATCGCCGAAATCGCGACGATGCGGCACACCGATCCGATCGACACGATCTTCGACCTGCTGGTGGAGGACAATGCATTCTCCGATGTGGCGGTGTTCGGCATGTCGGAGCCGGATGTTTCGCTGGCGCTCGAGCAGCCCTGGGTGTCGATCTGCAACGATTCGCAGGGCACGGCGCCAACCGGCATCCTGGGACGCGAGCACCCGCACCCGCGGGCCTACGGCACGTTTCCCAGGATCCTGCGCAAGTACGTGCGGGAGGAGCACAAGCTGAGGCTGGAAGAAGCGATCCGGAAGTTCTCGGCGCTGCCGGCGCAGAAGCTGCGGCTGGCCGACCGCGGCGTGTTGAAACAAGGAATGTGGGCGGATGTAGTGGTGTTCGACCCGGCGAAAATTCACGACACGGCGACGTATGCGAATCCGAACCAGTTGTCGGAGGGGATGGAGTACGTGCTGGTGAACGGCGTGCCGGTGATCGCCGGCGGGAAGATGACGCAAGCTCTGCCGGGGAAGGTGATTCGCGGGCCCGGATACGGGGATTAGGGGCTAAGAGGACCTGCCGTCTTGCGGATCTTTTCCGGGAAGGCCCGCGGGGTTTTCGTGGACGCGCTCGCGGAAACGGGCCGAAAGGCCGGAGGCGAGCGAGATGCTGTCGGCGCCGAATTTGTCGCGGATGCGATCGACCGCGGTGAGCGCTTTGCTCCATCGGAGTGCGCCGTCGCCGTCAAGGAGACTGGCCTGGCCCGCGGAATCGGAAAACGACGAGGCGTGGACGCCGAGGAGGCGCACGGCGGCGCCGCGGCGCCAGTTGCGGCGGAACAGATTGCGAATGGCATCGCGGATTTCGGTATCGAGCTGCGTGGCGTGGTCGAGCGTGACGGCGCGGGTGTAGGTGGAGAAGTCGGCGTAGCGAAGCTTGAGCTGGACGGTGCGGGCGAAGAGCGCGTGATCGCGAAGGCGTCGGGCCACCATTTCGGAAAGCCGCGCCAGCATGGCTTCGAGGCGTTCGGAATCGGCGGTGTCCTGGCTGAAGGTGTGTTCGTGGCTGATGGATTTTGGTCCTCCGCCCTCGCCCACTTCGGCGTCGTACCAGCCTCCGGCGTCCTCGCCGCGGGCTTTGCCGGCGAGCGCCATGCCCCATTTGCCGAAGCTCTGGGCGAGGTACGCTTCGTCGGCGGCGGCCAGTTGACGGACGGTCCGGATGCCGGCGGCGAACAGGCGCTGCTCGGTGACCTTTCCGACGCCGGGGAGTTTCCGCACGTCGAGAGGAGCCAGGAACCGCGCTTCCAGGCCCGGGGCGATCCAGAGTATGCCGTTCGGCTTGGCCTGGTCGGAGGCGACTTTGGCCACCATGCGCGAGCGCGAGATGCCGATAGAGCAGTTGAGGCCGGTGCCGCGTCTGACGAGATCGTGAAGCCGGTGTGCGGCGGCGAGCGGATGACCGTGGAGACGGGTAGTGCCGGTGAGGTCGAGATAGGCTTCGTCGATGGAGGCCATCTCGACGGCCG
Source organism: Bryobacterales bacterium (assembly GCA_027452065.1). Taxonomy (GTDB): domain Bacteria; phylum Acidobacteriota; class Terriglobia; order Bryobacterales; family Bryobacteraceae; genus JAJYKC01. Next base: position 11,710 of record DAIDHC010000108.1, read on the forward strand.
GGGCGAAGCTCGTCAGGATGTCGAACACGCGGCGGGAGTAGTCGCGGTAGCGCGAAGGGTGGCCTTCGAGAAAGATCGCCTGAGGGCAGAGCCTGCGGGCGGTGCGCAGGGGCATGGCCGAGTGGACGCCGAATTTCCGAGCGGCGTAGGAGGCGGCCGAGACGACGCCGCGCTGATCCGGCGCGCCGCCGACAACGACCGGCTTGCCTTTGAGCGAGGGATCGAAGATCTCCTCGACCGACACGAAGAAGGCATCCATGTCGACGTGAAAGTAGGTCTTCACCCGGTTGGACTCCTAGCCGGCGAGCACAGCGGAGAGAACGCGCGGAATGCCCGCCAGATCGCACGCGCTCTCGATCTGGCGAAAGTGACCGGACAGGAGACCGCGGACCCGCTCCTCCGAATTGTAGCCCAGCTCGAGGACGATGGAGCCGCCGGGCCGGAGGACGCGGCGGGCGTCATCGATGAGCCGGCGGTAGATCTCCATGCCGTCGGCGCCGGCGAATAACGCGAGGTGGGGCTCGTAGTCGCGAACCTCGGATTGAAGGCCCGGGAGGTCGGCGAGCGGCACGTAAGGAGGATTGGAGACCAGCATGTCGAGCGAGGCGGAGCGGAATGCTGTGGTGAGGTCGGCGGCGAGAAATGCGACCGGGGCGCCGAGGCGCTGCGCGTTCGAGCGGGCAACCTGGAGCGCCGGTTCGGAGATGTCGCCGGCCAGGACGCGTGACCGCGACTCCAGGGCAAGCGAAACGGCGATGGCACCGGAGCCGGTGCCGGCGTCAAAGACAACGTCGCCGGGATGGAGTCGCGCGAGTGCGGTTTCGACGACGTGCTCGGTCTCGGGGCGGGGAATTAGCACCGAGGGGGTGAGGCAAAATTCGCGGCCGTAGAACTCCTGGCGGCCGGTGACATACTGCGTCGGCATGCCGTTCAGGCGCTGGTGTAAATAACGTCCGTAGTGAATCCAGCCGGTTTCGCCGAGCTCGTCGTTGGAGTGGGCGTAGAGATAAGCGCGGTCCTTGCGGAGGGCGAAGGCGAGCAGGACTTCCGCGGTCAGCCGGGGCGCCGGGACGCGCGCGTCTTCGAGAAGCCGGGTTCCCTGGAGCAGTGCCGTCTGAAGCGTCACGACCGTTGCGTCAGGCCGCGCGGCCCTCCCGGCTTTGCTCTTTGAGTTTCTCGGTCTGATAGTAGGTGGTAAGCGCGCCGATGACCGGGGCGAGGTTGCCTTCCATTACCTGGTCGAGCTGATGGAGCGTGAGGCCGATGCGGTGGTCGGTAACGCGGTTCTGGGGGAAGTTGTAGGTGCGGATCTTCTCGCTGCGATCGCCGGTTCCAACCATGCTGCGCCGCTCGGCGCCGATCTGCTGGAGCTGCTTCTCCATCTCGATTTCGTAAAGCCGCGAACGCAGAACCCGCTCGGCCTTGGCGCGGTTCTTGATCTGGGATTTTTCGTCCTGGCAGGACACGATCAGGCCGGTGGGGAGATGGGTGAGGCGGACGGCGGAATAGGTGGTGTTGACGCTTTGCCCGCCGGGTCCGGAGGAACAGAAAGTATCGACGCGGACGTCTTTTGGATCGATCTTGATCTCGACTTCGTCGGCCTCGGGAAGAACGGCGACAGTGATCGCCGAAGTATGCACGCGGCCCTGCTGTTCGGTTTCCGGCACCCTCTGGACCCGATGGACGCCGCTTTCGTACTTGAGCTGGCTGTAAACTTTATTGCCGCTGACCAGCGCGATGACTTCCTTGAGCCCGCCCACCGAGGACTCGCTCACCGAGGTCACCTCCACGCGCCAATGCTGCTGTTCGGCGTAGCGGCTGTACATGCGGAAAATTTCCGCCGCGAACAGTGTGGCCTCGTCGCCGCCCGTACCGGCACGGATTTCGAGCACGATGTTCTTGTCGTCGTTAGGATCCTTGGGCAGCAGGAGAAGCTTAAGATCCTCTTCGATCTGGCCCAGGCGGGGCTCCATGCGGCTCACTTCCTCAGCCGCCATTTCCCGCATCTCGGGATCGGCGTCGTTGAGCATGGGGCGGGCTTCGGCGAGGTTCCGCTCCACTTCCTTGTACTCGCGATACTTGGCGACGATATCGGAAAACTCGCTGTGCTGCTTGGTGATCTTGCGATAGGCGTCGTTGTCGTTGATGACCTGAGGGTCGGCCATCTGCGAAGTGAGGGCCTCGAACCGGCGTTCGATTTCGTCGAGCTTTTCTCTATATTGCATGCTTCCCATCCTTGGCCCGGGCCCGCCGCCATCGGGCGCGGGCAGGTATCGATCGCTTCAGGCGATGACGAGCTCACCGTCCTGGGCCTGCTCGAGCGCCATTGCGCCTTCGAGCGCCCGAATGGCCGTTTCGGCCTGATCGTCAGCCGGCGGCTTGGTGGTGATTCTCTGCAGCCAGAGGCCGGGCCGCGTCAGGAGCGCCATCAGGCCGCTCCGGCGCCGGGCGGCGAAGCGGATCAACTCATAGCTCAAGCCGGCAACCACCGGGAGCAGCGCGATGCGGCCGGCGAGTTTGGCTACAAACGAGTCGAACGGCAGCAGAGCGTAGCAGATCATCGCCAGCACCATCACGACCATCAAAAAGCTGGTGCCGCAGCGCGGATGCCAGGTGACGAAGCGCTGCGCGTTGGCCACCGTCACCGGCTGGCCGCTTTCGTAATTGAAGACCACTTTGTGCTCGGCGCCGTGATACTCGAATATGCGCCGGATGTCCTTGATGCGGGCCAGAAGGCTGAGATAGGTCAGGAACAGGCCGATTCGGATGAAGCCGTCCACCATGTTGACGGCGAACCTGCTGTGTAAGGGCTGGTAATGATGGCCGATGAAGGTGGCAAGCGCCAGCGGTACGAATTTGAACAGGAACAGGAAGACGAGGAGAGAAAAGGCGAGGTTGACCGCCATCATGGTCGAGGAGACTTGGACGGGCTTTTCGGAGGATGCTTCATCGAGGGCGGCGTTGGCGGAGAAACGCATGGCCTGAAGGCCGAGCCACATCGCATGGCCGAGCGTTCCCAGACCGCGGAGGACGGGCAATTTGAGGATGGGGTGCTTTTCGGAGAGACGGGGCAGCGGATGCTGATCTGTGACGATGGTTCCGTCCGGCTTCCGGACGGCGACGCAATAGCTGTGCGGGGCGCGCATCATGACGCCCTCCATGACGGCCTGGCCTCCGATGAGCGTCTCTTCGCCGCTCTCCAGGATGGGCAGCATCTGGACGTGGGCGCTGAGGCGCAAAAATGAACCGATCGTCAAATTGGAAACTCCTCCTTCCAGTGTAGCTTACGCCCCCGGACTTCGACCCGCGATTCGCCGTAGGCCGGTCACAGCAGAAACGTCTGGATAGCCTCCCACATGGGGTCCAAAACGTCGGTCAACTCATGGCCGGAGGGCATCAGACGAAGCTCGACGTTGGGGTGGGAGGCGGCGAACTGCTCGGAGAGAAAGGAGGGGACCACGTCGTCGCCGGTGCCGTGGAAGATGAGCCCGGGCTGGCGGAAATCGGGGAAATCCTCATACCGGCGGCCGTCCTCGATTAAGGCGTAATCGAGGATGCGCGGGGCGCCCGATGCGTAGTGGTAGACGGCGCGCTTGCCGGTGCGGCGCCAGGCTTCCATCGCCGCGGCGCCGAGTGCTTCGGGCCAGCGCGTGGGGAACGCAAACGCCGGAGCCAGAAGCACCAGTTTCGAGACTTCGGGATGCCGGGCGGCATAGAGCGCGGCCAGATAGCCGCCCATGCTCGATCCGATGAGCGACGCTGGCCGGCCGCCGGCCGCGCGATCGAGGATCGACAGTTGGCCGGTGATGGTGAGGTGTTCAAAATCACCGCCGTCGAGGTCGGGCGTCGCAATCTCGACGCCACGCTCCCGGAAGCGATCGCGGAAAAACGCGGCCTTCCGGGAAGCCGGGCTGCTGGCGAAGCCGTGCAGGTAGACGATCGGGCTCATGCCGCCGGTGAGTCTTCCATGAGCCGCCAGTTGGAGTATTGGAACGAATCCTCGTAGATGAGTTTCTTGTCTTCGTAGCGCCGGTGAACCACGGAGGTGGGGAGCAGCGCGCCGGCGGCGTTGCGGAAATAATCGACCTGACCTTCGTCCCGGACTTCGATGGCTTTTTCCTTGCGGCTGGCGCTGAGCCGGATCTGCAGGACGCCCAAATCGCCGCGGCGCACCAGAATCTGGCCGCGAAGAGGTGTGTTCTCGGGCTCCTGTCCGGGATCGCTGATGTGGAGACCCTGCTTGCCCTGGCGCTGCTCAAAATCGACGCGCAGCGCGATGTCGGCGCCGAGGCGCTCGGTTCCGTTGAGCTTGTAGTCGTACTGCTGCTGACGGCGTTTGGTGAACAACATGATGAGCTGGCCGAAGTCGACTACGACGCCGGACATGGTTTGCATCTCGAAGTCCTCGCGCGCCTTGTGCCGCCAGTGATCGCTCTTTTCGTGCAGGCCGGCTTCGAATTTTTTCAGCTCGCGGTCCGGGTCGCCCTTCGCCTTGCCGTCCACCGAAATGATGTGCCGGAATTCGAACAGCGCTTCGGGGCCATGGCGGAAGGCGCCGAAGGCGTAATAGGAGACCAACTGCCGGATTACCGTCGTGTCGACGGGCTTTTTCGTCGCTGCGGCACCGATTCGCAGATGCCGCTTCTGGCGCTCCGGAGTGATGGTCGAGCTTTCCCGCCAGGTCTCCTCGGCGACGTAACGGGGCGCGGTGGCCCAGAAATCGCTGGCATCCTTCGCCAGACGGGTGAGGATCGTCTCGATCGGAACGGCGTCCGCTCCCGGAATCGCCGGAGTGCCCGGGCGCATCCAAGGAATGCTAAGGAGAATACTGAGAACAAGACGCTTGCGCATGGAACCGGCGGCCTAGGACCGCTCTGAGCCAATCCTACACTACACGCCGGGACGGGAACGTCTACAATGAGTGCGTCAGTCCAGTTCCGCGGTTGGGGAGCAGGGGCGAGGGAGACCAGCTTGCGGTATCGGCTGAGGATCGCTAGAATCAATGAGTTTGTGGCTAGTAGTGCGCCGAACAGAATAAATTTGCGGCTAGCCAGCCGCCGCGCCGGCGGTCTTCGGATGCGTATTGGGAGGATTCATGTCAGTTGAACAAAAGGTGAAACAGATCATCGTCGAGCAGTTGGGAGTGGACGAGAGCCAGGTGGACAGCACCGCGTCGTTTGTGGACGATCTTGGCGCCGACTCGCTCGACATCGTCGAATTAGTGATGGCTTTCGAGGAAGCTTTCGAAATCGATATTCCTGACGAGGACGCTGAGAAGATTCAGACCGTCAAGGACGCCATCGACTACATCGACGCCAAGAAGAAGTAGCGGCGGGAGCATACTGTTTGGCGCGCAGAGTTGTGATCACAGGCGTAGGTCTGCTGTCATCGGTGGGCGTCGGTACGGAAGCTACCTGGCAGTCGATCCGGGAAGGCCGGAACGGCGTTTCCTACATCGAGCAGTTTGACGCCGCCGAATTCAATTGCCGGATTGCGGGCGAGGTCAAGCATTTCGACCCGCTCGACTACATCGAGCGCAAAGACATCAAGAAGACCGGGCGGTTCATACAGTTCGCCATCGCGGCGAGCGAATTCGCCCTTCGGGCGGCCGACTTCCGCGTGACGCCGGAGACCGCCGAGCGAACCGGGGTGTACATCGGCAGCGGCATCGGTGGATTTGAAGTCATCGAGCGCGAGCACAAAATTCTGCTCGAAAAGGGGCCGAGCCGGATCTCGCCGTTTTTTATTCCGGCCACCATCATCAACCTCGCCTCCGGCTACGTTTCGATCCGTACCGGGGCGAAAGGCCCGAACTCGGCCACGGCGACGGCCTGCACTACCAGCGCGCACTCGATCGGCGACTCGTTCCGGCTGATCCAGCACGGCTATGCCGACGCGATGATCTGCGGGGGCGCCGAGGCGTGCATCACACCGATGGGCATCGGAGGCTTCGCGGCGATGCGGGCGTTGTCCCAGCACAATGACAACCCGCAGCGCGCCTGCCGGCCCTGGGACCGCGACCGCGACGGTTTCGTGGTGGGCGAAGGCGCGGGCATCGTGATACTGGAGGAGCGCGAAGCGGCGCTGCGCCGCGGGGCCCCGATTGTGGCCGAGATTGTCGGCTATGGCATGAGTGGGGACGCGTTTCACATCACCAGTCCTTCCGAGGACGGCGACGGGGCGTTCCGGGTGATGCGCAACGCGATCGCCGATGCGGGAATCGAGCCCTCGGCGATCAATTACATCAACGCCCACGGCACCTCGACTCCCATTGGCGACAAGATCGAGACGATCGCGATGAAGCGCTGCTTCGGGGAGCACGCCGCGCGGCTGGCCGTCAGCTCAACCAAGTCGATGACCGGACACCTGCTGGGCGGCGCCGGCGGCCTTGAGGCGGGCATCACCGCGCTGGCTATCCGCGATCAGTTGGCGCCGCCGACCATCAATTACGAATTCCCCGACCCGGCCTGCGACCTCGATTACGTTCCCAATCACGCCCGGCCGATGCGCATCGACTACGCGCTGTCCAACTCGTTCGGCTTCGGCGGTACGAACGGCTGCCTGATTTTCCGCCGGCATGAAGAGTGAGTTCCCCGTATGAAGATCATCGTCGCCATCAAACAGGTTCCGGTTCGCGATTCCCAGTTGAAGATTGACGCGGCGGGCCGGTGGATCCAGGAATCCGACCTGAGTTTCGAAATCAACGAGCCGGACGCCTATGCTCTCGAAGAGGCGCTGCAGTTGAAGGAGAAGCACGGCGGGGAAGTGATCGTGCTGTGCGCCGGGCCGGCGCGCGCGGCGCAGACGATTCGCGAAGCCCTGGCCAAAGGCGCGGACCGCGCCCTGCACGTGGAGGAAGACGGAATTTCCGGCCTCGACACGCTGGGCGTCTCGCGCCTGCTGGCGCGGGCCATCGAAACCGAGAAGCCCGACCTGATCCTCACCGGATTGCAGTCCGACGACCTGGGGTATGGACAGACCGGCGTCGTCGTCGCCGAGCTGCTGGGGCTTCCCCACGGCACCATCATCATGCAGGTGGAAGCGATGGAGGGGCGGATCAAGGTGAAGCGCGAGTTGGAGGACGGCTGGTTCCAGCATGTCGAGATGCCTCTGCCGGCGGTGCTGACCATCCAGTCGGGAATCAACAAGCTTCGCTACGCCACGCTGATGGGGATCAAGAAGGCGAAGACGAAAGAGATCAAGCGCCTGGCGCCTTCTGAGATGGGCGGCGCAACGGCGGCCGCGGCGGTGGTTGAGAAAATCTATGCGCCGCAGCGCGGCAAGCAGACGCAGATTCTCGAAGGCGACGCCCGGACGGCCGCGGCGAAGCTGGTGGAGAAGCTGAAGTTCGAGGTCCGGGTGCTATGAGCGTGAAAGTTCTAGTCGTGATGGAGGCGCGGGGCGGCGCCTGGAACCGCATGTCGTGGGAGACGCTGGCGGCGGGACGGCAGATCGCCGGCGCGCGGGGCGGCGTTGTCGAAGCGGCTGTCGTCGGGCAGGGCATTGACGCGCTGGCGGCGGAGTTGGCGCAACGGGATATCTCCCAGGTGCACGCGGTGACGCACGAGTTGCTCGCCGGCTACACCGCTGATGGCTACACGGCCGCGCTCGAAGCGTTGATCCGCGCGGCACAGCCCTCGCTGGTTCTGTTTCCGCACACCTACGAAGTTCGCGACTACGCTCCCAAGCTGGCCACGCGGTTTGGACAGGTTCTGGTCAGCGACGTGATCGGCTATAAGGCCGAGGCGCAGGATCTGGTCTTCGTCCGGCAGCTTTTTCAAGGCAAGCTAAACGCCGACATCCGTCTGAGCGGGGAGGGTCCGCATTTCGCCTCCCTTCAAGCCGGGGCATTTCGCGCCGAGGAGGCTTCAACGGGCGCGCCCGCGCCGGTCGAGGCGTTTCGCCCCGAGCTGGCCGCGTCTTCGATCCGCCAGGCGCCGCAGCCGCCGTTTCGCGAGTCCGCCCGCGCCGTGGACCTCACCGCCGCCGACCTCATCGTGTCGGTCGGGCGCGGCATTCGGGAAAAGGAAAATATCGCGCTGGTGGAGGAGTTGGCCAAGGCGATGGGGGCAGAGCTGGCCGCCTCGCGGCCGATCTGCGACAACGGATGGCTTCCCATGGAGCGGCAGGTGGGAAGCTCCGGCCAGACCGTTTCGCCGAAGGTTTATGTCGCGGTGGGTATCTCCGGGGCCATCCAGCACCTGGTGGGGATGAAGGGCGCCAAAACGATTGTCGCCATCAACAAAGACGCGAATGCACCGATCTTCGAAGTCGCCGATTATGGCATCGTGGGCGACCTGTTCGAAGTGGTTCCGGCGCTGATCGAGGAAATCAGAAAAGCCAAAGCCTAGCCGCGGCTCATTCCCCGATCGATTCGAGGATCGCCTTGAGCGCCGCGGCGTTGTTGTGCTCGGGGTCGGCGGCGGCGTAGAGCAGCGTCACCGTTCCGCGCCGGGAACGCCGGCGCAGCGAGAGCAGTTCGGCGGTCCTGTTTTCGAGTTCCTTGCGATATCGTTTTTGAAACTCCACCCAAAGTGCGGGGTCGTGCCCGAACCAGCGGCGGAGGTCGTTCGACGGCGCCAGGTGCTGCAGCCACTCGTCAAGCTTCGCGTCGGCCTTGGTGAGGCCGCGGGGCCACAAGCGGTCCACCAGAATCCGCTCGCCGTCGGCGGGGTCGGCTTTCTCGTAGATCCGCTTGAGCCGCAGCACGGCGCTTTTCAGGCGGTGGCGAGCCGCTGGCCGGCCGCTTCCAGCGCAGCCTCGACCTCAAGCCGGTATTCGGCCAGCAATGCCTCGTTGGCGGCCTCGAAGCGCATCACCAGCACAGGCTGGGTGTTCGAAGCACGGAGCAGCCCCCAGCCGTGCGGAAAGATAACCCGGACTCCATCCACGTCCAGCGTGGTCCGCCTGGTGCGGAAGTGCCCGGCCACGCTCGAGACCAGATCGAACTTGGCCTCGTCGGTGCAATCGACGCGGATCTCCGGAGTCGAGACCATCTTGGGCAGGCCGGCCAGTTGCGCCGACAGTCCCTTGCCCGAGCGGGCCACGATCTCGATGAGCCGGCAGGCCGCATACAGCGCGTCGTCGAAACCGTAATAGCGGTCGGCGAAGAACATGTGCCCGGACATTTCGCCGGCCAACTCGGCGTGCTCCTCCTTCATCTTCGCCTTGATGAGCGAGTGCCCGGTCTTGTACATGATGGCGCGGCCGCCCAGCCGGTTCAGCTCGTCATAGAGTACCTGAGAGCATTTCACCTCGCCGATGAACGTGGAGCCGGGCTTCCGGGTGAGGATCTCGCGGCCGTAGATGAGCAGCAGCATGTCGCCGTAGATCACCTCGCCGTTCTCGTCGACCGCGCCGATGCGGTCCGCGTCGCCATCGAAGGCGATGCCGAGGTCGGCTTTGTCCGCCTTCACGGCGTCGATCAGGTGCTGGAGATTGGCCGGAACCGTCGGGTCGGGATGGTGATTCGGAAAGTTGCCGTCGGGCTCGTAAAACATCTCGCGAACTTCGACGTTGAGCTTGGCCAGCAGGCGGTGCATGACGGGCCCAGCCGTACCGTTGCCGGAGTCGGCGACCACGCGGATGCGGCGCTCGAAGGAGAACTGCGAGGCGATCTCGTCGACGTAAGGGGTGACGATGTCATAGGCGCTGACCGAGCCTTGCCCGTACTCGAAGTCGCCGTCCTCGATCAGCTTCCTCACCGCCTGGATGGATTCGCCATACAACGCGCCCGCGCCGCAGACGGTTTTGAAGCCGTTGTACTCGGGCGGATTGTGGCTGCCGGTGATCATCACGGCGCCGTCGGTGTGCAAGTGCTTGGCCGAGTAGTAGAGCAGGGGAGTGGGGACGACGCCGACGTCGGTTACCTCGCAGCCGCTGGCCATCAGGCCGCGCAGCAGCGCGTCGTGCAGGCGCTGGCCGCTGAGCCGGACATCGCGTCCGAGGCAGACCTTCCTTCCGCTGTTGCGGATCAGATAGGTCCCCAGGCCGAGGCCCAGCCGCTCCACGTCGGGGCTGGCGAGGTCGGTGTCGGCGATACCGCGAATGTCGTATTCGCGAAAAATTGTCGGCTTCAGCATATCCTTCGATCTTACCCGAATCGGGTGCTTCGTCCGGCCGCCGCTACTGCTTTTCGTCGAGCATCCGTACCCGCTGGACCTGGCGCATCTCGTCGATGATACGCTCGAAAATCCGCTTCACCGCTTCGGCGGGCAGAGGGCCCTGATTGTGCTCGACGACGTTGGCAAAGACCTGATCTTCGCGCTTCGGCTCGTAGATGGGCAGCCCGAGCTCCTGTTTCACCTGGCCGATCCGTTCGACAATTCCGGTGCGCTCATTCAGCAGCGCCAGAAGCTGCACGTCCACGGCATCAATGCGCCGGCGGCAGTCCGCCAGCGCCCGCAGCCCGTCATCGCGATTCATGGTTTCTTCGATGGTAAACCAGCGGCAAGCTCGCGGGCGCGCGCTTCGAGACGCTCCTCAATGCCGCCGGTGGCGAGCGAGTTTTCAATGATCCGCTCGAAGGCGCTGCCGACGACGACGGCGTCGCCGTGCAAGCCGGCCGCGCGGACCTGTTCCGGCGTCGAGATGCCGAAGCCCACTGCGATCGGAAGTTCGGTGTGGGCGCGCATGGACCGGACCAAAGGCTCGACGCCCGCCGACAGCGACTCGCTCTCGCCGGTGACGCCGGTGCGGGACACCAGATACACGAAGCCGGTCGAGTATTGCGCGGTCAGTTTCAGCCGCCGCTCGGTGCTCGTCGGCGCGGCCAGGAACACGGTGTCCAGTCCGCTGGCGTGCATCGCCTCGGTGTAAGGGCCCGCTTCCTCGACGCTGAGGTCGGTGAGCAGGCATCCGTCGATGCCGTGCGTGGCCGCCTGGGCCGCCAGCTCCGTCAACCCGAAACGCAGCACCGGGTTCATGTAGGTGAACAACAGCAGCGGAATGTCGGAGTGCCGGCGGATCTCGGCGGCGATGTCGAGAACCTTGCGCAGCGTTGTGCCGGCCTGGAGCGCGCGCGCCGCGCCTCGTTGGATCACCGGCCCGTCGGCGATCGGATCGGAAAACGGAACGCCGAGCTCGATCAGGTCGACGCCGCCCCGTTCGAGCGCCGCCGCCAGCGCCGGCGTCCGCCCCGGCTCCGGATCGCCCGCGGTGATGTATCCGACGAAGCCGGTGCGGCCTTGCTCGCGTAGCCGGGCGAACATATGGGCGATTCTGCTACTGCTCATCGAGCTCTCGAAGGTGTTCGCGGTAAATATCGGTGTCCTTGTCGCCGCGGCCGGAAACATTGATCACGAAAAGCTCTCCCTTGGCCGCCGGGGCCCGCTTGAGAGCCTCGGCGACGGCGTGTGCCGATTCCAGCGCCGGAATGATGCCTTCGGTGCGGGCCAGCGTGCGCGCCGCCTCCAGAGCTTCGGCATCGGAGACCGAAACATATTCCGCGCGCCGCGTGTCGTTCAGCCACGCGTGCTCCGGGCCGACGAGCGCGTAGTCCAGTCCCGCCGAAACCGAATGCGTCAGCGACACCTGGCCGTCGCCGTCCTGCAGCAGGTAGCTGTAGGCGCCGTGAAGCACGCCCGGCGACCCGCCGGAGAAGCGCGCCGCGTGCTCGCCGAGCCCCGCGCCCCGGCCGCCAGCCTCGACGCCCACCAGCTTCACTCCCTCATCGCCGACAAACGGATGGAACATGCCGATGGCGTTGCTGCCGCCTCCGACGCAGGCGAAGATTACGTCGGGCAGACGCCGCTCGGCCTCGAGAATCTGGCGCCGCGTCTCCTCGCCGATGACGCGATGGAAATCGCGCACCATCATCGGATAGGGATGCGCGCCGAGCGCCGATCCCAGCAGGTAGTGCGTACTGTCGATATTGGTCACCCAGTCGCGCATGGCTTCGCTGATGGCGTCCTTCAACGTGCGGCTCCCGCCGGTAACGCCCACCACCTTGGCGCCGAGCAGCCGCATGCGGAATACGTTCAGCCGCTGCCGCCGCATGTCCTCCTCGCCCATGTAGACGACGCAGTCGAGCCCGAACAACGCGCAGACGGTGGCCGTTGCCACGCCATGCTGGCCGGCTCCGGTTTCGGCGATGATCCGCCGCTTGCCCATGCGTCGCGCCAGCAGCGCCTGGCCGAGGCAGTTGTTGATCTTGTGAGCGCCGGTGTGCAGCAGGTCCTCACGCTTCAGGTAAACGCGCGCCCCGCCGGCGAGTTCGCCCAGCCGCCGCGCCCGATACAACGGCGTCGGCCGCCCGGCGTAGTTGGCAAGCAGGTCTTTCAGCTCGTTCTGAAACGCCGGATCCAGACGCGCTTCCCGGTAGGCGTTCTCAATCTGCTCGAGCGGCGCCATCAGCACTTCGGGAACGTATCTGCCGCCGTAAGGCCCGAAGTGACCCTGGGCGTCGGGCTGTGGGGTAGTCATAAAGAGAACTCCGCTCGCGCGGCTCGGATGAACTCGCGCATTTTCTGATGATCTTTCCGGCCGGGCTGGCTCTCGATGCGGGAACAGGCGTCGACGCCCCAGGGCCGCGCTTCGCGGATCGCCTGGGCGACGTTGGACGCGTCGAGCCCGCCGGCGACGATCACCGGCCGGTTTCCCGCCCCGCGCGCCACGCGCCACGGAAACGTCGTTCCGGTGCCCCCCGCCAGTGTCTCCGATGCGGCGTCGAGCAGCAGCGCCTCGGCCTCGCTGTCCTCGGGAAACTGGAATTCGCCGCTCGCCGGCACCCGGCACGCCCGCCAGATCGTCAACGCCTGGTTGCCTTCGCCGCCGTGAAGCTGCGCGACCTCCATGCCGGTTTCCCGGCAGATCTGGACCACCCGCTCCGGATCCTCGCGCACGAAAACTCCCACTTTCAGGATTCCCGCCAGGGCGGCGCTGATTCCGGCCGCCGCTCCGGGCTCGATGTAGCGCGGGCTTTGCGCGTAGAAATTGAATCCGATGGCCGTCGCACCCGCCGCCTCCGCTTCGAGCGCGTCCTCGCGATTGGTGACCCCACAGACTTTGATGATCGCCGCCGGCCGCGCCTTCACCGGATCAGCTCCCGCAACGCCTGCCGCGGATCGCCGGCCCTCATCAGGTGCTCACCCACCAGGAAGCCCCGGTAGTTCACCGTCCGCAGCCGCTCGATGTCGGCCGCCGAGCGGATGCCGCTTTCGGCCACCTTGACCACGCCGTCGGGAATTTTCTCACCCAGGCGCACCGCCACATCGAGGTTCACCTCAAACGTGCGCAAGTTCCGGCTGTTGACGCCCACGATGGCGGCGCCCGAATCCAGCGCGGCGTCGAGCTCTGCCTCGTCGTGGACTTCGACAAGGGCGTCGATGGCGTAAGCCTCCGCCGCTTCGCGATAGCGGCGCAGTTGCTTGCCTGTCAGAAGCGCGGCGATCAATAGAATCGCGTCGGCTCCGTTGGCCGCGGCCTCGGCGACCTGGAATTCGTCAATGGTAAAATCCTTACGCAGAACCGGCAGCATGGTGGCGCCCCGCGCTGCCTTCAAGTGGTCCAGACTCCCCATGAAATATGCCGTGTCGGTGAGCACGCTCAGCGCGGCCGCGCCTCCCTGTTCGTACTCCACGGCGATGGCGGCGGGCCGGAAATCCCCGCTCAGCACGCCTTTGCTCGGGCTGGCGCGCTTGATCTCGGCAATGACGGACACGGCACGCGATTCCAGCGCGCTGCGGAACGGCCTCCGGCCGGCGGTCGAGGCCGCGGCGGCCTGTTCGATCGCGCTCCGGTCGCGGGTCAGCCCCACCAACTCCCGGCGTTTGGTTTCGACAATTTGGGCGAGGATGTCCGGTATTGCGCGCACCATCGGATGGGAAACTTCATCGTAACATTTCGCCCGGCCCGGCCTCGCTCTCACGGCTGCCGCGAAAGCTGCTTCGCCAGGCGTACCGCCCGTTCAACGCTGCTGCGTCCGTCGCCTCGCGGATTCCCGTGGTACAGGCCCCGCACCACGCCCCGCCGGTCGATGAGAACGGCGTAAGCCTCGCTGAGGGCCTGATAGTTCACCCTGCTCCTCCACTCCTCCACGGGTCCGAAAACAACGACAACGGAGCGCAGGTCCGATTTCGTCGTGCCGTGCTTCATGCCTTCCAAAACGTAGAGCCGGTTGAGCCGGTTGGATGGCCCGATCATCATCAGTTCCATCGATCCCACCTTCGGCGCGCCGGCCGCGCCCTGGTCGAATGCCGTCTTCCATTCCTCCACTACCTTGCGCGAGCCGTAGCTGAATCCCATCACCAGCAGCGTCACCTTCCCCAGCGCGTCTTCCGGAATCCGCGCCCCTTCGCCGGTCAGATACTCACCGTCCAGATGCGGCAGTGCGTCGCCGGCGGCCAACGCCGCGCCCGGGTCGGCCATCGCCAGCAACATTAGAAACGGAACCAGCACGTACACTACAATGCACGCAATTCCGCGCGCTTTTCAATTCGCACCCGCACCGTAGCCGCGCATTTCCGCGCCCGGCGCCGATCCTGCTATTCTCGAACCTATATGAAGACAAGGTTCCTTCTTGCCCTTTGTCTTGGCGCCGTCTGCTTTGCCGGCGCGCCTGCCCGTGAACCGCAGTCCGACCCCCGGCTCCGGAACGCTTTCCGGCGCGACCCTCAGAACGATTGGGTCTTTGTCCATCTCGAGGGTAAGCCGGGCGATATCGGCTATCAGCACGGTTATTTGCTGGCTCCGGAAATCGCCGACGCCTTTCGCGTCGTGCAGGCCGGCCTTGTGCACGACAGCAAGAAGGATTGGCCGTTTTTTCGCAACGCCGCCCGCGACGTACTCTGGCCTCACATCGAGGCCGAGTACCGCGACGAGTTGCGCGGCATCGTCGAAGGACTGCACGCCCGTTCGGTCAACCTCGATCTGTGGGACGTCGTTGCCTACAATGCGTGGCTCGAGCTGAGCCCCTATTACACCAACTGGTACGACCGCCAGCACCACCTTTCAAGCGCCCTCATCCCCGTTGCCGAGCACTGCAGCGCCTTCGTCGCCACCGGCAGCTACACCAGGGACCACCGCGTCGTCATCGCTCACAACAACTGGACCGAGTATAAAGAAGGCTCGCACTGGAACATGATGTTCGACATCGTGCCCGCGGCCGGCCACCGCATTCTGATGGACGGCATGCCCGGCCTCATTCACAGCGGCGACGACTTCGGAATCAACGACGCCGGCATCATGATTACCGAGACCACCATCGGGTCGTTTGCCGCGTTCGATCCCAACGGAATCGCCGAATTCGTGCGGGCCCGAAAGGCGATGCAGTACAGTTCGACCATCGACGACTTCACCCGCATCATGGAGGACGGCGACAACGGCGGCTACGCCAATACCTGGCTGATCGCCGACCGCAAGAACAACGAGATCGCCAGTCTCGAGCTGGGCCTCAAGCACGTCACGCTCAAGCGGACGAAGGACGGTGTCTTCGTGGGCTCGAATTTCCCCCAGGACCCGGCCCTCATTCACGACGAAGCCCCCGACTTTCCGGTTCACGACATGAGCATCAGCGCCAACGCCCGCCACAAACGCTGGGACGATCTGATGGCTGAAAACAAGGGCAGGATCGACGTGAAGATGGCGGAAAAATTTCTCGCCGATCACTACGACACCTTCGCCGGCAAGCGCGCCCCGAGCGAGAGAACCCTGTGCGGCCACGTCGATCTGTCCCCACGCGGCTCCAAGCCCTGGCAGGCTCCGTATGGAATGGCCGGCACCGTCCAGAACAAGGCGGCCGACGCGGCGATGGCGGAGAAAATGGAACTCGTCGCCGCCATGGGCCACGCCTGCGGGCTCAACTTTAAAGCCGCCGACCATCTCAAGAAGCACCCGGAGTTCGCCTGGCAGAAGGACATTCTGCGCGACCTGGACTCTTACCCCTGGACGAAGTTCCAGATCGCGCGATAGCGGGCGCCGCAGGCGGTTTACGGTGCGAGCGTGAAGTTGACGTTGACCTGCGCCTCCACCTCCACCGGGTTGCCATTGAGCAGCGTCGTCTCGTAAACCCAGTGGCGGACGGCGTCGATCGCCGCCGTGGCCAGTATCGGATCGCCGCTCACGCGCTGCGCGCGCTCCACCGTTCCATCCCGGGCAATCACGATCGACAGCACAACCACTCCCTGTATGCCCTTCTGTTTGGCCTCGACTGGGTACTTGGGAACCGGCTTGGAAATCAGGCGCTGCTGCTGGACGTTGCCTCCTACCTTGATCCGCAATACCGGGCCGGAAGGGCCCTGTGCGCCGCCGGCTGCAAATATGTGCACGTCCACCAGGCCGCTTTCGTTCTCCGACACGAACGTCCTTACCTGCTTGTCGAGCGCCTCGATCCGGGCCATGGCGCCTTCGATCGCGCCCATCGTGAGCGACTGGCTCTCGCGGACGGTGAGCTCGCCGGCCACCTGCTGTTGAAGTTCCTCGGGCAGCCCCGACATGTCGATGTGTTGGATGGTCACGGTCGCCCCGCCAGGCTCGTCGGGAACCGCGGCGCGCAGCGGCAGGGCGTGGATGGAGAACCAGACGGTGAAAGCCACGGCGGCAGCCGCGGCGGCCGTCGAAGTGAAAATTCGCAATGGTGACATGGAAGCCTCCTCGAGGATTTGTGTGATGCGTTGCCGCAGGTGGCGCCGCCGCAGAAACGGTGAGGCCGCCAAAAGCCGGGTCTCCGCCGCGGCATGGAGCAGAGTTGTCAGATACCCCTCCCGGTCGCCCATTTCCCCCAGCACGCGCGCATCGACTTCCTGCTCGCGCGCCAACTGGATTTGGGCCACCAGCCAGGAAATGGCGGGGTGGAACCAGAGCGCCGCCGCCACCCCTTGTTCGGCGCAGGTGAACAGCCAGTCGCGCCGCCGCACGTGCCAAAGCTCGTGGCAGACCACCAGCCGGTTTGTGACCCAGCGCGGGGGCAGCAGCACCGTCGGATGCCGCCATCCGAAAGTCACCGGGCCCTCCACGTCGCTGCTCTCGCAGATTGCCGCCCGCGTGCCCAGACGCTCCTGCAAGTCGCGATAGCCATCCTCCAGCGGCGTGGCGCGCCGCCGAAGATGCCGCAGCCGCGTCAGCCCGGCGCCCAGCCGCAACAGGCGATAGGCCGCCCCCAGAGCCAGCGCCGTCCACAGCAGCCGCGTCCAGTCCGGCGCCTGCCGCTCGCCCGTGGGGTTGTGCGCCGCCGCGCGCGAAACCGTCCAGGCAGTCACTTGCGCGCGTCCCGCCGGCGCCGGTATCCGCGGCTCCAGCGCCGGCAGCAGCAGGCACCCTGCCAGCAGGCTCTGGCGCAGCGCCAGCAGCACGGACGGCGATCGAAGACGCAGCAGCCGCACCGCACCCTCGGCGGCGCCGATCGCCAGCAGCACGTGAACGCTCCACAGCGCAAGGTTTGCCGTTGTCATAAATCCTTCTTCCGCATCGTGCGCGCCAGGTCTTCCAGATCGGCGGCCGTCAATCGCTCGTCCTCCACCAGGTGCACCAGCAAGGGCTCGGCGGACCCGTTGAACACACGATCCAGAAATTCGCGCACCATGCCGCCCACAACCGTCTTCCGCGGCTTTGCCGGCTCGTACACATACGCCCGGTCCGCCAGCCGCCGCTTCACATGGCCCTTCTCATGCAGGATCTTCATCAGCGTCATCACCGTCGTATAGGCGATGCGCCGCCGCTTGCGCAGCGTTTCGTATACGTCGCGCACGGTGGCCCTCTCGCGCTCCCACAGGATCTTCATGATCTCCAGTTCCTGCGCGGTCGGCGGGCGGGAAGCACGGCTCAGTTTCATATACTAATCTTTTAGTACGAACTGACCAGTGTGTCAAGAGAATTCTTGACCCGCGTTATTCCAGTGTTACGATCCGCGCCGGAACGCCGGTCCCGGAAGTCTCCCGGCCGTCTTCCCTCCGGCTGACGACGATGCGGTAGGAGCGGGCGTCGACGGGCCCCGGAAGCGGCTTGCCCGCGGACGGTTGCACCAGCGCCAGGTAGCGCAGAATTCGGTGCACCGCGCCGTCCCGGGGCACTTCCATATCGAAGTTGGCCGTTCGGAAACGCAGCCGCACACCGCGCTCGCTCAGGCGCCAGCTCAGGAACGCGCAGAACGATACGGCCTTCTCGAACCAGTCCTCACCCTCCGGCCCCGCCTCCAGATCCAGGCACAACTCGATAGCGCAATCCTGGTCGCGGGCGAATTCGCGAACCTGAAGGCCGCCCGTGTGCGCTGTCGCCTTCCAGTCCAGGTGGCGCACGCTTTCCAGCGCCTCGTAGGGACGGATGCGGTAGAAGTCGCTGCCGGCGCCCCGCGTCCTGGCCTCGATCTCTTCCCCGGCCGCGGCAAGATGCGCCTCGAAGCCGGGCTGAGGGTCGATGGAAGGGTAAACAAGAATCTCGTGGCGAAGATGCACCGGCACGCGGCGCTCGGCAAAGCCGAAGGGGAAGCGCGTCGAAAACAGGAACCGGCTGCCGGTGTAGGAGCCGCGGTGAGGGAACAACATCTCCACCGCCGCTTCGGCCTTGCCGCCGCCCGCGATGGCGGGAAAGTAGAGCGGGTCGGGAAAACTCCCGTCTCCGACGGCCGTCATCGTGACCGAGAACGACGTCATCCAGCGCTTGGCGTTGCACACTGTCGCCCTCGCCGACAGCCGGCGGCCTGCCACGATGTGGGGCGGCAGATCAAGATCGAGTTCCAGCCCCGACAGGGTGAGGCGGCTGACGAAGCCGGAAATCAGCAGCGTCCCGAGCATCGCCGCCAGCACCAGAAACAGCAGGTTGTTGGCCGAGGCGAAAGCCGCGAAGCCAACCAGCGTGCAGGCCAGCGAGAACACGAGACCCGTGCGAGTGATCTGCTGGCGCGAGCTGACTTCCACCAGGTACAGCAACGCGTCCCACACGCGGCCGATCGCTGCCCTTGCTCTTTTGGCCATTGCCTCTGCCTACAAGGCCAGCATCTCACAGCGCGGCTTTACAAGCATTTACCGAATTCGCGAAAACGAAAAGCCCTGCTGCCGCGTTTCAATACACAGGAGATCACCACTTCCATGAAGTCACTTCCCCAGACACTTTTTTCGCTCGGCGCCGCGATTGTCCTGAGCTCCGGCCTGGCCATGGCGCAGGGGCCGGGTCCTGGTCCCCGAGGCGGCGGGATGGGCGGCCCGAGGATGCTGAATTTCCTCTCCACCTATCTCGACCTCACCAGCACCCAGCAGACCCAGGCTCAGACCATCTTCACCACCGAGCAAACCAACAGCAAGACGGTTCACCAGCAGTTAGCGACGCAGCGCCAGGCCGTCGAAGCGGCCATCCAGGCCGGCCAGACCGCGGCGCAACTGACTCAACTCACCGCGGCGGAAGGTCCGCTGCTGGCCCAGTTGGAGGCCAACCACGCCATCGCCCAGTCCCAGTTCTACGCGCTGTTGACGCCGGACCAACAGCAGAAGTTTGTCGCTTTGCAAAAGCTCCACGGGCCGCACCCGGGCGGATCGTCCGCTCCGCAGCCGCCGCCGGGCAACTAGCCCGCCGCGCCTGAACTTTTCCCCCCTCTTTTGCCTTTCGCGAAGGGGCGCCGGTTCCATTCCCTCCGGCGCCCCGATTTTTCCTTACCCTCTTCCTCTACGGCTCCACGATGTTGTTTCTCACCGCGTAGCGCACCAGCTCGCTGATCGAGTGCAGATCGAGCTTGTTCATGATGTTGGTGCGATGCGTCTCGGCCGTCTTGATGCTGATGTTGAGAGCCGATGCCACCTCTTTGTTCGTTTTGCCCTCCGCCAGAAGCTGGACGATCTCGCGTTCCCGCGCGGTGAGCCGGTTTCTCGGCAGCTCCGCCGCCGCCGCCGGCGCGCGCTCCTGCCGTCCCAGGTAACTCTGCAGCAGCATCTCGGAAACGCGCGACGAAAAAAACGTTCTTCTCTGCCGCAGCGCGTCCACCGCCGCAATCAGGTCCCGCCCCGCGTCGGATTTGAGTACATAACCCCGCGCTCCGGCGTCCAGCACCTCCCGCACCACCTGCTCGGATTCATGCATCGTCAGGATCAGCACCTCGGTCTGCGGCAGCGCCTTGAGAATCTGCCGCGTCGCCTCCAGCCCGTTCAGCTCCGGCATGCTCACATCGATCACCGCCACCTGCGGCATCAGCGTCTTGGCCAGCTCCACCGCCTCGCGCCCCGTCACCGCCTCGCCCACAACCTCCCAATTGGACTGCGATTCGAGCATCGACCGCAGCCCCCGCCGTACGATCTCGTGATCGTCGGCGATGAGAATTCTCGTCTTGTCCGCTTCTCTCACCTGGCTCCTCCGAGGGGCAGCACCGCCGTGATCGTCGTTCCGTGGTCGCTCGAGGCGATGCGCAGATGTCCTCCAAACTGTCTCGTGCGCTCCCTCATGCCCGCCACCCCAACTCCCAGGCTCGCGCCTTCGCCGAGCATTCGCAACTTCTCCTCCGGAATTCCTCTCCCCTCGTCGCTCACAATCACCTTCACTTCTTTCGGGTCCCGGATCACCCTCACCTCGGATTGCCGCGCCCCCGAGTGCCGGTGGACGTTGGTCAGCGCCTCCTGGATGATGCGGAACACCGTAGTCTCGATCTCCTCCGGCAGACGCCCGATCTCGTGAATCTTCAGGTCCACGTGAATGCCGGTCCGCTGCACGAACCCGGTGGTGTAGGAGCGCAGCGCCGAGATCAGCCCTAGCTCGTCGAGCAGCGGCGGATGCAGCAGGTAGGAAACCGTCCGGATCTCCTGTGAGCACTGCTCGGCCAATTGGATGCCCTGCGTGATGTTGTCCCGGTACCGCGCGTCAAGCTGCCGCGCCGCGTCCTTGAGAATGAACAGGTGCATCGAAATGGCCGCCAGGTTCTGCGCTGTCGTGTCGTGAAGCTCGCGGGCGATGCGCCGCCGTTCGTCGTCCTGAAGCTCCAGCAGCCGCGCCGAAAGCTGATGAAGCTCGGCCTCGACGCGCTTACGCTCGGTACGGTCCGTGGTGCATCCCAGGTATCCCAGCAGCCGCCCGTCCTCGCTCACGCGGGGCACCGCCATATCCTGAACCCACCGGTATTCCCCCGTCGCCGTGCGCAGACGGTACTCCGACTCGTAGTTGTCGCAACTCCGGATCGCCAGCGCGTAGCGGTCCACCGCGCCGGTGAGGTCCTCCGGATAAATGCCGTTCCTCCAGCCGTCCCCGCGCTGGTCCCGCAGCGTCGATCCGGTGTAGCTGAGCCATCGGCGGTTGAAATAGAAGCGCCGTCCCGCCGCGTCCGACATCCACAACAGCACCGGCGCTTCGTCGGCCAGCGCCTGAAACGTACGCTCGACGTCCACCCGCGCACGCGCCTCGCGCAAGTGCCGCGATAATCCCCGGATGGCCGCCAAATGCCGCCGCCGCAGCGCGGCGATGATGGCCACGGTAGCGAATCCGGCCAGCGTCATGGCGATCAACTGCCGCAGGTCCGTGTCGGCATAGCGCAGCAGCTTGCCGGGCAGCGACAGATAAATCGCCGAAAACGCGCTTGCCAGCCCGGCGCTCGCCAGCCCCGCCTTCCAACCGCCCGTCAGCGCCGAGTGCACCACCGCCAGCAGCAGAATGATCCCCGGGTCCGGCAGATTGAACGCGTAACAGACGATCATCGCCAGCGACGTCGCCAGTAGCCAGATGTTGCTGACCAGAAACTCCCGTTCGGTGCCCGGAAGCAGCGCGTAGAGCCGGGCCGCGGCTCTCCGAACGGCATCCGTGAACGCTCCGTCGCGCCTGCTTCGCGACGCGTCCACTCCCGTAACGGGGATGGAGATGTGCTCACCGTCCCTCAAAATTCACCCCACTTCGGCATCTGAAGGATACCATTGCCGCGACGCGAGCTTCCAGTTCCACCCTACGCCCTCCGGGGCTTTCCCGGATGCGTCCTTCCACCATACAAGAAATTCCCTAGGGGAACCTACGAGTCGGGGTGGTGCGAAATACAAATTCTGAAGAATTTACCTGCCGGGGTCAAAGCACGTATGGTGAAGAAGGATGCGGATGCCGATTCCAACCTCGACCCCGGTGGCCCCGGAAAACGGCCTCGACCCGAACGCCAGTCACTTGGTTCAACTTACTGAAAACGTTAGAAAATCCGAACCTGCGGCGCTCGAAGAATTGTACGGCTTGGTGAAGAATTTTACCTTCTTCGTCATGCGCCAGCTTGGCGCCGATGATTTGCAGGATAGTTTGCACGATATCTTTCTCGCCGTCGTGCAGGCAATTCATAGCGGCAAGCTAAGAAATCCCGAGCGGCTGACGGCATTTCTCACCGCCGTGACGCGTTTCCATACTTACACCAAGATCGATATGCGGGTACGAAGCCGCGCCCGCACTGTGGGCATCGATGGCATGGACGTGCCCGACTCCACCAACCTGGAGCAGCGCATTTACCGGCAGCAAAAAATCGGCATCGTTCGCGAAACGCTGCGGGCCCTCTCGCCGCTCGACCGCGAAGTGCTCCGCCGGTTCTATCTCGAGGATCATTCCAAAGAGCGCATCTGCCGCGAACTGCACTTGACGGCGAATCAGTTCCGCAACATCAAGTCGCAAGCCAAGCTCCTGCTCACCGACATGAGCCGGCGGCGCCTGCACAAGCCGGCGCGGATTCGCCGCGAAGCTCTCACGGCCTAAGCCGGCCCGCACCATCCCTCGCCGTTTGCCCGAATTCGCCCGACTCGCTATTCTGGGGTTGAGTACGGAGCGGCCCGCCTGAGCGATTCCCAGACCATACCCCAGATTCCGATTGCCGTCGCGGCAACCTTCACCGCCGAACCGCTGGCCGAGTCGCTGTCGTTCTGGATGGAAGAGCTGGGTCTCGCGCACAGCCTGCAATTCGCTCCCTATCATCAGGTGTTCCAGGCGATGCTCGATGGCTCGGGCGTACTCGCGGCCAACCGGTCGGGGGTCAACGTTGTCCTGGTGCGCCTGGAGGATTGGGCCGAGGCGCGGGAAGGCGCCGTGGAACAGTTCGCCGCCCTGCTGCGCGCCGCGGCGCCGGGGCCGGAATGGATCGTCATCCTCTGCCCGCCCTCGCCCGGCTGGCTCGCCGAAGGGTCCCACGCCGATTGGCAGTCGCGGCTGGAGCGGGATCTCGCCGCGGCCATGGCGGCTCTGCCGGCCGTTCATTTCTCCACCGCCCGCGCCATCCTGGAAATGTATCCGGTCTCCGGCGTTCACGACATCACCGCCGAGGCCCTCGGCCGTCTTCCTTATTCGCAGGAATTTTTCGCCGCGCTCGGCACCTGGATCGCTCGGCGCATCCACGCGCTGCGCGTTCCTCCCTACAAGGTGCTGGTTCTCGATTGCGACAACACCCTGTGGTCCGGCATCTGCGGCGAGGACGGACCGTCCGGAGTCGCGGTCGAGCAAGCCAATCGCGATCTGCAAAGCTTCGCTCTCGCCCAGCGCGCATCCGGCATGGTGCTGGCGCTGTGCAGCAAAAACAATGAACAGGATGTCCTCGATACCTTCGAGGCGCATCCCGAAATGCCGCTGAAGCTCGATCATTTCGCGGCGCGGCGCATCAATTGGGAGGCCAAGTCGGCCAATCTCACCGAAATCGCCGGCGAGCTCGCTCTCGGTCTGGATAGTTTCATTTTCATCGACGACGACCGGCGGGAGTGCGCCGAAGTGGCCTCCGACTGCCCCGGCGTGCTCAGCCTGCCGTTCCCGGGAAACGGCGCCGAAACAGCGTTGTTCCTGCGCCACGTGTGGGCCTTCGACCGCGCCCGCGTCACCGAGGCCGACCGCGAGCGCGCCGTTCAGTACGCGCAGCGCGCCGAGCGGAACCGGGCCGAACGCCATGCCGGCAGCCTGGCCGAATTTATCGCCGGACTGAAACTGGAAATTTCGATCGAGCCTCCGGCGCCCGAACAGCTCGCCCGCGTCGCCCAACTGAGCCAGCGCACCAATCAGATGAACTGCGGCGCTCCGCGGCGGACCGAGGCCGGCCTGCGTGCGCTGCTGGCGCATGGGGCCGCCGGGTGCCTGGCCGTCCATGTTGCCGACCGTTTCGGCGACTACGGCCTGGTGGGCGTACTGATTTTCGAGGCCTCCGGCCAGGCGCTCTCCGTGGATACGTGTTTGCTGAGCTGCCGTGCTCTCGGACGCGGGGTCGAACACGCCATGCTCGCCCGCCTCGGCCGGGAAGCGCAGCGGCGGGGCCTCCGCGAGGTCCGCATCCCATTCCAGCCGACCGCGCGCAATGAACCCGCGCGCGCCTTCCTCGAAAGTCTCGACGGGGCTCGGTGTGACCTCTCCGGTGACTCGCCGGTGTTCGTGCTCGACTCCGCCACCGCGGCCGCCGCGCATTGGACTCCCGCCGCCGCGCCCGTTGCCGCTCCGCGCGGCGACGAGATGCCCGCTGCCCTGATGCGCCGCTTCGACGGTTACGCCCGCATCGCCTCCGAACTCCGCTCCGTCGAGCAAGTGATGGCCAGGCTGCGCCAGCGGCGCAAGACCGGCCAGCTGCGTACCGTCTCCGGCCCTCTGCCCCGGACGGAGCTCGAAATTCGCATCGCGGCACTCTGGTCCGAACTCCTCGGCGTAGAGCCGGTCGGGGCCGAGGAGAACTTCTTCGACCTCGGCGGTCATTCTCTGCTCGCCATCCAACTGCTCTCGCGCATCCGCCAGGAGTTCGGCGCCGATCTCACGATCGACGTCGTCTACGCCGGCGATCTGACGGTGGCCGAGCTGGCGCGTCTGGTGGAGATGAACGGCCTCGATGGCGTTTCTCCGGAGGAATACGAAGTGCTGCTCCGGGAGATCGAAGCCCTGCCCGACGAGGAGGTCCGCGCTCTGCTCGAGGCCGAGCGCCGGAGTTTTCCTGAAGCCTGATGCGGATTCTGCTGGCATCCAGCGCATCTTATGACCCTCCCCGCGGAGGCTCCACGCGCGGCAACCTCGCCTGGCTTTCGCATCTGGCCGCCTCAGGCCATTCCTGCCTCGTCGTCTGCGGCCTGCCGGTCGATGCCGGCCGGGACGAGCACCAGTCCAGCCTCGCTCAGAACCTGTCGCTGGTGGCGGTTTCCGACGCCCACCGCCGCGCTGCGCTCCGCGACCGGATCGCCGGCTTCCAACCCGACTGGGTTCTGGTCTCCTCCGAAGACCTGAGCCACTCGCTGCTCGAAGAAGCGCACCTCCAGGCGCCCGGGCGTGTTGTGTACCTGGCGCACACGCCTCAGTTCTACCCCTTCGGCCCCGCCGCCTGGAACCCGAGCGAGCGCGCTACCGCCCTGGTGCGCGCCTGCGCCGGCGTCGTTGCCATCGCCCGTTTCACCGCCGCCTACATTCAGGAGCACGCCGGCTGCGCCGCCGCCGTCATCCACCCCCCCATTTACGGACAACCGCCGTTTCCGCTCCTGGCACATTGGGATCGCGGTGCGGTGGCGATGATCAATCCCTGCCCGGTGAAAGGTCTGCCGATATTCGCCGGCCTGGCCCGCCGGTTCCCCGGCGTCCCCTTCGCCGCCTTGCCGGGATGGGGGACGGCGCATGAGAATCGCCGCGCACTCGAAGCCCTGCCGAACTTCGAGTGGATCGAGCCCTGCGACCGGATCGAACAAATGCTCGCCCGCACGCGTATCCTGCTTGTGCCGTCGCTCTGGGTGGAAGGCTTCGGACTGATCGTCGTCGAGGCGATGCTGCGGGGCGTCCCGGTGCTCGCCTCCGGCACCGGTGGCCTTCTCGAATCCACGCTCGGCGTGGGCCAACTGCTCCCCGTGCGTCCCATCGAGCGCTTCGAGCCGCGCTTCGATTCCCAGCACATGCCGGTGCCCGTCGTCCCGCCTCAGGACCTGGCGCCGTGGGCCGATGCCCTTCAGGCGATTTTAGACAGCCCGGAGCGATACGAAACGCTGTCGCGCGCGTCGAAAGACAATGCTGAGCGGTTTGTCGATTCGCTGGATGCCGGAGCCCTCGAGGCCTGGCTCGCCACGCTGCAGCCCGCCCCGGCGGCTGTACCCGCGAGTCCCCCTCGGGCCGCGGCGCTGTCTCCGGCCCGGCGGGCGCTGCTGCTCGAACGTCTGCGAAAGCGCGTATGAAAATTCTGCTGGCGCATAACTCGCCTTACTTTCCCGCGCACGGCGGCGGCGACCGGTCGAACCGTCTGCTCATGGAAGCGCTCGCCGCCCGCGGTCATCACTGCCGCGTCCTGTCCCGGACCGCGGCTTACGGCACGGCCGCGCAGGAGGAGTTGCTCCGCGACCTTTCCGCCCGCGGCGTTGCCGCGCTCAGCGCCGGCTCCGGCGTCGT
>DAIDHC010000109.1 GCA_027452065.1 Bryobacterales bacterium
CGCCACCCCCGTCATCACCGCGCTGATCCGCAGCAGCACGAACAGCACAATCGACGCCGTCATCAGCCCGCCCAGAAACTCCACCAGCCCGGTGCCGATCAGGTTCCTCACCCCCTCGACGTCGTTCATGATCCGCGACACAATCTGCCCGGTCTTGTTCGAGTCGTAGTAGGCAACCGGCAGCCGCCCCACGTGCCGCTGCACCTTCTGCCGCAGCTCGGCAATCAGCCTCTGCCCGGCCTTCGATAAAAGCTGCGTCAGCGAAAACGACGTGATGCCCTGGATCAGCGTCGCCAGCAGCACCACGCTCACCAGCGGCACCAGCATCTGCGCGTGCCTCTTGCCGATCACGTCGTCGATCAGATACTTCGTCGACATCGGCAGCACCAGCCCGCACACCCGGTTCACCGCCATCAGCCCCAGCCCGCCCAGCAGCAGCCACCGCCTCGGCCGCACCATCTCCCAGATTTGCGGCCACACCGCCCGCAGCCGCTCCACTCCCTTGGGCTTGTCGTTCGCTTGAGGCGCCATGCTTCAGCCTATCCCATTTCCCCGCGCCGGCGTCCTCCCGCCGCGCCCATGATAGACTGTCGTTCACGTGATGCCCCGCTGGCTCGTCGCGCTCTTCCTGCTGCCGGCCGCCGCCCAAACCCCGTCCTACTCCGGCGCCGTCTCCGCCATCCTCGCCCGCCGTTGCGCCACCTGCCACCGCCCCGGCGAAATCGGCCCCATGCCCCTCACCTCCTACGCCGAAGTCCGCCCCTGGGCCAAGGCGATCCGCGAAGTCGTCCTCGAACGCAAAATGCCCCCCTGGCCCGCCGACCCCTCCGTCGGCGCCCGCTTCCTGAACGACCGTTCCCTCACGCCATCCGAAATTCAGACCCTCACCGCCTGGGTCGACTCCGGCGCTCCCCAAGGCCAACCCTCCGCCGCGCCCGCCGCCCCGCCCTCCGAGCCCGCTTCCCCGCTTCCCGCCCGCAAGCCCGATCTCGTCATCCGCATCCCCTCCTACCCCGTCCCCGCCTCCGGCACCCTCGAATACACCTTCCTCGTCACTCCCACCAATCTCCCCGCCGACACCTGGATCTCCGCCGCCGTCTGGAAAATCGAGCACCGCGCCGTCGTCCACCACATCAACGCCTTCATCCGCCCGCCCGGCTCCAGCTACGTCGCCGCCGCCCCGCCCGGCCAACTCTACGTCGCCTCCGCCGCCGAACGCTCCGCCCGCCGCCCCGATGAGACCGAAGTCGACCGCCGCGAACTCCTCGCCGGCTACGAGCCCGGCTACCGCCCCCAGCCCTGGGGACCCGGCCGCGCCAAGCTCCTCCGCCGCGGCTCCGCCGTCGTCTTTGAAATGCACTACACCCCCAACGGCACCCCGGTCGCCGATCACTCCGAGCTCGACATCTATTTCGCCTCCGCCCCGCCCCGCGAGCGCGTCCTCACCATCACCCCCGCCGACGCCAACCTCGCCATCCCGCCCGGCGACCCCTCCTACCCCTCCCAAGCCTCCGCCACCTTCACCGCCCCCGTCACACTCGTCTCCCTCCAACCCCACATGCACCTCCGCGGCAAGTCCTATCGCATCGACGCCGTCTTCCCCAACGGCCGCCGCCTCGCCCTGTTAAGCGTCCCCCACTACGACTTCCACTGGCAGACCACGTTCTTTCTCGCCCATCCCCTGTCCCTTCCCACCGGCGCCGTCATCGAGTGTTCCGCCGTCTACGACAACTCCCCCAACAATCCCAACAACCCCGACCCCTCCAAAACCGTCACCTGGGGCGATCAAAGCTGGGACGAAATGAACATCGGCTTCCTCGAAGTCGCCATCCCCGCCGCCGCCAATCCCAACGTCGCCGTCCTCAGCGGCACAACGCGCCCCGCCCCCACCTCCGCCTCCCGCTAATCCGCTCCGCCTCGCTTTCCGTTCCCCGAAAACCCCTCTGCGACAATAAAAGTCGAGGTCCACCAAACCCCACCGATGGAATCCGCCTGGTTCGAGCCCGCCGAACAACGCTCCGCACGCCGCCACGCCGCCACCGTCCTCCACTCCCGCGCCTCCCTCGCCCTGGCTTGCGAACACGCCGCCCATCGCGCCGCCGCCGCCCTCCTCGCCCTCCGCAAGCCCGAAGGCTACTGGTGCGGCGACCTCCGCGCCGACACCACCCTCGAATCCGATTACATCCTCCTCCAGCTCTGGCTCCATCCCCCCGTCGACGGCCTCTGGCAACCCCCAACCCTCCCCCGCCTGCTCAAAGCCCAGCGCTCCATCCTCGACCGCCAGCTCCCCGACGGCGGCTTCAACATCTACCCCAAGGGCCCCTCCGAAATCAGCGCCACCGTCAAAGCCTACGTCGCCCTCAAACTCACCGGCCTCAGCCCCGATTCCGAACCCCTCGAACGCGCCCGCCGCGTCATCCTCTCGCTCGGCGGCCTCCAGGCGGCCAACAGCTACGTCAAAATCAACCTCAGCCTCTTCGGCCTCTATCCCCGCAAGCACGTCCCCACCGTCCCGCCCGAGCTCGTCCTCCTCCCCGGCAACGTCCTCTATGAAATGTCTTCCTGGACCCGCGCCATCGTCGTCCCCCTCTCCATCGTCCAGGCCCGCGGCGGCATCCGCCCCGTCCCCGCCGGCTTTAACATCGACGAAATCCTCGCCCCCGATGCCGCCTTCCGCCTCCCCCGCCGCGGCCGCGCCGCCGTCCTCTTTCATCACCTCGACAAGGTCTTCAAGCTCTGGGAAAACCGCGGCTCCGAGGACATCCGCCGCGCCGCCATCCGCGACGCCGAAAAGTGGATGCTCGACCGCACCCGCTACAGCGAAGGCCTTGGCGCCATCTACCCCTCCATGATGTACCTCATCATGGCCCTCGACTCCCTCGGCTACCCCTCCGACCACCCCGACCTCAACGAAGCCCTCCGCCAGTTCGAAAACCTCCTCACCGAAACCCCGACGGACTTCTACTTCCAACCCTGCTTCAGCCCCGTCTGGGACACAGCCATTGCCATGTTCGCTCTCGGCGAAATGGGCGCCGTTCTCCCTGAGCTCGAACCCGCCCTCACCCGCGCCGCCGACTGGTTAATCGCCCGCGAAGTCCGCCACCGCGGCGACTGGAGCGTCAAACGCCCCGACGTCGAACCCTCCGGCTGGGCCTTCGAGTTCGCCAACGAGCACTACCCCGACATCGACGACACCGCCATGGTCCTGCTCGCCCTCGAACACGCCCGCGCCTCCAATCCCTCCGCTCAAGCCAACTGCGAGCGCCGCGCCCTCAACTGGCTCCTCGAAATGCAATCGGCCGACGGAGGCTGGGCCGCCTTCGACGTCGACAACAACTGGGCCATCCTCAACAAAGTCCCCTTCGCCGATCACAACGCGATGCTCGACCCAACATGCGCCGACATCACCGGCCGCGTTCTCGAAGCCCTCTGCCGCCGCGGCCTCGACCCCGCCCACTCCGCCGTCCGCCGCGGCGTCGCCTACCTCCTCCAAACCCAGGAGCGCAACGGAAGCTGGTACGGCCGCTGGGGCGTCAACTTTATCTACGGCACCTTCCTCGCCCTCCGCGGCCTCCGCGCCGCCGCCCCCGCCGAAGCCGCCGACTCCATCCGCCGCGCCGCCCGCTGGGTCGCCTCCGTCCAAAACCCCGACGGCGGCTGGGGAGAATCCTGCGCCGGTTACAACCGTAACCGCTTCGTCCCCGCCCCCAGCACCCCTTCCCAAACCGCCTGGGCTCTGCTCGCCCTCCTCGCCGCCAACTCCAGCTACCACGACGCCCTCGCCCGCGGCATCCACTTCCTTTCCTCCACCCAAAAACCCGACGGCACCTGGGACGAAGACCTCGCCACCGGCACCGGCTTCCCCCGCGTCTTCTACCTCACCTACACCCTCTACCGCAATTACTTCCCCCTCCTCGCCCTCACCTCCGCCCGCCGCGCCCTCGAAATCCGCCCCAGCTAACTCGTCTTCCCCGCCTTCTTCTGACGGCTCGCCGCCTCCGACCACATCTCCTGTATCTTGATATCCAGCTTCGTCTCCCCCGCCCCGGCCCCCTCGCTCATCTTCGCCGCAATCGCCCCCCGCACCGGCCCGTCCTGATACCCCAGCAGAAATCCCCCCGGCTCCTCATCCCGGTCCGTCAGAATCGCCGCGCCGTTTCGCTTCAGCGACGCCCGCGCGTCGTTCCTCAGCGCCTCCATCAGGCCCTTCGCGTCCTTGCCCGCCGCCAGCGTGAACTTCGGCTCCAGCGTCAGCCGGCTCGTCACAAAACCGTCGCTCCCCGATGCCTCCAGGTTCCGCGGCATCGCAAACGGCTTGCCCCCATCGTGGAATCCTCCAATCACCCCGCCCGGATCGTACCCCTTCAGAAACGCGCTCTGCGATTCCGGCCCCGGCGTCGTCGAAGTCGTCCGGTCAATTAAAAACACCAGTCCGAACGTCAGAATCAACACCACCCCGAGCCACAACCGCGCCTTCAACGTCATGCTCAAATTGTAGCCTCCCCCTCCCGGCCGGCCCGTTTTTTACCCTCCGAATCTCCCTCCGCCGCCCGCCCGCGAGCATCATAATCGTCTTGAGGGAGTAGCAGCCATTTCTGACACCTGCATCATCATCGGCGCCGGCGTCGCCGGCCTGAGCGCCGCCCACCACCTCCGCGATCACGGCTGGGACGTCCTGATCCTGGAAAAAAGCCGCGGCTCCGGCGGCCGCATGGCAACCCGCCGCATCTCCGGCGCCAGCCTCGATCACGGCGCCCAGTATTTCTCCGTCCGCGATCCCCGCTTCGCTGCCCTGGTCGCCCGCTGGGAATCCGCCGGCCTCGTTCAGCCCTGGTTCACCGCCGCCGGCATCACCCGCTACCGCGGCGCCGAAGGCATGAACCCGGTCGCCAGACACTACGCCGCTCAGCTCGAAATCCTCGCCCCCTCCCGCGTCCGCCAGGTCGAGCTCGCCGGCCCCGCCTGGCGCGTGGTCACCGATACCGGAGCCTCCTTCTCCGCCTCCGCCCTCCTCCTCACCGCCCCCGCTCCTCAGTCTCTCGCCCTGCTCGCCCCCATCGCCGATCGTCTCCCGCCCCCGCTCCCCGCCGCTCTCCACTCCATCGAATATGACCGCTGCCTCGCCCTCATGACCGTGCTCGATGGCCCCTCCTCCGTGCCCGCTCCCGGCTTCATCCGTCCCGGCGACTCCGTCATCTCCTGGCTCGCCGACAACTTTCTCAAAGGCGTCTCCACCCGCCCCGGCGCCCTCACCCTCCACGCCACACCCGAGTTCAGCCTCGGCCATTGGAACGAACCCGACGAGCTCTGCGCCGCCCAGTTGCTCACCGCCGCCTCTCCCTGGCTCGGCGCCCGCGTCCTCGAATGGCAGCTCCACCGCTGGCGCTTCAGCCGCCCCACTGCTACCCACACCGAGCCGTGCCTTTTCACCTCCGATCCCCTGCCCCTCGCCGTCGCCGGTGACGCCTTCGGAGGTCCCCGCATCGAAGGAGCCTTTCTCTCCGGCATCGCCGCCGCCTCCGCCCTCGCCGCCGTCCCCGCCTGAGCCCGCGCCTCCCGCCCTCCGCTTCTCCGCGCCGCCGCTGTTACCCTAATTACGAGGGGGCTACCTACTCCATGTGCCAGCGGTTCCTTCCGCTCCTGTTCTGCTCGGCCGTCGCCGCCTGCGCCCAGATGCGCGTCGGCGTTGACTCGCAAATCATCACACCCAACGTCTCGGCCAAGCCCGTCTATATGGCAGGCTTCGGCAACAACCGCGTCGC
>DAIDHC010000110.1 GCA_027452065.1 Bryobacterales bacterium
GCGATCTGCCAGTATTTTGGGTTGGATGCGTTTATCCCGGCGGCGAGTTATCGCGCCGGTGAGGGAGTGTTCACAATTATCCGGCCACCGGGAACACTAGGCCACGCGAATTATCTGGCGACATACCTTCTCTTCGTGGTCTTCGCCGGGTACGCACTCGCGAACGTGGAGAAGGCGAGAGCGTGGCGGATCGCCGGCGGGACCGGTGCGATTACTGGGGGATTGGCGCTGGTCCTGACCGGATCAAGATCGGCGGCGTTGGGGCTTGTTGCCGGTATCTTGTGGCTTTTCCTACGCGCCAGACCCCGGTTCGGGAAGAAGGCGATCTACACCTTTGCATCGCTCGCGGTTGCGCTATTGGCATTTTATCTTTCTCCCGCGGGCCGCGGCCTGCGGGCGCGCGCGCATTGGGCGAGTGAAGATCCGCTTGGCGGAGCGCGGCTGCCGCTCTGGCGGGATGCAGTGCGAATGGCCGGGTCGCGGTTGCCTTTCGGGTTCGGTCCGGAGACTTTCGGGGCGGAGTTTCCTCGCTTCCAATCGCTGAAACTGGCGAGGGCTTACCCGGATTTCTATCACGAATCGCCGCATAACGTTTTCCTCGACGCGCTTGATGAGCAAGGCTTGTTCGGACTGGCGGGCCTCGCGGCGATCGCGGCTCTCGGACTTGCTTTGGCCTGGAAGACGCGGGACGCTCGCGAAGTGTTCGTGGGCGGCGCGCTGGCTTCGATGCTTGTCAGTCTTGAGTTTTCGGCATTCACCCTGCCGACAGCATTCTTTTTCTACCTGGCCATCGGGGCACTGTCTGGTCAGGGTGTGAAACCGTCTGGAGCCGCGCGGCGCTACGCGGCGGCGGCAGGGTTGGTCTTGGCTGGATTGTTCGGGTGGTTCGGCGTCCGTCTGGCGACAGCCGAATATTCGCTCGCGCGGACGCAACGGGCGATCGGGCGCGAGGACCTGACGGGTGCGATTGGCGACTATGAGGCGGTGAGGAGATGGGAACCTCCAGGGTACAGTGCGGATCTCTACTACTCGCGCGCGATGGCGCGCTACTCGGCCATGGAGCGCGATCCGCTGCTGGCGGCGCAGGCGGGCCGGCAGGCGATGGATGCCGCTCTCCGGGCATGCGAGTATCCGGAACAGCGCCAGAATTCGTTTTACTTTTTGGCGACTCTGTTTGCCAGTCAAAATGACGTGACCAACACGGAGCGAAGCCTGCGGGCGGCGATTTCGGTGGCTCCCAATTGGTTCAAGCCGCACTGGACGCTGGCGAAGCTTCTGCTCATAACCGGACGGCTGGGCGAGGCCGAGCGCGAGGCGGAGGCGGCGGTGGAGCGGGACGGGGACAAACATAAGGAAGTCTCCGAAACGTTGCGAGAGATACGCGAGGCGGCCGCGCGGGGCAATTGATCGCGGCCTACCACGCTCCGCGACCGGTGAGCACCCGAAGCGGAGTCTGCAGAAGGATGTAGACGTAAAGAAACGGCGAAAGCCTTCGAACCAGAAACCGATCGAGGCGGCGGCGCTGGGAGTAATTCAAGCGACTGCGTCCTTTGATTTGCCACAGGCCGGTGATGCCGGGCATGACACAGAGGATTTCGGGTGCTGCGTCGCCGTAATGGGCGTCGAATTCCGCCAGAGTGATGGGGCGCGGGCCGACCAACGCCAACTCGCCGCGTGCCACCTGAAGGAGTTGCGGGAGTTCATCGATCGAATAGCGGCGGCAGAAGGCGGCGAAGCGGCTGGAGACGCGCGGATCCGACTGGGTCTTGCGGAATTCCGCCGGAGTGGATTGCAGGCGTTCCAAAAGTCGGAAGGGTTCGCGAGTCCGTCCGTTCCACATGGTACGGAGCTTCACGACCCACAGTACCGAACCCCTGATTCCAAGCCTGCGGTGAGCGATGAAGGGCGCACGGCCAGACAAAATCCAGACCGAGGCGCCGGCGAGGCCGAGAACGGGCAGAGCGAGGGCGAACAGAGTTGCCGCCACGACACGCTCCAGCGTCGGGGCGGGCCGCCAGGAGCCGGGTGCGGTGAATATGCCCAATCTGGGTAGAACGGGTACAGTGGTCATGTCGAGCTTTGAACACTATTGAGCAACGGCGATAGTCGCCTGCTTGGTGGATGTGACGCCGCCGATTTGTATCTGGAGGGAGACGGCATCGCCAATCGGGGCGCCCGCCGGCACCTCGACATTTACTTGGTAAAGACCTACGAAGTTCGGCGCAAGGCCCGAGAACTGAACCGGCGCGGTGATTCCGCCGATCGTCACGACCGGTTTCACGGTGGTGCTCGGTGCGCCGGTTGGGCTCTCGCCGTCTTTGGGCGTATCGGTCACGGGTCCCAGTCCTGTGGCGTAAATCTGCAGGATATCGCCGGGTTTTGCCGGGCGGGTTGTGCGGCCGGGGATGGACCCCACCGGTCCGGCGATGGCGTTGTCGGGATAGATCAGAGCCAGAGCCTGACCCGCTCCATTGGCGGGTGCGGTGAAGATGCCCGGCGAGTATTGGCCGATCGGGGTCTGCACGGGTTGCGAGGCGCCGTTGGATTTGCGGGTGACAACGACGGTCACATCGGTGGTTCCGCTGGAGGGCGCGACCTCTTCCCATGGAAGTTGAACGTTGATTTGTCCGGTTGAGACGGAGAGAATCGGCGCGGCGATGCCGTTGAAGGTTACGGACTGGACGTCACCAAGCGCAGTTGAGATCGGGATGGAATCGGCGAGCGCGGGAGCGGCGGCGAGATTGGTTCCGAAGATGGAAATGAGGGAGCCGGGGGCGACTCGCTTATCGGGCTGATCGAGCGCGAAACTGGCGCCGTTTACTACGCCTCCCTGCCCGACTACCGGCGATTGGCCGAAGGCCGGAAGGGTAGCGGTCAAAAGGAAGCAAATGCCGCCAACCCGCTTTTTCATAGGTCTCTGGCTCCATGTTACGCCGGGCCGCCCCGTGCCGGTATGCCAGAGATGTAAAAGATCTGCAAATAAAGGGAGGACGAATTCGGCCGCGTGGAAACGAGCTTTGACGGTTGATAGTTCGGTTCAGGCGCGGCCGAGGGCCGAATCCGAGGTCGAAGGGACTTTAGGCGTCGGGAAGTGCGCGGCGTTTGCTGTTCGCGCCTGGAGCCCTACGGGAGGGCCCATTGTTGGCCGATCTCTCGTATGGCGACGCGCTCGGGCGCGCTGCCGGCCGCGGCGAGGAAGCGCTCAATCGGTTCGCTCAGGGGTTCTCGGCTCAGGCGAAACGTGCGGTGATGCACCGGCAGCAGATAGGCCGCACCGCAGTCGTTGCCCATCGCCATTGCTTGCTCGGGATTGCAGTGCACATGAATCCAGGGATCGTAGGCGCCGATCGGCAGGATGGCCAAATCGACGGGGCCGTGAGCGCGAAGCTGGCGAAACGACGAAGTGAACGCCGTATCGCCGCCAAACACGATTCGGTGCCTGCCCGCTTGGATCCAATAGCCGTTGTAGCCCCGATACGTGTCACGGTGCATCCTCGCGCCCCAATGGCTCACAGGAAATGCGCGCACAAACGCAGGCCCGATGCGCGCCGATTCGCCCCAGGCCAGCTCCCGCACGCCCGCATAACGTTCCACGTGCAACAAATCGCTCGTTCGGTGAGCGGTAACGACCGTCGTCCCGGCGCTCTCGAAGCGACGCAAGGTTGGCTTGTCGAAATGGTCGAGATGGGCGTGGGAGAGCAGAATAAGGTCGATCGGAGGCATCTCGGAGGGGGTGCGCAAGGCCGGAGCTACGAGGCGCTTCAATCCGATTGTTGTCCGGCAAAAAGAGATGCCGCAGCGATCGCCGAGCACCGGGTCGGTTAGAATCGTGAAGCCGTCAATTTTCAGCAGGACGGTGCTGTGGCCGAGCCAGGCGGCGAAGACGCCCTCGTCGGGCCAAGCGAGCGGCTGCGGTGTCCAAAGTGCAGATTCAACGGATTCAACGCGCTGACGCCGGTATGCGCGCCAAGCTCCGCGAGCCGCGGCCGGCAGGGAATGCCTCCGCGCCCGGCTCGCGCGACGATCAACCAGCGAAATTCCGTCCGTTTCCGCCATTTGTTCTTCTCCAGTATAGAGATGCCGTGACCAGCCGTTCCGTTGCTCGACTGTTGATCTGAGATTTGTTGCGATGGTGGCCAACTAATGACCGTATGCTCCGAGTGCTGGCGCTTGCAGTGCTATGTGCGGTGGTGGCGTTCCCGGGAGGGCAGTCCGGCGAAAGGCTCGAGTATGTGGGGGGGACGATTTCGGAAATCCCTCAGGGTTGCAGCGGCCGCGCTCAAGTGACCGACGACGAATATTTTGTCTTTTACTCCCACAAGGCAAGCTGGCGGGTGCCTTACGAGCGAATCGACCTGCTCGAATACGGACAAAAAGTGAATCGCCGTTACGTGACTGCACTCCTTATTTCGCCCTTGTTTCTCCTTAGCAAGAAGCGGGACCACTTTTTGACCGTCGGCTATACAGACGACCAGGGCCATCATCAGGCAATGGTGTTTCGAGTCGACAAGAGCGATATCCGGACCATGCTGGTGAGTCTGGAAGCGCGAACCGGCCGCAAGGTAGACTACCAGGACGAAGACGCGCGAAGGGCGGGGAAGGGATGACTATCTTCGCGGTACTTGCCTTGTTTCTGATGGTGGGGGATGCATCGGAGACGCCTACGGTCCGGCCGGCGGCCCCGAATGCCGTTGCTAAGTCTACTCCGGCGGCGCCGGCTCAGCCGCAGACCTCTTCCCAGCAGAGCACAGCGACGCCGGCGTCCAACAGGACGTCGAAGGGGATCGATTCCAACGCCCCGGTCGAAGACGAGAGCCTGCGAATGTTGGCCCGGGTGCGGCGCGTTTATGTCGATGTTCTGACCGGGGGAGACGAGGCGCTGCAGTTCCGGGATATGGTGATGAGCAGCCTCCAGCAGGCCAAGGTATTTCTCATCACTGAGAACCCGGACAAGGCGGACGCGGTTCTAAAGGGGGCCGCGGATGACCAGGTTTTCACCGACTATCACGACAGCGAAGAGAGCCTGGGGATCCACACGCAGAATAGCCAGTCGAGCGGCTGGCGATCCCGTTATGACGGCAATACGAACGCACGTTCGAACGGGATCGGGGTGAGCGATAACGAAGCCTCGCACATTGAGGAGCGCAAGCACGAAGCGTTTGCGGCCATGCGCCTGGTGGACAAAGATGGCGATGTCATCTGGTCGAGCACTCAGGAGAGCCTGGGAGGAAAATACTCGGGGGCGGCGGCGGACGTGGCGGCGCGAATCGCCAAGCAACTGGCCGCCGACTTTCGTCGTGCCCGAGCATTGGTGCCGGGGCCAGGGCAACCCTGAATCAAAGGCCGGCTAGCGCGTGGGCGTGCGCCCGCACGCCCGCCGTGAGTCCGGCGATGCTGTAGCCGCCCTCAAGAAGCGAAAGGAGTCTGCCTCCGGCGAAGCGTTCGGCGATCTCCATCATCAACAGCGTCAGCTCGGCGAAATCGTCGTCATGCAAAAGGAACCTGCCGAGCGGGTCCCCGGCCCGAGAGTCGAAGCCGGCCGAGACCAGCACGAGTTCGGGGCGGTATTGCTCGGCCGCCGGTTCGAGGCGGCGGCGAAATGCATCGAGGATTTCCTCTCGCCCGGAGCCGGCGGGAAGTGGGCAGTTGATCGTCGTGCCATCACCTTTTCCCTGGCCAGTTTCGCCCGCGGCGCCCGTCCCCGGGTACCACGGATGCTGGTGAGTGCTGAAGAACAGCACCGAGGGATCGGCGTAGAAGATATCCTGGGTGCCGTTGCCGTGATGGACATCCCAATCAGCGATCAGCACTCGCTCGACCCCGTAGTGGCTTTGAGCGTAGCGCGCGGCGATGGCGACATTATTGAAGATGCAGAAGCCCATTCCGCGGTCCGGGGTGGCGTGATGACCGGGTGGGCGCACAATGCAAAAGGCGTTACGATACTCGCCCCGCATGAGTGCGTCGACGGCGGTGAGCGCGGTACCGACGGCATTGACTGCCACGTCGAACGAGCGCGGGCAAATGCTGGTGTCGCCGGTGATGAGATCCGTCATACCGGCCTGCACCTCCCGCTTCACCGTCCGGACGTAGGGCAAGGTGTGGCAGAGCGTGATCTCGTCCTCGGTGGCGGCGCGGCGAGTGGAGACGGCAAGGGGCAACGCCCGTACGCCCTCCAGTGCGGCGTCAAAACGGGCGCTGTGTTCCGGGTGGCCGGGCCCGGTGTCATGGTCCTTCGAGACCGGATCGGCGTAAATTGCGGTGCGCACGTTCATGGACCAACCTCAGGCCGATCGAGCCGTTCCCGCAGTGTTCGTTTGACGGGCGGCCACTCCTTCCAACTTAGGCCGAAATAAACCGTGTCCCGGAGTTGGCCTCCCTGCGTCACCATGTGACTGCGTAGCGTTCCTTCTTCGCGGGCGCCAATGCGCAGGATGGCCTGCCGTGATCGCGTGTTGCGGGCGTCGGTCTTCAATTCGACTCGCAGGCACGACAACTCCTCGAAGGCGTGACGCAGCATGAGGTACTTTGCTTCGGTGTTCACGGCGGTACGGCGCCAGGGACGCATTACCCACGTCGCTCCGATCTCCACCCGGCGGTGGGAGCGCTCGATGTTCAGGTAGCGCGTGCAGCCGGCGGCCTCGCCGGTGACCTGGTCCAAGGTGGCGAAGGGAAGGGAGACGCCGCGACGCTGCTCGTCCAGCGCGGTCTCGACATATGCGCGCAGATCCGCTTCGCAGGCGACACGGGACGGCATCCATGTCCAGATTTCGGGGTCGAGCGCGTGGCGCATCAATC
Organism: Bryobacterales bacterium; assembly: GCA_027452065.1. Taxonomy (GTDB): domain Bacteria; phylum Acidobacteriota; class Terriglobia; order Bryobacterales; family Bryobacteraceae; genus JAJYKC01. Next base: position 6,796 of record DAIDHC010000110.1, read on the forward strand.
CGGGAATATGGCTTGTGGCGAGAGGCTCGAGCCTGACATGGCGGCCGACGAGTGTGACCGGCCCGAATTCTGATCCGGTCATGGATTTGGAGAGGCACCAATCTTTGTTCCGATGACTTCGCCGGAGACAATCAATTCCACTCGCCGGTTCTGCTGGCGGCCGGAGGCGGTGTCATTGGAAGCGACGGGACGGTCTTCGCCGAAGCCGGTCGAGTTCAGGCTATCGCCCGGCACGCCCTGCTCGCGCAAATAGTCGGTCACGGCCTGGGCCCGCTTTTCGGACAGTTTCTGGTTGAAGTCGGCACTGCCGGTGGAGTCCGTGTATCCCTCCGCGGTGAGTTTCAGGCCCGGGTGGGCGAGAATAATGCCTGCAAGTTTGGCTAGCTTTTCCCTCGTGGTCTGCTTCAGGGTGTACTGGCCGGAATCAAACAGAACGTCGGCCATCGTGACCACGAGACCGCGGTCGGTGTCCTCGGTCTCGAGAACGGCGTTGAGTTGGGCCAAAAGCTGTTCGCGCAATTGCCGTTTCTCCTGCTCGGCTTGCGCAGCCTGCTGTTGAGCTCGAGCCGCTTCCTGTTGGGCGCGCTGTGCCTCGGCGGCGGCCTGGACTTGGGCGGCCTCGGCGCGAGCCTTGTCGGCGTCCGCGCGGGCGGCGGCAAGCTCGGCTTCGAGACGCTGCTTCTCCGCGGCGGCCTGAGCCGCTTCGGCCTGGGCGCGTTGTGCGTCGGCTGTCTTTTTCGCTGATTCGGCCTCCATGCGCGCCTGCTCCTCGGCCTCAGCCTTCTTCTTTGCCGCCTCCCCGGCCGCGCGGATCTGTTCCTGGTGCTCCGCGGCCTGGCGTGCTACGGTGATCGCCCGCGCGTCCTCGGCGGTCTGTGCGGTTTCCCGCGCAATCATAATCGCCGGTTTTCGCTGTTTGCGCTGAAGATAGTCCTCTGCCTGGCGAAGAGATTGTTGCGCCTTCTGAATCGTGTCGGCCGCGTACTTGTCAGCACCCGTGGACAGGGCGATTTGCACGGCGTTCCGCGCTTCGTAAATTTCGATTGGGACCTTGGGATCCGGCGTCAGTCGGAGGACGTTGGCCAGCTTCTCATACTGCCCGCGCTTTAAGAGTTCGTACTTGGCATCGACCGTTTCGACCTTACCGAGCGTGTCCGGGAGCACCTCGTTCTCGAGGACGATTACGTCGCTCGGCTGGGTGACGGCGAAGTAAGGCTCCGCAGTCACAATGAGGCCGAAGACCTGAAGATCGGTGGTCACTTTGAGGCTGCTCTTGCCGCCATCGAGAAGCAGTTCTCCCAGGTTCTTCGGACGGCCCTCGGGAGAAATCGCCCAGAGAACGTAGGTGAGATATTCGGCGCCAAACTGACTGGCCGGTCCGATGTTGCGGAAGTTGGCGTCGATGCTAATGGCGCCCTGGCGGCTTTCCACGCGCGCCGTTCCTTTGGCACGGGGCATCACCGCCGTACCCGCAAAGCTAATCTGGGTTGAACCGCTGCGGTGCCGGTAGTTGATTGCCTTCGTGGATTTGGCGACCGAGTTGGCGGTGAACATGGGGGCGGGCTGCTCATCGCCGGGAGGGGCTTGCGCGGCTGCCAACCCTGCCGACAGTAGAATCACCCCACAGATGGATCTCATTATGGCTCGTCCTCCTCAAATGACTTCTACCATCGTATCGAAACGGCCCGCCGCGGCTGCGGCCGTTTGCAGGGCGCTTCGGGCATGGTACCCTCTTGCTACTGAGGGTTTGATCGATGATCCAGCTTAAGATTAACGGCGAAGAAAAGTCATTCTCCGGCGATCCCGAAATGCCCCTGCTTTGGTACCTGCGTGACGAGTTGGGGTTGACGGGCGCCAAGTTCGGCTGCGGCACAGGTTTGTGCGGCGCCTGTACGGTCCACCAGAACGGAGCGGCCATCCGGGCGTGCATCACGCCGATGAAGCGGGCGGCGGGAAAAGAAATCACCACGATCGAAGGTTTGGGGGCACAGAAGCTTCACCCGGTTCAAGTGGCCTGGATCAAGCACGAAGTCCCGCAATGCGGCTACTGCCAGCCCGGCCAGATCATGCAGGCGGCGGCGCTGCTGCGGACCAACCCCAAACCGACGGAGGAGGATATCGACCAGGCGATGTCGGGCAACATCTGCCGCTGCGGCACTTATCAGCGCATCAAGGCCGCCATCGCCGATGCGGCCCGGGGGAGGGCGCGATGATGATCGAGAATGTAAGCCGCCGCGGCTTCCTGGGTTCGCTGGTTTCAGCCGGCGCGCTCGTCCTCGGGGTCAAGATTCTTCCTCAGCCTGCGCTTGCCGACGCGTCCGCCAACGGCCTCAGGGCCGATGCTGCCGTGCTTCACCCGAGTGTCTATCTTGGCCTCGATACCGACGGGACCGTCTATATTGTCTGCCATCGCTCCGAAATGGGCGCCGGTATCCGCACTACGCTCCCGATGATTCTTGCCGACGAGCTGGAAGCGGATTGGAAAAGGGTGCGGGTCGAACAGGCCCCGGGCGATGAGAAGTACGGCTCGCAGAGTACGGACGGTTCGCACTCGGTCCGCGATTTCTTCGATCCGATGCGGCAGGCCGGCGCCACCGCCCGGTTGATGCTGATCCGCGCCGCCGCCGCGAAGTGGGGCGTGGCGGAGGGCGAATGCATGGGGCGGCTTCATGAAGTGGTTCACACCCCGAGCGGGCGCGTCGCGAGCTACGGCGAACTTGCCGCGGCCGCCGCCAGGCTTGCTGTGCCGAAGAAAGAGGAACTGAAGTTCAAGTCTCCCGATCAATGGCGCTACATCGGCAAGGAGGTGCCAGGCTACGACATTCCGGCCATGGTGACCGGAAAGGCCCAGTTCGGAATGGACGTGCGCACCGAAGGGATGTTGTACGCCTCGGTGGAACGCCCACCGGTGCTGGGTGGCAGATGGAAGTCGGTGGACGACGCCGCGGCGCTGGCTGTTCCTGGCGTGCGGCGCACGGCCATCATTCCGCCGTTCAAACCGCCGCACGCGTTTCAGGCGCTTGGTGGGGTCGCGGTGCTCGCCGACAATACCTGGGCGGCGCTGCAGGGCCGACAGAAGCTGAAGATCAGTTGGGAAGATGGCCCCAACGGCGTTTACGAGTCGCAGCGTTACAAAGGCGAGCTTCAGGCGACGGCCCGAAGGCCGGGCAAGGTCGTTCGGAACGTGGGCGATGTCGAGAAGCAATTCGCGCTGGGCGGCCGCATCATCGAGGCCGAATACTACGTTCCCCATCTCGCGCACGCGGCGATGGAGCCTGTGGTCGCGATGGCGCATTATCAGGATGGCAAGGTCACCGCGTGGGCGTCGACACAGGATCCGCAGGCTAGCCAGGAAACCGTCGCCGCCGCGCTCGGCATCGACAAGCGGAACGTTACTTGTCACGTCACGTTACTGGGTGGCGGCTTTGGACGGAAATCCAAGCCTGATTACGTGGCCGAGGCGGCGATCCTCTCCAAACAAGCCGGAAGGCCGGTAAAGGTGGTTTGGACGCGCGAGGACGACATCCGCTTCGACTACCTGCACGCGGTGGCGGCAATGTATATGAAGGCGCGATTGGACGAGAGCGGCAAGCCGACAGCCTGGCTCCAGCGCTCGGTGTTTCCTCCCATCGTTTCCACTTTCGAGCAGAACGCCGAGTACGGAGGAGCGGATGAAATGGGCATGGGCTGGACGGATGTGCCGTTCGACTTGCCCAATCATCGGGCCGAAAACGGGGCAGCCCCGGCCCATGTCCGGATCGGGTGGATGCGATCGGTATCCAATATCTACCACGCCTTCGCCGTATCGTCTTTCGCCGACGAACTCGCTCACCAGGCAGGCCGCGACCCGCTGGATTACCTGCTGGAACTGATTGGAGGGTCGCGAAAGATCGATCTCAAAGCCCAGGGCGTCGACTACTCCAATTACGGCGGAACGCCGGCGGAATACCCGCTCGACACCGCTCGGCTGAAGCATGTCATCCAATTGGCGGCGACGAGCGCGGGCTGGGGAAAACGAAAGCCCGGCAATGGCTGGGGCATGGGCATCGCCGCGCACCGCAGCTTTCTCACTTACGTTGCCACGGTTGTCGAGGTCGAAGTGGACGGCAATGGCAAGCTCCGCATTCCCAATGTGTACTACGCCGTTGATGCCGGCTTGACGGTCAACCCGGAGAGGGTCCGTTCGCAGTTTGAAGGGGCCGCGGTTTTTGGAACGAGCGTCGCCCTTCTGGGCGAAATCACGGCTGCGAACGGGCGGATCGTCCAGTCGAACTTCCACGACTACCCCGTAGCGCGCATCCATCAGGCTCCGGTTCGCACGTCCGTGCAAGTTGTGAACAATAGCGAGCCGCCGGCGGGTATCGGCGAACCCGGCGTTCCCCCATTTCCGCCCGCGCTGTGCAATGCAATTTTTGCTGCCACGGGAAAGCGCGTGCGCGAGCTTCCACTATCCAAGCACGGCTTCGCCTGAGATCGAGACAGTGGCCTGCCGAGGGCTTTCTCGGTAGGCCAAATTGTGCCGCGAAACGGTTGTGTCCTGCTGCGGGGAATACGGGAGCCCGCGCTTCAAAGGTGATGCCGGCGCTGGACGCCCGCCCATGTTCTCGACGTAGCAACAAGATAGCGGAGAGTGGTCTTTCGCTGGCGCCGCGGCAATCGCGATGACCGGCAGCAAAGAGAACTGCGACAAGGCGGAGGCCGCTGGACGAGAAAAAGCGGGCCGGAGGACGCCGGCGGGCGGCGGCCTCCGGCCCTCGCGAGAGCCAGGAGAGCGGGGACTAACGCCTGGCTCAGTCGCCCGGGGGGGCCGTTGTGGGAGATGTTGCTGCCGGTCGCGTTTTGAGCGATGGCGAACTCGCCGATGCTTGGGCGCTGGTGGAGGATGCGCCGGTTGCCGCCGTTTGACTTGAGGTGTATTTCGGCTCGCTCACATAGCCTTTGACCTCATTCTTGCCGATCTCGTTCACCACCAGCTCTACAGGTTGCGTCCGCCCGGCCAGGTTGATCCAGACGGGTTCGTAGAGATTGATGTGCTTCTTTTCAAGCCGCTGGTCACCCACGTTCATGACGAGATCGAAGTAGTCGTGTTTTGTGTTTGCCTTGCGCAGCGACAAGCCGAGCGGGCCGACGCGCTGGAAGCTCTTGGACTTGTCGATCGTGAATTCGTAATAACTTCGCTCGCCGCGCTTCTCGAGAGCTACGAGTTCGTCATGACTGGCGGCGATAGAACCGCTGAGTTCGTCATGGGTGGACTGCAGACGTCCTTGAAGGTCCTGAGTGGCGCTTGAGGTAGAGACCACTTGCTGGCGCGTCTCAGCCAACTCGCGCTGTTGCTTATCCACTTGGGACTGAAGGCGCTGTAAACGCGGATCGACGCTGGTGCGGTGGTGGGCAGGCCGGAGTGGGGCTGGGGCGGCCGTAACTGCGGGCGCGGGTGCCACTGAGGTTGCGGAGGCGGACATCGCCTGCAGCTTCTGTGACATCGCCTGCATCTGAGTCTGCATCTGGTTCAACGCTTCGCTGGTTTGAGCGTTTTCGGCCTCCAGCGATTGTGTGTAGCGGTGCTCTCGGAAAACTCCGATTGCCCCTGCCGCGACGGTGCCGGCCAGCGCCGCCGTCAACAACATGCCGCCGAGTCCGATCGGTCGGCGGCGATTCATCGGCTCCTCGAACTCCGTCTCCATCGTAGTTAACCTCTGCCCTGCGGGGAATGCATTCCGCATGCCACGCGGGTCCCCAGAATTCTCAGCACGTTGCCGATGGCGGGAAGGCAAATATCTACGTCCCGCGCAATTCTTACATGTCGATTTTTCGCGCTCGCCGGCCCCGAGCGCAGGCTCAGTCCACGGCAGCCAAGCCCGGCGACTACGCGTGCGGGGCTTCTCGTCCGTACCCAGGGCCAGCGGTATCGGGCCGCTGCGATCAGTCCTCCGGCAGCGGCAGGCGCACCTGGAAGCAAGTGCGGCCGGGACGGGATTCGAAGCCTACTTCTCCCCGGTGTTGCCGCACGACCCGGGCAACCGTCTCCAGGCCGAGGCCGGTTCCTTCGCCCACGTCTTTTGTAGTGAAAAAGGGTTCGAAAACGCGGCTCTGAATCTCGAGCGGTATGCCCGGCCCATTGTCTTCAATCTCGACAACTGCCTGATTTCCGTCACGCCGAGTTCGGAGGCGAAGCTCTCCTTTCCCTTGCATGGAAGAAACAGCGTTGTCGATCAGGTTCGTCCAAACCTGGTTCAACTCACTGCCGTGAGCACAGACGCGGGGCAGGGAAGGATCAAAATCGCGAATCACGGTGACGCCCTTCTTTAACTTGTGGCCGAGCATCGTCAGGGTGGCTTCGATGCCCTTATGAAGATCAACCTCCTGCTCGGGAGCCTGATCCATAAAAGAGTATTCTTTGATTGCCTGGACAAGTTCGGAAATTCGTCCAGCGCTGACCTCAATTTCAGAAACCAACTGCTCGACGGCGGCACTGGCGGCAATCCGCTCGACCGCATCGGGAAGAAGCTCCGGGCCGGTTAACTCTTCGAATGTCTCCAGCATTGGTTCGTCAAAACCGCACTCGACCAGAGCTGCGGCATGTTTCCAGGCATCTGCCACGCCGTGGCGTTCGAGCCAGTCGATCATCTCCTGCTCACGGTCGCTCTGTGCGAGCGGATCGAGCTTGAGGCTTCCGAGCCGTGCAAGCGCCTGCGCCTCGAAGGCGAAGAATCGTTCTTTCTCGGCAATGGTGGCATTGTGTTTGCTTAAGCGCAAATTGGCCGACTTGAGCGCTGCAACGGCCTCCCGAAGACCTGCGGCACCCTGGCGGACGGCGGCCGCGGGATTGTTCAGTTCGTGGGCGAGACCGGCCGAAAGCTTGCCCAGCGCGGCCAGTTTCTCCCGCTGCTGCTCGGCGCGCGTTGCACTTCGTACGCGATCCGTGAGGATGGCTGTGAGGCGCGGCGCCAATTCTGGAATTCTCTCCAGCATCGGCCGGAACTGATCGCGGTGAACACGGGCAATTCGGCACCGGGTGATGGTCCGGGTCGTTCCGGGAAAGTGAGTCAACCGCGATCCGGGAAGCAGACCGGTCAAATCACCGGCATGGGCGTGCAGCACGGCCCACTCGCCATTGCCGACCTCGCGGCGGAATTCAAGCTCGCCTTCAGTCAAGACGATCATATGGTCGGCCGGGTCACCGGGCCGCGCCAGTATTTCCCCAGCTTCGTAACGCAGGTCTTCGGCGTGGGCCGCGAGCCAATCCACGTCCTGCCGCGAGAGTCCGGCAAAGGCAGGGATGGCACCGAGGGCGTCTGTCAGCGGAATTTCTTGAGAGGTGTCCATCGGTCCACCGTCACAGGTTGCTGAGATATTGATGCACAAACTGGACCGCCACGGAACCTTCTCCGACTCCTGCGGCCACGCGTTTTACCGATCCAAGGCGCACGTCGCCGACTGCAAACACGCCCGGAACGCTGGTTTCGAAGATTGCGGGTTCGCGGGCGGCCGTCCATCCCCGGGGCCTTCGGCGCTCGCGAGCATATGCCGCGCCGGTGAGAATGAATCCCCGATCGTCGCGCTCGACGAAATCGCCGAGCCAGGTGGTTCTGGGCGCGGCCCCGATGAAGATGAACAGCGAGTTGGCGGCTACGGTCTCCTCGGTTCCGGTGGCGTCGCACGCGATACGGAGCGCCTCCAGGTGGTCGGCTCCGATTGCTTCCACTACCCGCGTCCTGGTGTGGACTTCGATGTTGGGCGTGCGGCCGATCTGGTCGATGAGGTACTTCGACATGGTCGCCGCCAGACCTTCGCCGCGTACCAGCATCACGACCCGCCGGGCGTAGCGGGCGAAATTCATGGCGGCCTGGCCGGCTGAGTTCGCTCCGCCGACCACGAAAACGGTTTCGTCTTTGCATGCCAAAGCTTCGGTGGAGCCGCTGCCGTAGTAAACCCCGGCGCCGCTCAGCGCCTCGACGCCGGGTACTTCGAGCGTCTTCCATTGCACTCCCGTGGCGATCATCAGCACGTGACAGGACAGCTCGGTTCCGTCGGCCAGCTTCACGTAACGATAAGGTCCATCGGCGCGCGCCGCAACCGCTTCTTGTGGCGTTAGAATCTCGACGCCAAACCGCCTGGCCTGGGTGACCGCCCGCCGAGCCAATTCGCCGCCGCTTACGCCGGAGGGAAAGCCGAGATAGTTCTCGATGCGGGAGCTCAGCCCAGCCTGGCCGCCGGGAGCTTCGCGCTCGACCATCAGCGTCCCGACGCCCTCGGACGCCGCGTAGACGCCCGCCGCCAGCCCAGCCGGGCCGCCGCCGACGATGATCATCTGATAAAAGTCCGAGGCGGCGCTTGTTTGAAGTCCCAGTTGCGCCGCCATTGCCGCCCCGCTTGCCTCGGTGACAATCGTTCCGTCGGCAAGCACTGCTACCGGCAGCCGGTCCCTTTCGGGGCCGAGCGATTCCAACAGACGCTGCGTGTCACTATCCGTCGTGCTCAGTTCCACGTCCAACCAGCGGTAGGGAATCTGCTGGCGGGACAGAAAGTCACGGATCTCGTAAGAGCGGGGCGACCAGCGAGTTCCCAACACCCGCACGCCGTCGAAGGGCGGACGATAGCCGGCGCGCCAGTCCTCAAGCAAGTCGTCGAGCACAGGATAAAGCCCCTCCTCAGCCGGGTCCCAAGGCTTGAGTAGATAGTGGTGGAGGTGGATGTCATTGATGGCCCGGATGGCCGCGGTTGTGTCGGCGTAGGCGGTGAGCAGGACTCGCCGCGCTTCCGGGAACAGGATCTTGGCCTGCGCCAGAAACTCGATGCCGTCCATCTGCGGCATCCGGTGGTCGGCTAACAGGAGACTGACCGGTTCGTTGCGCAGTTGCAGGCGCCGAAGCAGGTCGAGCGCCGCAGATCCGGAGCCTGCCCGAAGAATGCGATATTCGCCCGCATACCGCCGCCGCAGATCCCGTTCGATGGCCCGCAAAACTTCGGCGTCGTCGTCCACGGTCAATAGTGCTGGCTTTGTCATACGGCGTCTTGCTCTCAGTTACGAGTTCAGTGACTGGTCTGGTTCAACAAAACTTCGATCGCGCGGTCAAGTTGCGAGTCCCGTCCCTCAATCCATTCCCCAACGGGCCGCTGAACTTCCACGTCGACGGGCCTTGGGTTCATCTCCATGGTTTTGCCGTCAGCGCCCTGTACGCGCACTTCGGGAAGGCGCAGGAAGGAGCCATCGATCAACTGCTCGCCCCATGTGTAGATAATCCAGCCGGCGGTCGGCTCGCCAACTACCTTGCCGAGTTTCAGGAATCGGTAGCCCTCCGTAAAATCCTCGGCGTCCGAAAGGGATTCCTCGTTTGTGACCAGGACCGTTGGCGTGCCGAGTGCTCGCTGGCCCAGGTAGGCGCGGGAAGGGACGGGATCGAGCCCGCGGCGGGTCATGGTCAGGTAGTTGCGGCGGGCAAATACGTCGAGCACATGTCCGTTCACAAATCCTCCGTGATTGGCGCGCAAATCGATTACTACGCCTTGCCTGGTCTCATTGGCAGCGTCGAGGTCGACATAAAGCTGCGTCAACGAGGCCTCGCTCATGTCGGCGATGTGCACGTATCCGAGCTTTCCCTTGCTGACGCGATCGACGTAGGCGCGCTTCTCTTCCACCCACTCGCGATAGCGCAGGTGCGTTTCCTGAGCCGTCGTCACCGATTGCAGCGTTACCGTGCGTTTCCGTGTTTGGTCACCACCCGCGGCGATATCGACAACGACTTTCTTTCCCGCCTCGTCCTCGAGCAAGGCATCGAGATTGGTGTTCGGTCCGATGGCCTGCCCGTTCACCGCTGTCAGCCGGTCACCGGGACGAATCGTCCCCTCCACTGAAGCGGGGCCTTCGGCCAGAACCTCACGAACGAACAGTCCGTCTCCGGCCTCATTTCGTCCCCGGTCGAAACGCAAACCCAATCGGCCGACCGGTGACGGAGGGAACGCCGCCGGCCCGGCGATACCGCAGTGGGAAGCATTCAGATCGCCGATCATGAGGCTGACAATACGACGCATTTCCGCCGGCGTGCGGCTGCCGAGAACGTAAGGTGCGTATTGAGCGCGCTCCCGGTTCCAATCAACGCCGTGGAACGAGGGGTCGAAAAAGAGCCGGTTTAGCAGCGACCATGCCTGCTCGAAGGCCGCCATCTTCTCGGAGTTGAAGTCGACCTCCATTTCAGCCTGAAGGGAAAGAGGTTTCGGCTGGCGGGATTCAAGCGTGACATGCATCACCTTACCGCCATCGAGGAAAAACACTTCCTTCGAGTCCGGGGTGAAGGCGTAGTCCTGCTTCCGGCCAGCGGTGGAGGTAAGCTGCCGGGCGACGGGCTTTTCTCGCGCCAGTTCGTCCAGCGAATAGGTGAATAGATTGATCTGGCCGCCGACGCGCGCTGGGAACAGCAGCGTCTTCCCGTCGGGGCTGATCATGGGAGCCTCGGCGTCGAGGCCGAGCGGCAATATGTCGAGACGATTCCGGACGCCATCGAAGTTCACCTTCACATCGGCGGGCTTTTCAATACTGCCTTCAGCGGGTGTCTTTTCGCCTGCCGGCAGCTTCGCACCGGACGGCCGCTCGACTTTGAACAGGTCCTGGAACTGGTCCTCGCGAAACTTGGGCAGACGCGGGACCAGGTCCACGCGTGCGATCTGGGACGGCTCGCTGCGCTGCGCCGTGTCGAACAGTAAATACTTCCCGTCGTGGCTCCAGGCGATGCCCAGCGCAGTTTCGCCATTGGCGAGAAAACTCACCGGACGTCCGGCTCCTCCCGCCGCCGGCGCCAAGAGGACGTTGCGAAACGATTTGGCTCCTACGCTGGCGTAGGCGATCCATTGGCTGTCAGGAGACCACGCGACCGTTGGCTCTCTGAGATAGCCGGTCGTCACCACCCGCTCCGCTCCGCCCGCGGTTGGCAGCACTCTCAGGTCCCGGCCCGCGCGAACGAACGCCACCCATTTCCCGTCGGGTGAAAAGACCGGCAGTTCGTCCTCTTCCACCGAACTGGTCAGTTGCGTCTCCTTTGAAGTCGTGAAGTCGTACAGGAAAACCTGCCCGTTTCCGTTTCTGTTCGAGATGTAGACGATCCGTTTGCTGTCGGCAGACCAATGCACGTCATCCTCGACGGCGGGCGTCTTCGTCACACGAATCGCGTCCCCGCCGTCTTTGGCGGAGGCCGCGAAGATCTCCCCATGCGCGGTAACAGCCACTTTCTTACCATCGGGCGACAGCGCCAGACTGGTGAATTCCCCCAGGCGTTGATGCGTCACGGCCGGCCCATCGGCGGCGCCTACGAGCTCGATTGGTACCTCGGCGGCCCTGCCATTCGCCGTATCCGTCCGCCAGATCGCGAAATTGCGTTCGAAATAGACGGCCTTTCCGTCAGCGGTGATGGAGGGAAACAGGAACCGCCCGCCCGTGAGGTGCGTCGTCTGCTTCGGCTGTGCTCCTCCGCGTGTGTCGAGCGCCCAAAGATTTTCATCGCCGCTCTTATCGGAGACAAAGTAGAGAGTCCGCCCATCGGGCGCCCACATGGGCCAGTCCTGTTTCGCACCTCCGCCGACCAGCCGTTGGTAACCGGCGTCGCCGTCAATCGGCTTGAGCCAGATCTCGGATTCGTCCAGATGGCTGTGCCCATGGCGCCACCACTGCGCCATGCTGAAACCCCGGGCGACAAAAGCCACCTGGCGGCCGTCGGGCGAGGGCGACGCGTAGTACTCGCTGAGAAATTCGTCGCGGCTCACCTCCAGGGGCGTTCCGCCGCCGGCGCTCACGCGGAAGATATCCGTTGAGCCGCCAATGTCGTTCACGCCGGAGGTGAAGTATATCCATTTGCCGTCTCGGGACCAGGCGTCGAGTCGGTCCGGCACATCGCTAAAGGTCAAACGCCGCAATTGTCCGTTAGCCAGAGTGAGAATGTAAATATCGCCGTTGCCGGTGCGGTCCGACACAAAGGCCAATCGTGTCCCGTCGGGCGAGAACATCGGGCGCGACTCGGTGGCCGGATGCGACACAACCAGGTGTGCCTGCCCGCCTCGAGAAGGGGCCATCCAAATGTCGCCGCCTGACGCAAAAGCGATCTGCGAACCATCGGGCGACGGATTCGGCTCGGAAAACGAGGGCAGCGCTTTCTCCTGGCCCCAGGCGGAGGAGGATATCAGCATCACCGCCAAGGCCCATGTCGTCGGTGAAACCTTCGGCATTCTCATATTCTTCCACGCCCGCGCCGCTTCCCGCTCATCCCGGCACGCTCTGGCACATTTTCAGCCCTTGAATCCCCTCGACGGGGGATGGCCTTCCGGCGCGCTTGTGATGCAATAGTAAGGTGACTTCGTTCACCGGCTCGATCTGCGGCAGCCTTTCTCTAGCCATGAGCCGCGAGTGGCTTGAAACCAACGGCCTTGGCGGATATGCCTCCTCCACAATCATCGGAATGAACACTCGGCGGTACCATGGCCTCCTGGTGGCGGCGGATCCGCCTCCAGTGGGGCGACTGGTTCTGCTGTCGAAGATCGAGGAGACCCTGGTCATCGATGGAATTCGCCATGAGTTGTCCACGAACCAGTATCCCGGCGCCATCTATCCTCAGGGTTACCTCCTCCAGACGGGCTTCCGTCTCGATCCGTTCCCGGTCTTCACGTACTCGGCCGGCGGGCTTAGCCTCGAAAAGACCGTGTTCCTGGTCCACGGCGAGAGCACGGTGGTCGTATCGTACGAACTGCTCGGCAGCCTTGACGGCCGCGAGGCCGCGCTCGAACTGCGTCCGCTTGTGGCTTTTCGCGATTATCATTCGTCGACCCACGAGAATTCAAATTTCGACGCCACCGTCCGCCAGAGCCGCGGTGTTGTCTGGCTCCAGCCCTATCCCGCACTGCCGGCGTTGTACTTCACCCATGAGGCTGGGGAACTGGATACGAAAGGCTCCTGGTACCGCTCTTTCGAGTACGAGGCCGAGCGACAACGCGGTCTCGATTTTGTCGAGGATCTGTACCAGCCGTTCACACTCACCTGCCGTCTGGCTCCCGGCATCCCGGTGTCCGTGATCGCCTCGACCTCTTCGCAATCGCCCGCGCCGCCGGCCACGCTCCGGGATGGCGAAAGGGCGCGGCGAGGGCCGGTGCAGGACTCGCCCAGTCTCGCCGGAGCGCTGACTCGGGCCGCGGACCAGTTTCTCGTCCGGCGTGACGGATTTTATACCGTCATTGCCGGCTACCACTGGTTTGGCGACTGGGGCCGCGACACCATGATCGCCCTTCCGGGTCTCACTCTGGCTACCGGACGGGACGAACTGGCGCGCAAGCTATTGCTGGTCTTCGCGGCTAACATGCGCGATGGACTCATCCCGAACCGCTTCACCGAAACCGGAGCCGCCGAATACAACACGATTGATGCGACACTGTGGTACATCGAGGCCGTCCGCGCCTATATCGCTGCGACGCGCGATTCTGGCTTTGTCCGTCAGAATCTCTATGCGGCTCTCCGAGAGAGCATCGCCTGGCTCGAACGGGGCACGAGGTTCGGAATACATGTGGACTCCGATGGTTTGCTGGAGGGCGGCGACGAAGGTGTACAGCTTACCTGGATGGACGCAAAAGTGGGCGATTTCGTAGTCACACCGCGCTGCGGGAAGCCTGTCGAAGTTCAGGCTCTGTGGTACAACGCCGTGCGGGTTCTGGAATCCCTGGCCAACACCTACGGCGATCTTCAGGGCGCAGCACATTACCAGCAGATTGCGGCCCGTGCCCGAGACTCGTTTTGTAAGGCTTTCTGGAACGACCACGAACGCTGTCTCTACGATGTGATCCAGGGCGAGCATCGGGACGGCAGCATCCGGCCCAATCAAGTGCTGGCGCTGAGCCTGGAGTATTGCATGCTCGACGCAGAAGCGGGCCGCGCAGTGCTTGAGCGGGTTGAGAAGGATCTCCTCACACCCTTTGGCCTCCGCTCGCTGTCGCCACTTGACCCTCGCTATCGCGGACGTTACGAGAGCGACCTCCGCAGCCGCGACACAGCCTACCATCAGGGAACCGTGTGGCCCTGGTTGATCGGTCCGTTCTTCCGGGCTTGGCGGCGCGTCTATGGCGACACAGCCGAGACACGGGCGGTGATCGCGGATTGGCTCAAGAACTTTCAAGGCCATTTGCAAGAGGCTGGACTCGGGCAGGTGTCGGAGATTTTCGATGGCGATCCGCCCCATGCTCCCCGCGGTTGTATCGCGCAGGCCTGGAGTGTGGCCGAGGTTCTGCGCCTCGCTCTCGGTCATTAGCCGTCGTCTATCCTGTCTCTATTGACATGTCTCCCACTCCACTGAGAGGCCAGAAGGCGCTGGTAACCGGCGCAGGATCCGGCATCGGACAGGCCGTCGCCATCGCGCTGGGCCAAGCCGGCGCCGACGTTGTAGTGAATTATTATGGCGACACGGCCGCGGGCGCGCAGGAAGCCGTCGAGCGCATCCAGGCCGCCGGCTCGCTCGCCATTGCCCATCTCGCCGACGTCTCGAGCGAACAGCAGGTGCAGTCCCTGTTCGACCACATGCTCGACGTCTTCTCGACGATCGACATTCTTGTGAACAATGCCGGCCTGCAGCAGGACGCGCCGATCGACCAAATGACGCTTGCCCAGTGGAACCGGGTCATCTCGACGAACCTCACGGGGCAGTTTCTGTGTTCGCGGCTCGCGGTGGGCGAGTTCAAGCGCCGGGGCGTCGTACCCTCGGTATCGTCGTCGGCCGGGAAAATTCTCTGCATCAGTTCGGTCCACGAAGTGATCCCCTGGGCCGGCCATGTCAATTATGCCGCCTCGAAGGGCGGCGTCATGATGCTGATGAAATCGCTGGCGCAGGAGGTGGCGCCCTTCAAGATCCGTGTGAACAGCATCTGTCCGGGCGCCATCCAGACTGCGATTAATCGTGCCTCCTGGGAGACACCTGAAGCGATGTCCCACTTGCTCACCTTGGTCCCCTACGGCCGCATTGGCCAGCCCGGTGACATCGCGCGCGCAGCCGTTTGGCTCGCCTCCGACGATGCAGACTACGTCACCGGCACCAGTCTTTTTGTGGACGGCGGCATGTTGCTGTATCCTGGCTTTGCCGGCAACGGCTAATTCTTATGCCCACTCGCAGACAGTTCGCCTCTGCTCTTGCCGCCGGATTTGCCGGCGCTTCCTGGCTCCGCGGTGATGCGCAGTTCCGTGTCGCCCTCGGTGGACTTACCCACGGCCATGCTGCCGGCTTCCTCTCCCGGCTTGCCAAGCGCTCTGATTTCCAACTCGTCGGAATTGCCGAGCCCGATTCCGCTCTGGCCCGCCGTTACGCCGGTCAGTACCATCTCGACTCTTCATTGTTCTACCCCGATCTCCCCACGCTCCTCGCCAAAACGCATCCGGAGGCCGTGGCACTCTTTACCAGCACGCTGGGGCATCGCGCCGGTGTCGACGCCTGCGCCCGCGCCAGGACTCCTGTCATGATGGAAAAACCGCTTGCCGTCACTGTGGAAGAGGCCCACGCCATTCAGCACGCCTCTCAACAAGCCGGTATCCCCGTCATCGTCAACTACGAAACCACCTGGTACCGCAGCAACCGCGAGGCTTTCGACAGCCGCCAGGCCATCGGAGGCATTCGCAAAGTGGTCGTTCACGATGGCCACCAGGGGCCGAAGGAGATCGGTGTCCCCCCCGAGTTCTTCGCCTGGCTGACCGACCCGGTACAGAACGGCGCCGGTGCCCTGTTCGATTTCGGCTGCTACGGCGCCAACCTCATTACCGGCCTCATGGACGGCCGCCGCCCGCTTTCGATCACTGCGGTCACTCAGCAGATCAAGCCTGCTGTCTATCCCAACGTTGAGGATGAAGCAACGGTCATTCTTACCTATCCTGAAGCCCAGGGAATTATTCAGGCCTCGTGGAACTGGCCCTTTGACCGCAAGGACATGGAAGTCTATGGAAGCACCGGCTACATCCTCACCGTCGGCCACGACCAGGTCCGCCGGCGCCTAAAGGACTCCGCCGAGCAACTCGTCACGTCGCCCGCCATTCCCGCTCCCGACAACGACACCTTCGATTACCTCAAGGCAGTGGCCCGACGAACCGCGCCGCCCTCCGGGTTGTCGTCGCTTGAGAACAACATCACCGTCGTCGAAATTCTCGACGCCGCCCGCCGCTCCGCCAAGACCGGACGTACCACTCAGCTTGCCTCGGCCTGAGGTTCGGGCTTCCCGATCGGGCCGGGATTCCGAGCGCGACACCTCATCCGCCTACAATCAGCCCCGCTCCCATCGCCGCCAGTTCCATGTCCTCGACTTGCGGCAGGCCGCTCACCGCCACTGATCCGATCACCTTCCCGTCCTTCCACACCGGCACGCCGCCGCCCCAGCCCGTGAACTTCGGATCGCCGAAATAGGCGATGTCGAATCCCTTCACCGGGTCCCGCGCCGCATCGCCGACTTCCTTCGACGTCTTCCTTTCCCGCGCCGCCGTCCACGCTTTGCTCGCCGCAATCGCCAGCGACGCCAGC
The DNA here is from genome assembly GCA_027452065.1 of Bryobacterales bacterium. GTDB lineage: Bacteria > Acidobacteriota > Terriglobia > Bryobacterales > Bryobacteraceae > JAJYKC01. The sequence continues at coordinate 23,316 of DAIDHC010000110.1, forward strand.
GGCGCCCCGTCCATCCTGGCAATCGCGATCAACTCGCCGTGCGCGTCGGCGACCACCACCACGCCCGCTTTGCCGCGCTTGGCTGCCTCGGCCACAATGGCATCGATCGCCCGCCGCGCTTCTCCGTATTCAATTGCCGGCGTCAAAATCATCTTCGATTCTCCTTGTCTTTTTCATCGCATCAACTTTTGCACCCGCCGGACCAGGCCTTTCGCCTCGCCGATCCCCAGTCCCAGCGCCGCCCCGAGGTATACTCCTCCGAACACGCCCAACACGGCGGCGCCAGCCAATACCGGGTGCCAGGCTGCAACGCCCATTTTCACCAACCAAGCCGCCGCGGCGCTCAACAACGCGGCCATCCACAATCGAGCTGTGAAGCCCGCCCGCAGGCCTGTCCGTCCGATCTTGCGGTTCAACCCGCGGCGCAGCAGTGCAAACTCCATCCATCCGGCCACGCCCGCCGACGCTGTCAGCCCCGCGGCCCCCCAACGTGCCCCGATCCCGATCGCCCCCGGCAGCCACAACGCCGCGCCGTATCCCAGCCCCGCGGTCAAGCCGACTCGTAGTAACGCGTACCGCAATGGCGTCCGCGTGTCGCGCAGGGCGTAATATGCCGAGCTGTAGAGACGGCCCATGGTCGATGCAAGCAGCCCGATGGCTGACCCTGCCAGAATTCCCCACGTATAGCGCGCGTCCGCCCGCCCGAATCGGCCCGTCTGCAGCAGCGCCCCAGCCAGCGTGTCGCCCAGCGCCACGAACGCCGTTGCCGAAGGAACGATGTAAAATGCGATCTGCCTGAGCCCGCCTTCAAGCCGCCCGCGAAGATACGCCGCCACCTCCTCTGCCCCTCCCAGCGCGCTCGACATCTCGGGCAACTCCGCCGCCGACACCGCCATCCCGAACAGGCTCACCGGAAGGGTGTAGAGAATCTGCGCATTGAACAAACCGGTCACCGCGCCCGTGGGAAGCAGGCTGGCCAACATCGCGTCGACATACGCACTAATCTGAACGGCGCCCCGGCTTATGAACACGGGCACGAAGTTCCGCGCCACCGTTCTCACTTCGGCGTTGCCCCATTCCAGCCGCAGCCGCAACCGGCCCATCAGCGCCAGCACCGCCGGTATCTGCACCCCGAATTGGAGGGCGCTGCCGGCCACCGATCCCCACGCGAGCGCCACGGCAAGCCGATCGAGGTCCGCGCGTCGTCCCATCCACACCAGCGTCCCCACCATCGCGGCGTTCCACACAACGGGAGCGGAGTAGGACAGCAGAAACCGCCGGTGGCTGTTCAGTACTCCCAGACACCAGGCCGACATCACCAGGAGCCCCGCTCCCGGAAAGAGAATTCGCACCAGTTGCACTGCCAGCGCTCGCTTGGACCCATGGAATCCCGGGGCGATCGCGTCAATCAGGTAGGGCGATGCCAGCACTCCGGCCAGCACGAGCAACGAGGTCGCCAGCGCCAGCGTAGCCAGCACCGCGCCCGCGACGCGCCGCGACTCTTCCTTGTCCCCGCGCGCCAACAGTGCCGCGTAAACCGGAATGAAAGACGCCGAGAGCACGCCTTCGCCGAATAGGTTCTGCAGAAAATTCGGAATTCGAAACGCGGCGTTAAACGCGTCGGCGGCGTCGCTCGCCAAACCGAAGTAATGGGAAAAAATCCGCAGCCGCACCAAGCCGGCGATACGGCTCAGCAGGATTCCGGCGCCCACGAGCGCCGCCATCGCATCGGTACTCTTGTTCTGGGAAGCGGCCATCGGCAAGCGGGCGCGAAACGATCCCTCAGTGTAACAAGCCCGTTCGCGCCGGCAGCCGCGCTTACCCCGGGCGGCGCTGCCCGAACCGCTTTTCCTGCTCGATCACACGGTACTTCGGCGCTTCAATCAGCCTCCGCAGCCCCGGCAGCCGCCACCAAGCCGCAGTCGCCCCGGCACAGAATAGCGCCACCAGCCCCACCACGACGCCCATCATCGCCGCACCTCCGCCACCGCCGCCCCGGCCTTTGGACCTTCGTACACCGACCGCAGATACTCGCCCACCTGGCTTCGCTGCGACGGGCTGAGCTTCTTCCAGGCCGGCATGGAAGTACCGGGGACTCCGTTCTCCAGGATCTTTTCGATCTCCTCCGTGTCCAGTTGGCGGGCCCGGAAATCGGCTGGCGCTGGGGCCATCGACCCGGCGGCGGGTCCGTCTCCAAAGCCCTTGGGGCCGTGGCAGGATACGCAATTTTCCTGGAACACCTTCTGCCCCGCCAGCGCCGCCTCGCTGGCTCCGCTCACTTCGACTCCCGGGCCGTGCAGAGTCGCCACATACACGGTCAAGGCGCGCAGGTCCGCCGCCGAAAGGTCGCGCCACGCCGGCATCGCCGCTCCGGTTACGCCGCGCCACAGTGCCTGCCCGATGCGCGGTCCCGTCAGCGCCTCCGCCGTCAGGTTCACCGGAGCCGGCCACAACGCCTTTGCCGCCGGGCCGTCCCCTTTTCCGCTCTCGCCATGGCACCCGGCGCAGTTGCTCAAAAACAAATTACGTCCCCGCCGGTTCTCTTCCGCCGTTCCCGCCGTTTGGAAGAACGCCGGCCCGTCGAGGTTTCGATTTGCCTCCGCCGCTGGTCCGGGAACGTCCTGCTCCAGCCGCCGGCCCGCTCCCAGCACTTTCAGGTACGCCAACACCGCCAGCCCTTCTTCCTTCGGCCGCGCCGCGTCCCCATCGAACAGCCACGGATAAGCGGGCATGACGGAATCCCGCACGACGGCTCGCGGATCGTAAAGATGAGCCAGTTGCCAATCGGCCGACCGCACGCCCGCCTCGCGTGCCAGGTCCGGTCCGATGCGCCGTGTCCCCCACTGCTGCGGATATTCATAACGCGTCTCCCACGCCTCGGTCGCGGGCCCGAACCTCTCCTCGTCCGCCCCCACAAACCGGACCTGCTGCGTGTGGCAATAGCCGCATCCCTCGCGCGCGTAAACATGCCGCCCCTCTTTTTCCAGCCGTGTCAGCGGCGGCATTACCGGGGGAGCCGTGTTGCCGATCTCCTGTTCCAGGGCCAACGCCGGAAGCACCCCCAGCGCGACAAACGAGAACACGAAGAACCCAACGCCGCCCACCGACGCTACCACCTGTCCGGCTCCCAGCCAGCGCGCCAGTGCTCCGCCGTCTTCAGTGGCCGGAACCTCGCGCTCCGCTTCCCCCTCGCTTTCTGTCTCTACTCGCGGCCCCCGTGTCAGGCCCAACCAGAGCAGCACGACCGCGGCGAGCACCGGCGCCCCAGTCAGCGTACGGAAGAGCCACAGCTCCCGCACCGCCCGCACCGAATCCAGCCACGGCTGCGGCCCGGTCCAAATCACCGCCTCAACCAGCCCCGCTGCTGTCAGGTCCACCACCATCAGCGCCATTCCGGTGAGCAGCATCCAGTACGACCACGCCACCAGCCGATCGTGATACCGCACCCCGGGCGTGTTCCGCCAGGCGTACGTCAATCCCCCGGCCGCTAGAAAACTCGCGAACCCGATCATCGCCAGATGCGAATGCCCGATCACCCAGTCGCTGAAATGAAGGAACCGGTTCACCGGCATGACGGCCTGCATCGACCCCTGCAGACTTACCACCAGATAGAACAAAACACCTGTCCAGACAAATCGCAGCGGCACGTCCGAACCCACCGCGCCCGTGCTGCCCCGCATCGACAGCAAAAGGTTCGTGACTACCAGCACGACATCGAAGCCCAGAAGCACCGAAGCCCACACCGCACCCATCTGTGCCGACATCGGCACGGAGGAGTAAACGTAGTGGTGAGTGCCGTTCAGCGGATAAAGAAAGAAGAGGAGCCAGAAACCGACAAGAGACAAGAAGTGGCTGTAGATCGGACGTCCCGTTGCCGCAGGAATCACGTAGTAGGCAATCACCAGCGCCAATGGCGTCACGAACAGACCGACCGCGTCGTGAATCCATAAGCCGCTGAAGGCTGCGCCCATCGCCCCGGGAAGCAACTCCGGCACGATGTTGCCGACCGGATAGGCGAGCGTAGTGAAAATCAACCCGCCCGCCAGGTACCAACCCGACACATAGAGCTTCCCTGGTCCAAGCCTCATCAACGGCACCGCGAACTGCGCGCACATCATGACGAAGGCGACGACGACGAAGAAATCGATCACCAGTGGAAACTCGGCCCACTCGAGAGGCTGGCTGAAGCCTGCGGCCACGAGCGTCCATCCCGGGAGGACGATGACAGCGTTCCACAGCCAGAACAGTGCCCAACCGAGCTTGCGGCTCATCACCGGCCGGTTCGCCAGTCGCGGCGTCGCATAGTAGGCGAAGGCCAGGAACGCGTTGCCGAGCCAGCCGAAGAAAATTCCCTGGGTGTGGTTGTAGCGGAGCCGCCCCCATGTCAACCACGGATAGCGCGTCAGGAACTCGGGGTCGTGCATCTTCGTCGCAACGGTGACGCCGAAAAGCACTGAGATCGCCAGAGTCAGCACGGCGGCCAGTCCGTGCCAGCGCACAAGCTTGTGTTCCACGGCCGGCAACGCGACACTCCGCATCGCCTTCATTCCGCACCCTCCATCCTCTGACCTGGTTCGCTCTGCCACCATACGATGTAGTCCGCTATCGCGTCCACATTCGAGGCCGGCACCGGAGCCCCGTAAGCCGCCGCCATCTTTTTCACTTCAGCTACCCACACCTTGCGCGAGAAACGCGGCTGCATCGTGATGTAGCGCGCCGAGTGGCACGTCTCACAACTAGCCATGAACTGTTCGCGACCTGAGTGCGGCGGCAGAACTGGTTCGTTATGCGGGAGCACCAGCCGCACAGGTTGTTCGACCTTCTCCTCCGAAGTGCGCTCGCTCCGAGGGTGCATTCGCTCCATCCCGCCTCCGCCACACGCCGTCAAGCCAAGCAGTACAGCCGTCAGCCATGCGGCCTTCATACCGCCTCCACGCTTACGCGTTCGATGACATTTCTCATGTACCCGCCGTGATTCCAGTAACGCTCACTCTGTCCCTGGCCCGCCTCGTTCGTAGCCCGGGCGCGGATGTCGTAGCTCCCGGCCCGTTCCGGCCGCCATTGCATCCGCCACCGCCGCCATGCATATCGGCCTAAGGGTGCGTCCAATTGTGCCTCACCCCAGCTCTTCCCGCCGTCGGTCGAAACCTCAACCGTGCGAATCCCGACGCCGCTGTCCATTGCCAGCCCTTGCGCCTCGTACACCTGGCCCACGCGCACCCGCTCGGCCGGCTCCGGCTTCACGATCACCGATCTCACGCTGAACTTGTTGATCGGCACCGTGTCCTCATCCAGCTTTTCCGGGTCCTCGCCCCCGTCCGGTGTGTTGGGAATGCGATACGCTTTCTCCATCCAAAAATTCTTCAGCTTTGTTTCGGCCGTCCTCACCGTCACGCGCCTCAGCGCCTTCACCCAGTACGTCGCATACCAGCCGGGCACGATCAGTCTCATCGGATAGCCGTTCAGAAGCGGCAGCGCCTCTCCGTTCATTTCGTACGCGATGATGGTGTCGGGATCGACCACCTTCTCAAGCGGCAGCGATTTCTCGAATGCCGGGGTTGTCACCAGCGGCGCCTCGTCGAGCCCGCGGAAGCTCGCCTCGATTGCCCCTGCGCCCAATCCGGCGGCTGCCAGCACGTCTTTCATTCGCGCCCCGGTCCACATCGCGTTCCCCATCGCCCCGTGCCGCCATTGCCCGCCCGGCACCGGTGGGTCAAAATAGCTTCGCGAATTGCCCGAGCACTGATTCACCGCCGCCAGCTTCACCGGCTCGAACTTCCGCTTTATATCGTCGATGCTCAGCTCCAGCGGCTTTCTGACCTGGCCCTCCACCGTCAGCCGGAACGCGATCGGGTCGACGTAGGTGGGAATACCGGCCAGGTGCCAGCGGACGAAAAATGCCTCGTTTGGAGTGAAGTCCTGCTGGAAGTAATGCAGCGGCGTTTCCAGTTGCGGCGGCCGGTCAGTCAGCAGCCTGAGCGGTACCTTCCCGGGAAAGCGCATCCAATGGTCCCGCGAGAGATCCATCCCCGCCCCGCCGGCGGGTTGATCGCGCTGGCATGCTGAGAGCGCGAGAGCCGCGGGCCCCAGCATCAGGAATCCTCGCCGGTCCAAGCTCGTTGACATAATCTCTCAAGCTAACGCCGATTGCCGGCGAGGGTCCAATCAGGAATATTGATTCCCCATAGAGATCGCTAATGGCAGGATCGGAAGGGCCCCCGCCAACGCGTGCTGCTCCCACGCCGGCCGCGCGCGTGACGCATCTTCCAATCGTCCTCCGCGGAGATCGTGCTCCTCACAGCCCGCGCCGAATCGATGGCGCGGATCTGCAAGCCGTCACCCGCCCGCAATGGCACCAATCACGAGAAACGGCTCGGCGCCTGTCGCCACAGGCTCCGGAAGGGCCGAATCCGGCGATTCATGCGATAGGTCTTCCGCGCAAGCGAAAAATCGCACGAACGCACGCCGCTTCCCGGTCACCTGGTCGCGGATCGTCCCCCGGAGCATCGGATATTGCTCCTCGAGCGCGTCGAGCACGGAGCGCTGCGTCACCGGGCCGTCGATTTCCAGCATCACCTCGCTTCCGGCCTTTGCCAGAGATCGCAGGTGCGCCGGCAGCATCACCCGGATCACGGTAGTGTCTGCACCTCTACCGAAAGCACCGCCGGAAGATCTCTGACGATCGCGGACCAGGTGTCGCCGCTGTCGGCCGATGCGTAGATCTGGCCGCCGGTCGTGCCGAAATAAATGCCGCAGGAATCCATCGAATCGACCGCCATCGCGTCACGCAGCACGTTCACGTAACAGTCGCTCTGCGGCAACCCATCGCTCAGTGCCTCCCACTCATCGCCTCCCGTTCGGCTCCTGTAAACGCGCAGCTTGCCCTCCATCGGGTAGTGCTCGGAGTCGCTCTTGATCGGAACCACATAGATCGTGTTGGGCTCGTGCGCGTGAACGTCGATGACGAAGCCGAAATCGGTCGGCAGGTTTCCGCTCACCTCCTGCCAGGAGTCGCCCGAATCGTCGCTCCTCATGACGTCCCAGTGCTTTTGCATGTATAACCGGTTCGGCTTCGAGCGGTGCATCGCGATCCGGTGTACGCAATGGCCCACCTCGGCTTCCGGATCGGGAATGTATTGAGACTTCAGCCCACGGTTGATCGGCTTCCAGGTCACGCCGGCGTCGTCGGTCCGGAAGGCTCCGGCCGCCGAAATGGCGATGAAGATCCGCGCTGGATCGTGCGGATCCAAAAGGATCGTATGCAGACACATCCCTCCGGCTCCCGGCTGCCATCGCGGTCCCGATCCGTGCCCGCGCAAGCCTGCAACCTCCTGCCACGTCTGGCCGCCGTCGGCCGATCGGAAAAGCGCCGCGTCCTCCACTCCGGCGTACACCGTGTCCGGGTCGGCCAGGCTCGGCTCCAAGTGCCAGACGCGCTTGAACTCCCACGGATGGGCCGTGCCGTCATACCATTGATGGGTTCCCGGCACGCCATCATAGGTGAATTTATTCCCAACCGGCTCCCATGTCTTGCCGCCGTCGTTTGAGCGCTGAATCAACTGCCCAAACCAGCCGCTGCATTGTGACGCATATATCCGGTTCGGATCCGCCGGAGAGCCCTTCATGTGGTAGATCTCCCAGCCCCCGAAGTGTGGTCCGCTGACGTCCCACTTCTCGCGCTTCCCGTCGGACGTCAGGATAAAGGCGCCCTTCCTCGTCCCCGCCAGTACACGAACGCTGCTCATTCGATTCTCCTCTCCCCTACGCCAGCGTCTTGGCCGGCGGACTGTCTTCTCTTAACACCTTGGGCAGCCCGCGCTAACCTGCGGTCCTTCGACGCGCCGCTGGCTTCCCATCGACATATTGTCGTTTAATACGGCTCAAAATCGACAGCGTTCGAAAAAAAATCTGGCGATCCGTTTGCCGCCGGTCCCGGCGGCGTGGGGCGCCCCGCCGAGCCTTCCTTACGTCAGCCCGGACCGCCGGAACACCAGTCGTTTCAATGGGTCCACGGCTGCCAGATACAACGCCACCGCCGCCATCAGTCCTCCAATTACCACGGCCGGCAGCGCCGCCATCAACACTCCCCGGTAGGCCAACCAACCCACCAGCGCCACGTCGGCTGCCGTGCTCGCCAGCATCCACGTGCTCGGACGCGATCTCCACCATGCACCCCGCTCCCGAATCAGGTAAACCGTTCCCTGTCCGCCGAATACGAGGGTCAGAAACGCCAGCGTCTGGACCTGGACCGCTGTCAGCCCCAGCGCGTTTCGTCCGGCAAACACCACGCTGAGGGAAAACACAACCAGTAACCCGGCCAGCGGCGCCGCCGTCATCACGAGCGGCCGGATCTGCCACCGGTCGGGCCTCCGGGAAAAACCGACCCGGTCTGTGGCGATCGACATTGTCACAAAGTCGTTGGTGAACAACAACAGCACGATCATGACCGGCGTCACCACCAGCGTTTTCCCCAGCATCACACCCAGCGTCAGAAAAAGTGCCACCTCGAGGGTCTTGATGATCTTGTTCAACGTGTAGGTCAGCATTCGCTGGTAAATGCGGCGGCTGGTCTCTACCGCTCGCGGCACGTCGCTCAAGCCCGGGCTGGTCAACACAATGCTCGCCGCCGCCTTGGCCACGTCGGTGGCGTTCGCCACCGCGAAACCCGCCTCGGCCTGTTTCAGCGCCGCCGCGTCGTTCACGCCATCGCCGGTCATACCCACCACGTGTCCGGCCGCCTGCAGCGCCCGTACCAGCCGGAACTTGTCCTCGGGAAACACACCTGCGATGAGCCCGCACTCCACCGCTGCCCGCCCTGGATCCGCCCGCAGCCGTTCGGCCTCGCACGCCGCCCCTGCGATACCCACCTGAGCGGCCAGCGTCCTTGCCGTCGCTAGCACGTCCCCGGTTACCATCAATACGCGGACGCCTAGTTCGCCCAGTCTCGCCACGACGTCCCTCGAGTCCTTCCTTGGCGGGTCGAGCAGCGCCACGGCTCCCACCGTTCGCAAACCGCCGTCCGGTCCCGCTGCCACCGCCAATACACGGTAACCCTGCTCCGCCAGTTTCCCGGTCTCCGGTGCCACCGCTTCCCCTGTCATCGCCGCTATCTTGTCGGGAGCGCCCTTCACCACCCGAAATGTTCGGCCGCCGTTCTCCACCTCCGCCTCGGAGCACTTGGTCGCCGGATCAAACGGAACAAACTTCCTGACCCGGTATCCCTCCCGCTTAAAGCCCCGCCGCCGGCACTCGGCCAGAATCGCCAGATCAATCGGGTCCTGTGTCGCCGCCTCAGAAGCCAGCGCCGCCCACAGGATCGCTTCGCCTTCGCCCGTCACTTCCGCCACGCTCAGTTCGTTTTCGGTCAATGTTCCGGTCTTGTCGGTGGCCAGTACGTCCATTGCAGCGGCTTCCTCAATGGCCGACAGGCGGCTCACCAGCACACCCCGCCGCGCCAACTCCTGCGTGCCCAATGCCGAGGCTAGCGTGAAGGTTGCCGGCAGAGCCACGGGAATCGATGCCACCAAGAGCATGAGGCAGAACGGCAGCACGTCGGCCCACCCCATCCCCACCCGCAGGGCATATCCCATCGCCACCGCCGCCAACACCACGTCGCACGCCACCAGGTACCGCACCACAGTGAAAATCATCGCTTGCAGGTGCCCTGCCGCCTTCGCCTCGCGCACCAGTTCCGCCGTCTTGCCGAAATACGTACGGCTGCCGGTCGCCGTCACCACCGCAGTCGCTTCCCCCCGCCGGATCATGCCACCCGCGTACACCACTCCGCCCGCCTCGGCCTCGACCGGCGACGATTCCCCCGTCACCGCGGAGTGGTCCACCAGTGCTCCGCCGTCCAGAAATCGCGCGTCGGCGGCCGCCATGTCCCCAACTCGCAGCCGGATGACGTCGCCCGGTACGAGTCCTGCCGCCCCAATCCGCTTCCATTCCCCGTCCCGGCGCACCCTGGCCTGAATCGTCAGCCGCTGGCGGAGTAGCTTAAGTGCGCGCTGTGCGTGGCTCTCCTGAAAGAAACTGAGCCCGGCGTTGAACGCGAGCAGTCCCCCGATCACCGCTGCCTCCAGCCGCCGCCCCAGCGCCAGTTCCAGGACCACCGCCGCCTCCAGCATCCACGGCACCGGCGCCCAGAATTTCGCTGCCAGCGTTCTCAGGGGATGCTCCCGCTCTTCGGCCACTTCGTTGGCCCCATATCGCCGCAGCAGCTCTTCCGCTTCCTTCGTGGTCAGCCCGCTGGCGTCGCCCGCCGTAGCCATGCACCGGATTATCCAGGACCAGCCTTGTCCCGCACAAGGCCCGGCCGGCCGCGAGTGATCGCCGTCCGCAAATTTTTACCGCGCAGAGGGTCGAGAATCATGAGTCGGTCGCTGATGCCCTTCGGGGCATCACACCATGGTCCGCTACCAGACCCGTATCCGCGCCCGGCGGCGGACTGCCGGCTCGGGGCTGGCCGCCGGCCTGGACGGCACGCGATTTCGAGCAAGCCTGTTTCAGCCGCGAACGTCAGGCAGCGGATTCGAAATCGCCCGTTTCCTCGACGCCGAGCAACTCCAATTCGGATTGGCACGGAACGCAGAGGCGCGCCCACGGAATCGCATCGAGACGCCTGGCCGGAATCGGCCGCTCGCAGCGCTCGCAGATGCCGTATTCCCCTTCCCGAATCCGCGCGAGCGCCAGCCGGACTTCATGCGCGAGTTTCGCCCGTTGATCCAGGCGTTGCACCGCCATGTCACGATCGGTGTTCGATTTCACCTGGTCCAGCGGATCGGCGAGATACTCGACTCGTACTTCGTCCCGCTCCGAAAGCGGGATGGCCAGTTCCGCTTGCATGCCTTCGAGGATGGCCTTTCGCCGGGCCGTATCGAGATCGCCGAGGTGGTTTCCGTTGGTGGTCATGGCGTCGTTCCTCACTTCAAGCACCACTGGAAGCACGCTAAGAGCCAATTCGGCCCGCCATGGGGTCGCCCACGCCATCGCTACAATCAAGGCTCGGGATGATTGGGCCACTGCAGCGGTGGCCAAGTTGCTCTACATCGAAGAGGAAGGGGCGGATTATGGTTGAACTTCCATTTGCCGATCGCGTTTCCGCGGGCCGCTCCCTGGCCGACGCCCTGAGCCAGCAGTCGCTGCCTCCCGACACGATCGTGTTGGGCTTGCCTCGCGGGGGCGTGCCCGTCGCGGCGGAAGTCGCCAAGAGGCTCGGATGCCCCTTGGATGTCCTGGTGGTCAGGAAGCTTGGCGTTCCCTGGCAGCCGGAGCTTGCGATGGGGGCGATTGCCGAGGGCGTCCAGAACCTTGATCAGGAACTGATCCGCGCTCTCGATATTCCCGCGGACCAGGTGGACGCTGTCGTAGCACGAGAACGGCATGAACTCGAACGCCGGGAATTACTCTACCGTGGTTCGAGCCCCGCGCCGGTGTTACGCGGCCGGGGTGTGGTAATTGTCGATGACGGCCTGGCGACGGGTTCAACGATGCTCGTGGCCGTGAAGGCTGTTCGTAAAATGAAGCCTGCGCACCTTGTTGTCGCCGTCCCGGTGGGGTCCGCGGAGGCCTGTCAGCGGCTCAAACGGGAGGTTGAAGTCTGCCTCTGCCTTGCGAATCCGCGGCCGTTTAGCGCCGTCGGCGCCTGGTACGAGGACTTCCGGCAAGTCAACGACTCCGACGTCCGATTTCTGCTCGACCAAAGCCATTCGGCGGCGCCCACTCACGAAGGCAACCGAGCCGGAGGCTGAAGCGTGTGTCCTATAGCGCAGCTCTGCGCGATTGCCCGCAGAGACATTGGATACAAAGTGCCGCCCTCGCACCAAACTTGACTTTCCCCGTCCAGGAACGAAATAATCAACCCTCCGGCGGCGCCCGGCCGCGCTTCGCGTGGCCTTGTGAAGGCGGCACGCCTCCAAACAAAGGAGAGTCATGCATCAGGCAGTTTCCGGCCATCGCCGCGCATTTTTGAAGTGGTTGGCAGCCGCGCCCGTTTTCTCGGCCATAGCGCTGCAAACAACGGGAAAGAAGCTGGCGGCTGCGACGGCACGTGTACCCGCGATGGACGTATACCGGCGCATCGGTGTTCGTCCTTTCATTAATGGGCGCGGCACATGGACTTATCTAAGCGGCTCGCTCGAGTTGCCCGAAGTCCGGCGGGCGATGGAAGCGGCAGCCGGTCAATTTGTGGACATGTTCGAATTGCAGACCGCCGCCGGACGACGCCTTGCCGAGTTATCGGGCGCCGAATCGGGAATGGTCACATCGGGATCGGCTGGCGCCATGGCGGCGGCAACAGCGGCTTGTATCGCCGGTTCCGACCCGGCTCGGATATGGCAGTTGCCCGATACCACCGGCCTGAAACACGAGGTTGTCATGCTGGGCGGAAGAAGCGCGTTCGATAGCGCGATCCGCCTGGCCGGAGGAAAGCTCGTCGTGGCCGCTTCGGTTGCCGAGCTTTCCAAGGCGATCAACGAGCGGACGGCGATGATTTATACGACATGGAGAGATGAGCGGCTGCCGCGTGCCCTCGCAGCGGCGCGGGCGGCGAATGTGCCCCTGCTGCTCGACGACGCAGCGGGAATCCCCCCGCTCGATAACCTCTCGCGCTACGCCAAAATGGGCGTGGACCTTTACTGCTTCAGCGGGGGGAAGGGCTTGCGCGGTCCACAATGCGCCGGCCTTTTACTTGGGCGGGCTCACCTGATTGAGGCTGCGCTTAAGAACTACTGCCCGTGGGAGGGAGCCGTCTGCCGGGCGATGAAAGTGGGCAAGGAAGAGATTATTGGCATGCTTACGGCCGTCGAAACCTGGCACCAACTGGACCTGGGCGCGCTCAATCGAGAGTGGAATCGCAAGGTCCAGCGGATCGCGAAGTTGGTGGAGACCGTTCCTGGTGTTACGACGAAGATCGACATCCCGACAGACGGGAACAGCTACCCGACACTGACCGTGCGTTGGGATGAGGACCACTTCGGGTTCACGGTCGCCGATTGCGACCGCGCGCTGCGGGACGGTGAACCGAGAATCGAGGTACTTACGGACAACAACCCCAGCATGGTGGCGGGAGTGGAGGATGGCCCATCTCCGTCCTCGGCTGAGCCGCCGCGCCGGAATTCATTGCAGATCGTCTCGATGACGATGCAGGATGGTGAAGAGTTGATTGTGGGCCGGAGGCTGCGGGAAGTGCTTGCCGCGGCACGAAAGAAGGCAGGAGCTGCGGCCAGGGCATGAGGCGAAACGCATTGTTTGGAAAATGGATCGCGCTTGTCTCGATGGCGCTCTCGGCATCGCTTTGGGGACAGGTCCGGGCGGTTGCGCCGCCTTCAGGACCGCCGCTGGCCGGACCTTATTCGCCGGGGGTGATGGCGGGCGACTACTTGTACGTCTCAGGCCAGGGTGCGCACTCAGCGGACGGAGGCATGGCTACTTCGTTCGAAGACCAGGTCAAGCAGACGCTCGAGAACGTGAAGGCAGTGGTAGAAGCCGCCGGTCTGACGATGGATCACGTCGTTTACACGCAGGTTTATCTCGAAAACATGGATAATTTTGACCGGATGAACCGGGTCTACGCGCGATACTTTCCGAAGGATCCTCCTGCGCGGGCCGTGCTGGGAGTCGCGAAATTGCCCGGGACACCGGTAGAGATCAACGCGGTAGCGATCCGTGACGCATCCTCCCGGCGACCGGTCACCGTTCCCGGTTATGCTGCCGGTGAACCGGTTTCGCCCGGCATGCTCACGGGGGACCGCTTGTTTGTCTCGGGGATGCGCGGGCGCCGCATGTCGGACGGCGTCGTGCCTCCCAGCCCCGCTGACCAGGTAACGCTGGCCCTCGATGGAATGAAGGCGGTTGTTGAAGCCGCCGGCTTGAAGATGGCCAACATGGTGTTTGTGAATCCCTATCTCACCGCCGCCATCCCGTCTGGCGTGATGAACCATCTTTACGCCGGCCGATTCGAATTCGGTAATACGCCCGCGCGGGCCACCATCCAGGTGAGCAGCCTGCCCGAAGGCGCGCAGATTGAGTTCACCGGCGTGGCCGTTGTCGACCTGTCGCAGCGGAAGGCGGTGCGTCCGAAAAACATGCCGCCCAGCCCCACCGCCAGCCCATGCGTCTTCGCCGGCGACACTCTTTACTGCTCGGCCAAGGGAGGCTTTATACCCGGAGTCAACGGAGGCATCGTCACCGCAACGGTACCGCAGCAGCTTCACCAAACCATGCGCAACCTGCTCGACAATCTCGAGGAGGCCGACATGGACTTCAGCTCCGTGGTATCGACAAACGTCTATCTCGACGACCTGAGCGATTTTGCCGCGATGAATGGGCTCTATGCGAAGTACTTCACCGGAGTAAAGCCTGCGCGTACCACCGTGCAACAGATCCGGCCCGGCGGGAGGAGTCCCGACGCCGACGGCATTTATCCTGAGTTGGAGCAGATCTCGCTGATCGCGGTAAAGCCCTCCGCGAAGCACTGATTCCAGGAGGTGGTTTTGAACCTTCGGGCCGTTGTAGCGATCGGATTGCTTTCGGTAGTTTCGGCCGGCCTCGTCCACGCCGTCGGGCAGACGGTCGATCCCGGCCTTTACGGTGAAATGCACTGGCGCAACATCGGACCATTCCGCGGCGGACGCACTCGTGCGGCGGCGGGTGTTCCGGGGCGGCCCAACGTCTTCTTTGCTGGTGTTGTGAACGGGGGCGTCTGGAAAACCGACGACTACGGCCGCACATGGACGCCGATTTTTGACCAGGAAGCCACTCAGTCCATCGGGGCCATCGCCGTGGCGCCGTCCGATCCTTCGATACTTTACGTGGCTTCCGGCGAAGGCCTTCAGCGTCCCGATCTGTCGGTCGGCGACGGAATCTACAGATCCACTGACGGTGGTAAGTCGTGGACGCACCTGGGACTTCGTGATGGCCAGCAGATACCGGCGCTGGCGGTCGATCCGCGCAATGCCCAGCGACTGTTCGCCGCGGTACTCGGGCACCCTTACGGAGCCAATTCGGAGCGAGGTATCTTCCTAAGCCAGGATGGCGGGGCGACATGGAAAAAGGTCCTCTACGTGGACGAGAACACCGGCGGCTCCGACGTCCAGCTTGACCCGTCGAATCCGGACGTGGTCTACGCTTCGATGTGGGAGGTTCGCCAGGGGCCGTGGGAGTTCGGCAACGAGTACAGCGGTGCACACGGTGGGTTGTTCGTGTCGCGGGATGGCGGCGCAACGTGGCACAAGCTCACTCACGGTTTGCCGCCGGATCTGTCACAGATTTACGTGGCGCCGGCGCCCTCGAATCCACATCGGCTTTACGCCACTACGGCCACGGCGACGGCGTTGGGCATTTACCGATCCGACGACGGCGGCGAAAGTTGGGCTCGCGCTACCACTGACGCACGCCCGGCGATGCGCATCGGCGGTGGGGACCTGCCCGTGCCGAAGGTTGACCCGAAGAATGCCGACATCGTTTATAGCGCGAGCGTGGTGACATGGCGCTCGGAGGACGGTGCACGGACCTGGACGGGGGTGAAGGGCGCGCCCGGCGGCGACGACTACCAAAACATATGGATCAATCCCGAGCACCCGTACATCATCCTCCTGGTGGGCGATCAGGGCGCCGCCGTGAGCGTCAACCGCGGGCGGACATGGAGTTCCTGGTATAACCAGCCGACCGCCCAGCTCTATCATGTTTCAGCCGACAATTCATTCCCTTATCGCGTCTGCGGCGGGCAGCAGGAGAGTGGCTCGGTGTGCATTTCCTCCCGCGGCAACGATGGCGCGATCACGTTCCGGGAGTGGCATCCGGTCGGCGTCATCGAGTATGGTTACGCCGCACCTGATCCCCTGAACAACGACATCGTTTATGGAGCCGGCCGGGGAGAGGTGTCGAAATTCCACTGGAGCACCGGGCAAGTCGAAATGGTGACACCGTCACCCCTGCGCGACGACAAGTACCGGGCGGACCGCACGCAGCCGATCCTTTTCTCGCCGGTGAACCCGCACCGGCTTTTCTACGCCGCCAACGTCGTGTTCGAAAGCACTGACGGCGCCCAAACGTGGCATGAGATCAGTCCTGATTTGACGCGGCCGCACTCCGGCGTTCCCGCCAGCCTGGGCTCGATGGCGGCGAAGGATGCGCGCGCCGATTCACAACGAGGTGTCGTATACGCGCTCGCGCCGTCGTTTCACAACGAATCGACGCTCTGGGCCGGCACCGATGACGGGCTCGTGTGGGTAACCCACGACGCCGGCCGGAACTGGACGAATGTAACTCCGCCGGAGCTGACGCCGTGGAGCAAGGTGACGCAGATCGAGGCGTCGCATTCGGACGAACAGTCGGCCTACGCTTCGGTGAGCCGCTTCCGCGTCGATGACCTGCGGCCCTACATTTACCGTACTCACGACGGAGGTAAGACGTGGCGGGCGATTGTCGGAGGACTGCCTAGAAACGCGCCGGTCAATACGGTGCGGGAGGACCCGGCGACGCCGGGCCTGCTTTACGCGGGAACCGAGAACGGGGTTTGGGTGTCGTTTGACGACGGTGATCGATGGCAGCCGCTGCAGATGAATCTGCCTCATACCTCCGTGCGAGACCTGTGGATTCACGAAGATGATTTGATTGCCGCGACGCACGGGCGTTCATTCTGGATTCTGGATGATGTCAGTCCGCTCCGGCAGGCGCGCAGCGCTGCTGCGGCCAAGCGGCCGTGGCTCTTCCGGCCTGCTTCCGCATGGCGGGTTCGGCGAGATACCAACACCGACACGCCCCTGCCTCCGGACGAACCGCTGGGCGAAAATCCTCCCGACGGAGCGATCATCGACTACTGGCTCCCGGAGCCGGCATCCGATCCCGTGACGCTGGAAATCGCCGATGCTTCGGGAAAATTGGTCAGGCGGTACAGCAGCGCCGACGCGTTGGAAATGAGCGCCGGCGATGAGAGGATACTGGCGATTCCGTCCTGGTGGGTGAGCAAGCCTATGGGTTTGCAGGTGGGTGCGGGAATGCACCGCTGGGTGTGGGATCTGCACTATGCTGCTCCCGATTCTTTGCGCCACGAGTATCCGATTTCGGCCGTCCCGGGCCGAACACCAAGGCTTCCGCAGGGACCGTTGGCGCTGCCCGGCGTGTACACCGTTACAATGACGGTGGCCGGCAATCGGTACACAGCGCCGCTTCGCGTGAAGCCGGATCCGCGCGTCAAAATTTCGGCGGCAGACCTGCAGAAGCAATTTACTATGGAACGCGAGCTTGCCGAGATGATGACGGCCGCGACGCGGGCGCTGCGCGAAGCCAGGTCCGTCGAAGCTCAGCTCGACAAACTGTCCAAGCCCTCCGACGGCGGGCTCGGGTCACAGATCGAAGGCTTCCGCCGCGCGGCGCAGGAGTTCGCCGGTGGAGGCGGGCGGTTTGGTCAGCGCGCCGGTGCAGAGGCTACGCTGGGCGGCACAAACGGCCAAGTCTCCTCACTCTACTCTGAGGTTGGGAATGCCGACGCTGCGCCGAACGCGGCGCAGGCTGCGGCCTTCGAAGTCCTGTCGCGGCGCCAGGCACAGGTGATGGCACGCTGGGAGCAGTGGAAGAGTCGCGACCTGCCGCCGATGAACGAGCGACTTCGGAAAGCGGGTCTGCCCGAGATCAGGCTGGACGCGTCTCCGGCGGTTGGCGAAGAAATGGAAGGTTCGGATCTCGAATAGAGGATCGGTCGGAGGGTTATGACATCGGGGGCGTCCGGGGGCCAGCGCTACGTGTTAGCGATCGACATCGGTTCGGGAAGCGTGAAGGCGGTGCTGGTCTCATGCGCAGGCGAGTTGGCCGGAGCAGGATCGGCAGGCGTTGAAACCAGACTTATTCCCGGCGGCGGTGCTGAGCACGATCCGGAGGAGTGGTGGCGCGCGGTGAAGGATGCCGTGCGAGGCGCGATTGACCAGGCTGGAATCGCGCCCGAGCGCGTGCTGGCTGTTGCTTGCACGACGCAATGGGCGGTCACCATACCCGTCGGCCGCGACGGTCAACCGCTGGCGAACGCTCTTTCCTGGATGGATACACGCGGAGGTCCGTTCAGCCGGGCCATAGCCAAAGGTTGGCCGTCGATTCACGGATACGGCGCGTGGAAGCTGCGCCGATGGCTCCATCTGACCGGCGGCGCCCCAACTCTGTCCGGAGTCGACGGGTTCGGACACATCCAATATTGGAAGCACGAACGCCCGGATGTGTATCGGGCGACGTACAAGTTTCTTGAGCCGATGGACTATCTCAACCTGAAGCTCACCGGAAGGTTCGCGGCCACCGGCAGCACCATCTTCCCCTATTGGATAACAGACAACCGAGACCCTAATCGCGTCGTCTATCACAGCGGCCTGTTGCGCGAGGCCGGGATCGAACGGGAGAAGATGCCCGACCTGCTCCCGGTAAACGCGGTGCTGGGCGAAATAGCGGCACAGGCGGCGGCTGAGCTCGGGCTCGATCGGGGCACGAAAGTTGTGATGGGTTCCGGCGACAGCCATTCGGCCACCATCGGCGCGGGCGCGGTGGGCGATTACGAAGGGTATTTTTGCGTCGGGACGAGCGCCTGGATGAGCTGTCATGTACCCCGGAAGCGCACCGACGTCATGCACATGCTGAACACCATGCCGGCCGCGCTTCCCGGCCGCTACATCGTCGGCGCCGAGCAGGGAACGGCGGGCCGATGTCTGGAGTTCATGAAAGACAAGATTCTGTTTCCCGAGGCCGCGTCGTCTGAAGAGCACGACGGCTACGCGAAGTTGAATTCGGAAGCATCGCGCATTCGTCCGGGAAGCGACGGTCTGATTTTCACACCGTGGATCAACGGTGTCCTGGCGCCGGACGAGGACCCCTACACACGGAGTGCCTTCTTCAATCAGTCGGCCAGGACCACACGCGGTCATTACGCGAGGGCCGTGATGGAGGGTGTCGCCTACAATCTGCGATGGTTGAAAGGCCATGTCGAAAGGTTCATTGGTCGGCGTTTTGAAAGGCTGAATTTCATCGGCGGCGGGGCGCTATCCGAGACATGGTGTCAGATTCAGGCTGACGTGCTCGGCTGTCCGGTGGGCCAGGTGGCCAACCCGCGGCACGCGGGCGCGATGGGCGCAGCTTTCGCCGCATTCGCCGCTCTCGGCGAGATCAGGCTCGACCAGATTTCCGCCATGGTGAAAATTGCGCGGGTGTTCGTGCCTGACAAGGGCGCCGGCAGTGTATACGACAGGCAGTTCCCGGAATTTCTAGAGTTCTACCGCCGGATGAAGCCCATATATCGCCGGCTCAACTCGGTGCCGGCGTGCGCCGGCAAGCCAGGGGAAGGAGAATCGATTGACTGACCATTCATCACTGAAGCAGACCGCGGAGGCGGCGCTTGCCGGCATGCATCCGTACAGGGATCGCCTGCCGACGTTCACACGCCTGCCGGAGATCGGCCGGAAGCGCGAAGAAGTCCTGAGCGAGCTGCGCGAAATCGCCGGCCAAGAGGATGCCCGTTGGGAAACCGGTCAGGTTTCGGGCAGCTACTACCACGCCGGAAAAGAGCATTTCGCATTTCTCAACGAAGTCTTCGCACTCTTCTCCCACGTAAATCTTCTGCAGCGGGACATGTGCCCCAGCGGAACCAAATTCGAAGCCGAGATCGTGTCCATGACCGCGAGGCTTCTCAACGGCGGCCCCGAGGTTGCGGGGGCGGTCACCTCGGGAGGCAGCGAGAGCATTATGTTGCCGATGCTTGCCTACCGGGAGCGGGCGAAGGCGGAGCGCGGAATCACCGTGCCCGAGATGATCGTGCCCAGCACTGCCCATCCGGCCTTCGACAAAGGGGCATTCTATTTCGGCATCAGGCTCATCAAGATTCCGGTGGGTCCCGATCTTCTGGCTGATGTTGAGGCTATGAAGGAGGCGATTACGCCGAACACGATCGCTTTGGCCGCTACGGCGGGAAACTATCCGCACGGATTGATCGATCCGCTGGAGGCAATATCGGAGCTCGCGCGCGAGCATGGACTCGGGATGCACGTCGACGGATGCTACGGAGGGTTTCTGCTGCCGTGGATCGAGCGGCTCGGCTACGCCATCCCTCCGTTCGATTTCCGGCTTCCTGGCGTGACCTCGATGTCCTGCGACACACACAAATGGGGCTACGGCCCGAAGGGCGCATCGGTGGTGCTCTATCGGAGCAGCGAACTGCGGCGATGGCAATACTTCGCCGTCACGGGCTGGGAAGGGGGTCTGTACGCCTCACCCACAATCGCCGGAAGCCGTTCGGCCGGCATTTCGGCTGCAACGTGGGCGGCGATGATAACCCTCGGTGAAGAAGGCTACCTGGACATGGCGCGAAAGATCATGCGGGTGGCGGAGACGATTCGCTCGGGCGTGGACGGCATTCCGGAGTTGCGCATCGCGGGCGACCCAACGTTCTGTCTCGCGTTTCTGTCTGAGTCCGTAGATATTTTCCACGTTAACGATTACCTCATCGCTCGCGGCTGGCGGATGAACGGTCTGCAGCGCCCGCCGGGTTTCCACTTTTGTATCACCCGCCCGCAAACCGAGCCGGGAGTCGCCGAGCGCTTCGTTGCGGATCTCCGCGCCGCGGTGGCGTACGCGAAGACGCCGCCGCCGCATCCTCCCAAGAGTGGCGCCGTTTATGGAGGCGGCCAGGCAAGTATCGATCCGGCACTCATCCGGGAGTTCATCTACCGGCGCCTGGATGAGACTTACGAACCGTGAGCGGGCGGGCTCCCCGCTGGCGTGCCCTGGGAGCATATCTGGGCGCGCTGGTGCTCACGCAGGTCTTCTGGTACAACTTCGCGCCGCTCATTTCGCTGCTGGTGAGCCGTTACGGCGTGAGCGAACTCGCGGCCGGATGGACAGTGATGGTGTTCCCAGCAGCGAGCCTGCTGCTTTCCGGGCATGCTGGCGTCCTGATCGACCGTCGCGGATACCGATATTCCATCGTGTTGGGGCTGGCGGTAATGGCGCTCGCAGCGGTGGTCCGGATTATGGCCGGCCCGTTTTGGCTCCTGCTCGCTGGACAAGCGTTAGCGGCGATCGCCGTGCCTTACATCGTCACCGGACTTTCGAACCTTGTGACGGACTGGTTCGAGCCGGAGCAAGAGTCGGCCATCACCGGGATCTGCACGATCGCGATTTTCGTCGGAATGGCGCTCGCTCTGGCGGCGCCGCCGGCGCTGGTGTCTCAACTGGGACTGCGCGGGGCTATGGCAGTCCTGGCGGTCGCCTCTTGTCTCTGGGCGGCTGTCTTTCCGCTCGCGGTCCCGCGGAGACCTCGCCTTGATGCGGTTCGTTCAACGCCCGCTGAGTCGGGTTTTACGCCGATTCTGAGAAACCGGAACCTACACGTCCTTTTCGCCAGCGCGTTTCTTGGTCAGGGATGTTTTAACGCCTTGACCACTTGGCTCGAACCAATTTGGCACGAACGCGGAATATCGAGTGCGGCGGCGGGCCGGGCGGGCAGCATCGTCATTCTGGGCGGCATGTTGGGCTCGATGGTACTCCCGCGCCTCGTTGACGTCGCGCGGCGTCCAAGGCTGATCTTGTGGGCTTGTCTCGTGCCGGCGATGTTTTTAGTCAGGCCCTTTCTTTGGGCCCCGGCCGTCCACGAGGGTTTTGGTTGGGGAGCGTTGATGGGCTTTCTGTGGTTGCCGACGCTGGCAATGTCGCTGACGATACTCGAGCGCTCCGCTGGCAAGCATCACGTGGGAGCCGCAGCCGGGATCTTTTGGACCGCGGGCAACGCCGGCGTGCTGGGCTTGACCGTGCTCCTTGAGATGCTCAAGCGCGCCACAAGTTGGAGCACGGCAATGAACTGGCTCATCGCCATGCTCCTGGTGATGAACATTCTTACCGGTTTCCTGCGGCCTGCCGGGCGTGAGTAAAGGCAAAGCTCCGAACGCCCCGGGCGAACTCACAGGTCGCGGGCGCAACGAAAGCCGATATTCGTCGTCGCACTGTCCGGCGTGTTCGCCGTGCGGGCGGCGACCCGGTAGCGATTGCAGTACGACTCGTGGCACAGGTACGAGCCGCCCTTCATCACGCGAGCCGCTCCGCGCGGCGGCCCTGCCGGGTTGTGGCGCGTCCCCACCAGATGAAACGTCGGATGGAACCAATCGTGACACCACTCCCAGGCGTTTCCCGTGATCGTAAGAAACCCGTAGCCATTCGGCGGAAACGCATGCACCGGCGCCGGGGCGGAGTAGCCGTCCTCGGCGAGATCGACATCGGGAAACGTCCCTTGCCAGATGTTGCAAAGATGCTTCCCGCCGGGCGTCAGTTCGTCACCCCAAGGGAAGCGTTTCTGTTCAAGTCCGCCCCGCGCAGCGAACTCCCATTCTGCCTCCGTTGGGAGTCGCTTGCCGGCCCAGTTGCAGTAAGCGAGCGCGTCATTCCAGGAAACTTGCACTACCGGGTGATCGGGCCGCTCCGCAATTTGGTAGTCCGGCCCCTCGGGGTGACTCCAAGCCGCACCGTTCACGCGGCACCACCAGGGCGCTTCGGCGACCGTGTCGACCACCAGTTCGGAATAGCGCTCCTTGGGGATGTGTCCCTGGAAAACGAACGACCAGCCGAACCGCTCGGCCTCCGTCTGGTATCCCGTGGATTCGACGAATTCGCGGAATTGCGAGTTGGTGACGGGCGTGGCGTCGAGATAGAACGGATCGAGGAACACTTCCCGCACCGGTCCTTCTCCATCGGCGGGAAAGCCTTCATCGCCGTCGGTGCCCATGAGAAACGTTCCCCCATCGAGCCGGATCATCCCCTCAACGGAACCACTCCGAACGCGAGGGATCCCGGATGAAGCTTGATGGGAAGCGGAGAGTAGAGCGGCATTCTGCTTGCTCGGGACACAGCAGGGGTGAGGCAGCCCGGCGTGGGCGAAAATCTGGAATTCCGATTTCATGGATGCATTTCTATTACTGCCCGGGCTCGAAGATGATCGATGAAGCGTTCGAGCGCGCGCTGCCGTTTCTGCGCCATCAAATGCTGCTCGATCCGATCCCGAACCTCCTCGAGAGCAGCGGCGCGCGGCGGTGTCTTTGCGTGGACCTTGACGATGTGATAGCCGAACGCAGTGAGAAAAATGGGGCTCACTGAACCGGCGCCGAGCGAAAAGACCACCTCGTCGAACTGGTCCACCATCTCGCCGCGCGGAAACCAGCCGAGATCGCCCCCGCGGCCCGGGCAGTCCGAAACGCGGTCGGCCACATCCTCGAATGGTACGCCCGCGCATAGCTCCGCCTCTGCCGCCCGCATTGCGGCAAGGGCCTCCTCCTCAGTACATGTCTCAGAAACCTTTTTCACAATGTGAGAGGCGTGAACAAGCTCGGGAACCTGGAATTCTTCGCGGTGCTTGCGGTAATACTCGACGATTTCCTTGTGCCGGGGCAGCGCGATGCGCCCGGCGTGGCGCGATACCAGACGGTTGATCCGCAGTTGGATCGAAGTCTCATCGCGCAGTACATCGACGCTCGACCTGCACCCCGATTGTCCCGGCGACTCGGCGCGTTGGCGTGCCAGAGCCTCCTCGACGGTCTGGGTTTCCAGCGGCTCACGATCGGCGACCGCGGCCTGCCGGAGGAGAAAAAGCTCGATGACATTTTCGCGCGACCAGTCGCGAAGCCTTTCCTCCACGGCAACGGCTGAGGCCTCGGGCATCGCCTCGACCAGGTGCGGCCTCAGATGCTGGGCCTCGCGCCGGATCCATTCTTCATCAATCTCTTCGCCATTCACAACGATGCGCACGGTTCCTGAATTAGGATAGTACGCCAGCGCTCTCATTAGGAAACGTTCCGCCTCGGCGGCATAGCGCGCCTGCCGCGGAGGTCGAGCCTCTGCAGGGCGGCTTCGTGCGGCGGCGCCGCCGGCCGCTATGGCCTACCGACGGTGGGACCTTCGGTATTGATGAGCCGCGGAACGCGGTCCTTCACCGGCGGCAGGGGTTGCCGAAGCTTGTGCGGACCCGTCTGATACCAGTACGCCACGCTGTAGAAATTGTCCGAGCGGGTGTTGGCGTGACCGTGCTCAATCGTCATTTTGAAATATTTCTCGAATGGAACGGGAGAATCGAGATGGAACCGGTAAACCGTCCACCGTGCGCCCCGCATATCGCCGCCATTGACGGGATTGCCGTAAAGCCGATAGGCGAAGGTCGGCTGTTGGCCGCCAAAAAAATTCAAGCCGCAACCGCCATAGCACCAGGCGCCCAGGAAGTAGTCCTCCGATCCGGTGCCGTTGATCGCTGGTTTTGAACGGTCGTCGATGAACATCATTTCGTCGCCTTCGCCCCACCAGTCACCTTGATTCTGAATCACGCTCAGCGTCACGCCGATGAAATGACCGCGGCCTTCGGTCTCGACAAAGACGTAATTGCCGTCTCCGTTTGGATTGAGGGCATCGTTGACCTTGGCATCGCGGTTTGAGCTCCAGTCCGATGTCGATCCGTGATTGGGCACCGCCTGCCGGTACTCGGCGTAAAAATAGGCCAAGTCCTTCGGCAGCTTCTCATATTTCTGCCAGTCGATGTTGTAGTAGAAGGCTCGAAGCGGCTCATCGCCCTCATTGGTCAGGGTGATCCGCGCGGACTTGCGGAACGGCATCGGGAAGAAGCAGTTCAACGCCTTCTGCGAGCCCACCGAGATCGGCCCCGATTCAAACGTATGGTATTCGCCGAGACCGAGGCCGAAAAAATCTCCCAGCGGCGATTCCACCGCGGGCAGCGGGTCGTTGTCCCAATACATTCGCAGAACGTACTTCTTCAAGTGGTACGGTTCGGTGCTGGGAAACGCGATCCAGATATGCGTGATGATGCCGGGGCCCGAAACCTCTCCGATGACGCGAGTTTCACCTGGTTGTATCGGATCCCGCTGGTCGCCGTCCAGGTTGCTGCCGTCACGGGCATAAGACGATATTCGCTCGGCTCGATATGTCTTGAGCAGCGGCAAGGCGGCCAGATCCTGTGCCTTCGCGCAAACGGTCGAGGCCAGGACAACAGCAAGAATGACGGATCTTGTATTCATGGAACAGTTGCTACAGGACCTAAAATATCAGCTTCAAACCGAATTGCAGATCGCGTAGCACGCAACTGGTCCCGGGTTCGGGATATCCGTCACGGCCGCCCGACGAGATGTCACGCCAGGAGACACTCCACCCCGTGGCGCATCAGCATGTCAACGAATTCCAAGGCGAGGCCGTCATCGGCCACGATCTGATTGACCGACTCCAGCGGCGCCACCGGCACCATGCTCCTCCTGCCAAATTTGGTGTGGTCGGCGACGACGACGACGCGCCGCGCCGCTTCCAGCATCTTGTGTACGGTCCCGACCAGGAGAGTGTTCGAGTCGCTTAGGCCATCTTCGCTCACACCTGCGGTGCCAAGGATCAACAGATCGGCCGATACGCCGCCAAGCATCTTCTCTGCCACCGGCCCCAGCTGCACACCGATCCGCGGAAGCAGGTAGCCGCCCGTCATGGTCACTTCCACGCTCGTGCAGTCCCGGAAAATCTGTGCGACGGGGATGGAGTTCGTGATCACCTGAATCGGGCGTCCGAAGAGATTGCGCGCCACCTCCACCACCGTTGAGCCGGAGCCCAGGATCACGGTTTGTCCATCCAGTACCAGCGAGGCGGCCGTTCTTCCGATGCGGACTTTTTCGATGTGGGCGATGCCCGACAACCGCCCGAAGTCGAGCAACTCATCCCTCGTCTGCAGCGAAATCGCCCCGCCGTGCACACGCCGCAATGCTCCGGCAATTTCGAGTTCGATCAGATCCCGGCGAATGGTGGATTCCGAGACTTGGAGATTCCGGCTGAGCATCTCCGAAGCAAGAAATTCTTGCGACGAAAATAATTCACGAATCTTCACCTGCCGTTCGACGGCTTTCAATCGAGCGGTGGCGCTCTCGACGGGCTTTGACCGCCCGCGCATACCGTGCCGGGCGGTTGTTCGACTCGCCGTCGTGTTTTTGGACGGGGGCGTGCGTTTCATCAGAGACCGCTCAGAGCGGCTGTTGGTGAAGAAAGTATTTCATAAAGATTCAAAATCTGTCAAGATTCTTCGCCCGGCCTGTTGCCAACGGAACGGGAGTGGCATAAAATTTCCATGTCGGGCCGTTGCCGTCGGCTGCTGAAAGTGGTGCCCTCCAGGCGCTGCTCCATGCCCCCGGCGCTACGGCATAAGAAACCGGTATCCTCAGCACATGAAGAGCTATGGCCTGGAAACTTTGGAGCAGATCGTACGCGAAGTCGTTTCGCGGTATGCCGATGAGGTGATGAGCCTCCAGAACCTGCCTTGCTCGGCCGAAGAGAAGCTGTTTGAGTCGCCAGCGGCGCGCGCGCTAAAGGAAGAAATCGTCGCTGTCGGGAAAAAGCTTTGGATGCGCGAGTTTGTTGATGGCAACGGCGGCAACATTTCCTGCCGATTGACCGACGGCTTGGTGCTCTGCACTCCGACGATGCGCAGCAAGTTCGATCTGACGCCGGACGATATCTCACTCGTTGATCTGGACAACCGCAGAATTTGCGGGCGCCTCCCGCATACCAGCGAGATCCTGCTGCATCTGGCAATCTATAAGCGGTCGCCGTCGGCCCGCGCCGTCGTGCATTGCCACCCGCCCCAT
This sequence comes from Bryobacterales bacterium, assembly GCA_027452065.1. Classification (GTDB taxonomy): domain Bacteria; phylum Acidobacteriota; class Terriglobia; order Bryobacterales; family Bryobacteraceae; genus JAJYKC01. Next base: position 49,949 of record DAIDHC010000110.1, read on the forward strand.
GCCACCGCCTATTCGATCACCGGTCTTCAGCCGCCGGTCGGAATCCTGCCGGAATACGAGGTGTTCGTGGGCGTGGCGCCGGTGTCCCCTTACGAAACTCCCGGCACACAAGTCTTCGCCGATACCATCATCCCTTTCGTGGCCGAGCACAACACGGTCTTGCTGGCGAACCACGGCGTCGTGTGCTGGGCCGACACAGTCACGCATGCCGAGTGGCAGGTCGAAGTTCTCGACACCTATTGCCGGACGCTGATGCTGGCCGCGCAATTAGGCCGGCCCGTCACTTGTATTCCCGAGCCGAAAGTTCGCGATCTCATTCGCCTGAAAAAGAGGCTCGGTATTCCCGATCCCCGGCACGAGCCCGAGGCCGTGATCGAGGCAAACTCGCGACCATCGGCCGCCGCTGCTGCCGAAGATGGGGCAGGAGCGCTGGTGGAGGAGCGGATGAAGGAACTCTCCAAGAGCATCGCGAGTGAGGTCGTTGCCCGCCTGGCCGGGAATCATTCGTGAATCGAAGCCGAAGCGCTGGACAGGCGCCCGTGAAGCTCGGATGAGACCAATCCTCTTCGCGGAAAACCTTCGCAAGCACTACGGTGGAGTTCACGCTCTCCGGAACGGCTGTTTCGATTTGCGCGCCGGCGAAATTCACGCGCTCATCGGGGAGAATGGGGCGGGGAAGAGTACCCTGGCTCGAATTATCGCCGGCGCGACCAGGCCGGACGGCGGACGGATCCTGATTGACGGCCAAGAGGTCTCCTTCGCCGGTCCTGTCGATGCCCAGCGCCGCGGCGTGGCGATCGTTTTCCAGGAACTCGACCTCTTCCCGCATCTGTCGGTGGCCGAGAACGTGGTCATCGGAAACGCCCGTTTTCGCTCCGGTCCTTTTGCCGGAGCCCGGGCCATGGAAGCCTTCTGCGGTCCATATTTGCAATTGTCAGGGCTTTCCGTGAATCCACGCCGCCTCGCCGGCGATCTGAGCGTTGCCCAGTCCCAACTGCTGGCGCTGGCTCGAGCCCTGAGCATGGAGCCGCGCGTCCTGTTGATGGACGAACCGACAAGCGCGCTGTTTGACGACGCGGCCGAACACCTGTTTGCCGTCATCGGAGGCTTAAAGAGCCGCGGCATGGCCATCGTCTACGTCTCTCACAAGATGGAGGAAATCTTCCGGATCAGCGACCGGATCACCGTCCTGCGTGACGGCGCCACGATCGGAACCAGTGCCACCGCGGAAACGAATCTGAACGAGATCGTCGCCATGATGGCCGGGCGCAGCCTGGAAGAGGTGGCACGGCATGCCGCGACTACGCGAGGCGCGGTCGTGCTTTCGGTCTCCGGCCTGACAACGGCAAAGCTGACTGATGTTTCCTTCGACCTCCACCGCGGCGAGGTCCTCGGCGTCGCAGGGCTGGTGGGCGCCGGCCGGACGGAACTCGGCAAGGCGCTGTTTGGAATCGACAGGCTCTCCGCTGGGACGATCCGCCTGAATGGCGGCGTCATTCGTCCGCGTTCGCCACGGCAGGCAATTGCCGCTGGAATCGGCCTGGTGCCGGAGGACCGCAAAGGCGAAGGCCTCATGATGCGCATGAGCGTGCTCGACAATAGCGTCATGGCCGTTCAGTCGCGTCTTCATGGCTCGGGCCTGATCCGGCGTCAGCGCGAACTCGATGCCGTGAAGCCTGTGCTGAACGGCTTATCCCTTCGCTTCGGCTCGTACGGCTCGCCGGTCGGAAACCTGAGCGGCGGCAACCAGCAAAAGGTTCTCCTGGCGCGATGGCTCCTGGCCGATCCCCAGGTTCTCTTTCTCGACGATCCTACGCGCGGCATTGATATCGGCGCCAAGCAGGACGTTTACAGGATTATCCGTGAGTTGGCGGCCATGGGCAAGGGAATCATCTTCGTGAGTTCGGAGCTGCCTGAGTTGCTTCGATGCTCGGATCGGATCCTGGTGATGAAGGATGGACGCGTCGCGGCCATCGTTGATGCAAGCGGGGCCAGCCAGGAGGCCATCATTGCCGCCGCCACCCTCGTCCGCCCCACTGCGCCCCAAGACCATGACGCCCGTTGAGACAACGCTGCCGGCCTCGCGCCTACCACGCTTCGCTCACCGCGCGCGAGCGTTACGCAGTCTGCTTGGCTTCGGCGGAATCGTCTTGCTCGCCGTGATCTTCAGCCCGGTAGCCTCGGATGGTTCGCGAATTTTCCTGGAACTCGGAAACCTCAGCGACATTCTTCGGCAGGTCTCGATTATCGGCATCATCGCTCTCGCGATGACCTTCGTCATCCTCACCGGCGGCATCGATCTTAGCGTCGGCAGCATTCTTGCGCTATCCACTTCCCTCACCGCCATGTGGCTCGTGCGAAGCTCGAACGTCGCGGATTACGGCGCCCATATTGCGGCTGCCATTGCTCTCGCCCTCGCCGCCTCTGCCGCAGCCGGCCTGATAAACGGCGTCGTAATCGCCTCGCTCGAGATCCAGCCCTTCGTCGTCACCTTGGCCTCCATGATCGGCGTGCGTGGCCTGGCAAAATGGCTGACCTCGAATGCGAATATCGATATCGGCTTTGGCCGCGACGTCGCGGCCTCCTTCGCGGAAACGTTTCGCAATAAGTCGATCGTGATCGGCTCCTACGCTGCTTTATCGGCGCTACTCTGGTTCGTACTCTCTCGAACCGTGTTTGGCCGCCACGTGCGCGCCATCGGCGACAACGAGCGGGCCGGGCGCTACGCGGGCCTTCCCATCCGGCGCGTCAAAATCTGGGTATATGCGCTCTGTGGCCTGTCCGCGGGAGTCGCCGGCGTACTGTACGCGGCGGAGAATCATCAGGGAAATCCCAATGCCGGAGTGGGCTACGAGCTGGATGCCATCGCCGCGGCTGTCATCGGCGGCACCAGCCTGGCCGGCGGCGCGGGATCCATCCCCGGAACCATCGTTGGTACGCTCACCATTGGAGTGCTTACAAATATGCTTCGCCTCAACAATATCGACAGCAACGTTGAGATGATGGTCAAGGCCGTCATCATTATTCTCGCGGTTGCGGTGCAACGGCGAAGCTCCAATGACTGAACCTGCCTTCCTCCGCCCTCCCTGCGCCCCCAGCCGCCTGGCGGTGGCCATCGGGTGCGCCGCCTTCCTCGCTGCCGCTGGCTGCGGCGGTGGAAAGGCGCCCAGCCGTCACGGAAAGCGATTCCTTGTTGCCTTCAGCCAGTGCAATAACGCCGAGCCGTATCGGGCTGCCCAAAACGCGCTCATGATGAAGCTGTTTGCCGAAGCCGGCGATGTCGACCTCGTCATTGCCGATGCCGGGCAGGACAACAGCCGGCAGGTCGCACAGGTCGAGACATTCATTCGTCAGAAGCCCGACTTGCTGATCGTCGCCCCAAACGAACGCGCCGCCCTCACCGCGGTCATGGGCCAAGCCATGCAGGCCGGAATCCGCACCATCTGTCTCGAACGCGACGTCCTCCAGCCGAATTACACGGTCTACGTGCACAGCGACAACGTCGCCATCGGACGCATGGCCGGAGACTTCATCGTCAAATACCTGACCGGCAAGTACGGTTCACCCCGGGGAAACCTCGTGCAGATGCGTGGATTGCTCGGCGTCGAAGGGGAAATCAGCCGCTACAACGGAGCCCGTGAAATCCTCGACCGCTACCCATCCATTCGGACCGTCGCCGAGCCGGTTGCCGACTGGATTCAGGCCCGCGCCAAAGACCGGATGACGGAGGTGCTGAGGTCGCAGCCGTCGATCGATGTCGTGTACGCGCACAACGACCCCATGGCCGTGGGCGCTTATCTCGCCGCCAAAGAGCTCGGTCGGGACCACCAGATGATCTTCGTTGGCGTCGACGGGCTCGGCGGACCCGCCGGTGGCGTCAAGAAGGTTGTGGACGGCGTCCTGGCGGCCACTTTCGTATACCCTCTCTGCGTCGACAAGACCGTCGCCGTCGCGCTCCAAATGCTCCGTGACCCGCACTTCTCTCCAGACAAGGAATATAATTTGCCGCCGGTTATGGTGACGCAGGCCAACGCCGCATCGCTCTATACGCAGCTTACTCTTTCCGGTGGCAATTAAGCGCCTGGACCCGGTTGAGTCGCGCCATGGCCGCGCGCCCGAACAAGCACAAACCGTTGACAGGGCGCTGGCCGAGTGAGGGAGCCGCGCTTCGGCTCATTTGCGGGTCGGCGGAGCACATATCTGACGCCACGCTCCGCCGTCCCGTCGCACCCGTTGCGATCGGCCCAATCGGCCGATCAGAATGTGAATTTACCGGCGATCTGCAACTCGCGGTTGTTGTTGGAGGTCGAACTGATCGTTCCGAATGTCGCCGTCCCAAGCGTTGCCGCCGGGTTGGAGAAAGAGGGGTGGTTCAGAGTGTTGAACGCCTCCAGACGGAGCTCGAACGAGGCCCTTTCCTTGATGGGAAAGAGCTTGAAGAGCGAGAAATCTACGTCGACCAGGTCCGGTCCGTACAGCAGATTCCGGCCCGCGGTTCCGTATGTGTAGGCAGCCGGCACAGCGAAGGCCGCAGGGGAAATGCAGCCCGTCAGGTGCCCATCGCCGCAGTTGGCGCTCGGCGTCCCGATCAGATTCGGACGCTGGTTGCCGACACCGGTATTGGCGTAATCGCCAGGCACAGTCACGTTAAAGGGAAAGCCGCTCTGGGCTGTGATAATCCCATTGATCTGCCAGTTCCCCAAAACATAGCGTTCGAAGGGATTGGCCGCATTCTTGAGGAACGGGATCTCGTAATTGAAGCTGCCCACGAAACGATGGCGGACGTCCCAGTTGCTGTTGCCGTAGTCGCCGGCCCAGTTATAAGGATTCATCGGAGCGCCGCCTCCGTTCGAGTCGGTGCTGACATCCAGATCGTGTGACCATGTGTACGACATCAGCATCGTCAGGCCATGGGTCATATTTTGCCTCAGGACGACGTTGAGACCATCGTAGTTTGCCACCTCGTCGTTTTGAATCGTCCGGATCACGTTGAATAATTGATTCGGCCGTCGCGAGGCGATTGGCCCGGGACCGGGCAGCGGCGTGTTGTTGAAATTGCTTCGATCCAGGTGCACCATGTGAGATCCGAGGTATTGCACGTCTATGGCGGCTCCCTGCCACAGCGCGCGTTCGACGTCGAAGCTCCATTGGCTCATGTACGCCGTAGGAAGATTCGGATTGATCGTGAAGGCGTTGGGAGGTCCGGCTTTGCCCTGCGACGAACTGGGCGTCGGGTTGTCGAAAGAGAGGGTCGGATTCGAGGGCTGGGAGTTGTAGGTGTAAATGGAGCTGAACGGTGGATTTGTTGTCGTCAGAGTGTAAGTATTGAGCTGGTTCGGATTGTAGTAAATCCCGTATCCGCCCCGGAGAACCCATTTGTCTGACGCGCGATAGGCGAATCCGAAGCGGGGTGCGAAGTCGCTATGTGTCGGATAAGTGTACGGAATGATCTGCGGAACCGTCGCCGGAATGAACGCGGTCTGCTGCGGATTCAGGATGGTGCCGTTCCCATTCGTCGATTCCGGTACCGTCGGCAATTCGTATCGCAGCCCCAGGCTCAAGGTCAGGCGCGAGCTTACCTGCCACTTGTCAACCACGAAGAAACCATCCCGGTACTGAGTGCCGCCGCCCGGCACCAGCGGTCCCGGCGTTGTCACCTGAAGAGGGAGGCCGAACATAAAATCAGCCGGAGCGTATCCGCTAATCGTACCCGAAAAGTTAAAGAAGCCGCGAGGATTGTTATTGGCCGTCCGCATGGTCACCAGGTCCCGGATTTCGACGCCGGCCTGGATGCTGTGAGCTCCGTGCGTCCAGCTCAGGATGTCGGTTCCCTGCCACGTTTCGTCGGTCTCATACCAATTGCTGCTGGCCATATTCTGGCCTCCGATCGCCATGAAGCCGGCGACAGAGATATCGGGCAGCCCGGAGTTGGCCAGGCTGGAAGTGAATCCCGGAATACCGAGATCGGTGCCGGCGTTGGCGAGCGCGGCAGTGTTGAAGAAGTTGATCGAATTGATCGTCGTGCTCTGCCGTCCGAAACGCGCGTCGTTGATCAGGCTCGGTGTCAGCACCTGGGTATAGCCGATCACGAAGTTGCGGTCGGTGACGGGCTGGTTGTAGCCGTTGAACGGATTTGTGTTCCCGTTCTGCAGCGTCGTGTTCTCCCACGCATAGCGGAAAAACAAGCGCGTCTTCTCACCGAAGTTCTGATCGACACGATCCAAGGTCTGGTTCGTCGTGTTGGTGTTGAGAACACTGGCCAGGTAGTTGTTCGCGATCCCTGCCTGATTCGGGAGCGGCATGTATTGTAGCGCCTTCACGGCCTGCGACGATATCTGGGAAGCCGGAATGATGTTGCCGGGCAGCGGCGGCTGGCCGGGTGCCAGGGGATCCCGAATTACCTTAGTCGTCTCGGTGAAGTTGCCCTGCCGCATCAGGGGCGTCAGCACCGTGTCCCTCTGAGCCAGCGTCTGGGACTGCCGCAGGCCTTCATAGTCGACCATGAAGAAGGTCTTATCCCGGCCGTTATAAAGTTTGGGAATCACCACCGGTCCCGCAAGCTCGAATCCGAACTGGTTCTGATGGTACGGCGCTTGCGGCGTACCCGGCTTTTCGAAGAATCCCCGGGCATCGAAGTAATCGTTGCGCAGGAACTCGAATACGCTCCCATGCAGACTGTTCGTGCCGCTCTTGGTCACCAGGTTCATCTGCAATCCGAGATAGCCTCCATACTGCGCCTGGTAGGTGCCCGTCTGAATCTGCGCCTCTTGGATGGCGTCCACCGAGGGCCGGAACGTTGTTGTCGTAATCAGGTTATTCATCAGGCTGACGCCGTCCAGCGAGACGCTGTTCTGAATCTCGCGCGTCCCGGCAGCGATGAAATCCTCGCCGCCTCCGGGATTTCCCGCGGCGGATTTCATTCCGGGCAGTACTCCGGGCGTTATCACCGCAAGCTGGAGAACATCGCGGCCGTTTAACGGCAAATCGACGGTTTGCCTGCTATTAATGATCTGGCTCAGACTCGCTTCATCCGTCGCGATCGGCGGGGCTTCGGAGCTGACGGTGATTTCAGAGCTCACCTGGCCCACCTGCATAACGAAGTCCGTACGTACGATCTGATTGCTTTCCACCAGGATGTTCGATTTTGTGAACGACTGAAAACCGGCCTGCGTGATCGTGATCTTATATGTTCCGATCTTTACGAACTGGAAGTTGTAGGTACCTTCCGCGCTCGTCGTCGTTGTGTAGGATTCCTGGGTTCCCACATTGACCGCGGTCACGTTCGCGCCCACCAGGGCGGCGCCTGCCGAGTCGGTTACATTCCCCACCAGGGACGTGGTCGAGGCCAACTGTGCATATGCCATGGCCGCGGCTGCCAACCCCGTCAGAACAAAAGTGAAACAGCGTTTCGTCATATAACTCCTCACCAAAAGTCTTGAGATTGTAATAAGTATATCGCAACGCTAAAAGTTATATCCCGTCGCGTGGGCCGGCGCGCCCTGGAGCCGCCGGGCCCGCTCTACGCCCGGCAATACTGCGACTCTGCCGGCGGCTGGTATTCAACCGCCAGTTGGGGCGTTTCCAGCTTCTTTTGCCCGCTTACCTTCGATGTCAGGCAACTTTCCAGCACGCCGCTGGTCAGCAGCGTGCGACGGATCGAATAGGGCGCCTTTCCACTGGCGAACATCTGCTGAATCTTCGAAACGAGACATGCCGAGTACGTCACGTTCGGGTTCGGCGACAGAAAGAACTGCGTCGATGCGACCCCTCGGCCTTTCAGTCGTGCGGCGAAGTTGAAGTCCTCAACCGCGCCGTCCAGCATCAACATGGCTGCCCGCAGCCCATCGCGGTATTCGATGAGATAGGCAGCGGGATTTTTGACCAGGCTTTCGAGCACGCCCGGCGCCGCAAGGTTCTGCGTCCGGCCGTCTTTCACCGTCAGCCCAAGCGGCGTGTCCGTGCGCGATAACGCCGAACTCATCAGATCCTCAGACCATCTACCCTCGGCCCGGGCCTTCCAGAACGCCTCCCCACCGAGCCACTGGACTGACTTCACGCCGGTTTCGCCGCCCCGGCGCCTCTCCACCATGCACTGCATTGCTTCGAGCGCGTGAAAGTCCATCGGGTCGGACCCTCCGCAGCCGATCATAACGGCTTCCTCAACGTCCGAGGCCAACGGGATCTCGATGTCCGGAAGCCGCCACGTCACCGGCAGCGAGGAGCCGCCCAACATCGGGAATCCCAGCCTTTCCGACGCCTCCACCATCGCCTTCGCCTTGTCGAAGCTGTAGGAAAGGTGCTTGTCGTTGTACACCGGCACGGCGCGCCCATCCTGTTCAAACACCCGCACACACTGCTCGAAGAACTCATATCGCGGGTACAGTATCTGCCCCTTCTCATTCCGCGGATAGTCGCCGTGCTCGCCCACGATCAACACGGCGTCGCACGCGATCCGGCTGCCGCCGCACCGCAACGTCTCGGCAATGGTTGGGTAAACCCGGAATCCGAACTCGCTCGCCCGCTCCCGGCTCAAGTCGCCCTCCGGCTTCTGATCCACGTACAGCGAGACCACCTGCATATCCGGCGCATGCCAGGTGCCGTTGTGTGGGTAACCGACAAGAAAACGATCCCCGATGTGCTGCCCGTGCGACAAGTACCGGTAGATCGTCGTAATCACCGCGACGCGCTTCTTCTCCCCGTTCTGCGCCTGTGTGAGCGACGGAGCGAGCGCCGCCGCCTCGAGAAACTGCCGCCTTGTCATCATCCGCCTCTCAGCTCCTCCAGAACGTCGAGGCCGCCGGAGCCTCGTAGCGCACATCCAACCACGGCGTTTCGATCCGCTTCTGGTCCCGGTACAGGCTTTCAACGCCCGCCGCCGTCAGCCCCGTCGTCAGCAGAGTCCTCTCCACCGGGTAGGGTGCCTTACCGCTCAGAAACATCGTCTCCATGTGATGCACCAGCGGGCTGAAAAAATCCGCCAGGGTCGTCCGTCCATCCGGCATCGGCAGGTACATTTGCACCGAAAGCGGCTCGCTTCGTCCGGACAACTGTGCGGCGAAGTTGAAGTCCCTCACCAGCCCGTTCATCAGCATCATCGTGCACCGCAGGCCGTCGCGGTGCTCGTAGTGGTACGCCACCGGATCCTTCACCAGCGCGCGCATCTGATCCACCGTCGGAAAAATGTCGTTGAATCCCGGCCGCGCCGGTGTCAACGTATGGCTCCGGCACAGCGCCGCGTCCATCAACTTCTTCGACCAGACTCCTTCGGTCATCGCGTCCCAAAAATTCTCGCCCCGGTAAGCCTGAATCCACTTGACGCCCGTCTCGCCGCCCTTCCGCCGCTCCACCATCCCCTGGATCGTTTCCAGGCCGTGAAAATCGTAGCTGTCCACGCCGCCATAGCAGATACACAGCGCTTCCTGCACCTGGGCCTCCGCCGGCATGTCAATCGACGGAATTCGCCACGTCACCGGCAGACTCGACCCGGCCATGAACTCAAACCCCATCTCGCGCGCCGTGTCTCTCATCCGCTTGGCCCATTCCCAGTTCCACGACAAATGCTTGTCGTTGAATACCGGCACTGTCTTCTTGCTGGCGCGGAAAACCTCCACCACCTTTTCGAAATACTGGTACCGGGGATATTCCGTCTGTCCCAGCTCATTTTTCGGATAGTCGCCGTGCTCGCCCACGATCACAACTCCATCCACCGCCAGCTTGTCCCCGCCCAGCGTTAACGCGTCCTCCACCGTTGGATAGAGCTTCATCGCTGGGTGCCGCAGCAGCCGCTCGCGGCTCAGATCCAGCGGGCTCACCTGGTCTACGTACAGCGCCACCATGTCCATTGGCGGCACGTGATAACTGCCTTCCCACCCATATCCATCCAGAAACCGGTCGACGATGTGTTGGGCGTGATACATCTTCCGATAGACGTTCACAATAGCTGCCAGGCGCGGCCGGCGATCAGGTGTGTTCATTTCACGTTTGCCGAAAGGCTATTATAATGCGAATCGTGCTTTACTTTTCTCGATTTTTGGCGGTTTCAGTTTTTTCCGCTCAATTTTTGGCCGCTCAATCGCCATCTACGATCACCGAAAGGGCTCGTTCGCTTCATTTCCACAGCCTCGTCTTCGACGGCCACATCCACGCCGTCGACCGCGAGTTTTACCACGGCGGCGACATCGGCACCCTGAAAACGGATGGTCAGTTCGACCTTCCGCGAAGCGTCGAAGGGGGCCTCGGCGCCCTGTTTTTCACCATCTTTGTCACCGAGGACTACTACCCGCCTCGTCTCGAGACCAAGCAGGCGCTCCGCATGCTCGACTGCGCCATCCAGCAGATCCAGCGCAACCCCGCCCGCATTGCCATCGCTCTCGATGGCGCCGGCGTCGAGCGCATCCATCGCGCCGGCAAGATCGCCGCCGTGCTCGACATCGAAGGCAGCTTCGATCTCGACGGCGACCTGGGCGTTCTGCGCCAGTTCCACCGCCTTGGTCTGCGATCGATGCAGCTTTCCGCCCACAACCGGAACAACAACTACGCCGACTCCTGCTGCTCGCCTCCGCGCTCCCACGGTCTCAGCCCGCACGGCGTCGAGGTCATCCGGGAGATGAACCGGCTTGGGATGGTCATCAACGTCTCACATGCTTCCGACGACGCCATCTCCCAGGCCATCGACGCGAGCTCGGAGCCGATCGTCGCCACCCACAACGGCATGCGCTCGGTCAACGACATCCCGCGGAATATGCCCGATTGGCTGATCAAGAAGCTCGCCTCCAAAGGCGGCCTCATCGGTTTTCAGATCGGCAACGAGTTTCACAACCGCAAGCTTTTCGAGTACCGCACCGCGCACGAGGGCAAGGCCTTCTGGGACACGTCCGCAGTCCACGACCGCGAATCCGGCATGTCCATCGAGGAGATCGACCGCATGGTGGCGCCGCGTTTCCCCATGCCCGGCTTTCCGGCTCCCGATGCGCTCAAGCTGACCGTGGCCGGTTGGGTCGCCGTCGTTGATCGCGCCATCCAGCTCGTTGGTGAGGACCATGTCAGCCTCGGCAGCGACTTCGACGGCGGCCCGACGCTGCCGCTCGGCATGCGCGACATCCGCGACCTTCCCCTGATCACTCAGGCCATGCTCGATCGCGGCTACTCCGACGAGCGCATCCGCAAATTCCTCGGCGGCAATCTGCTCCGGGTCTTCTCCCAGGTGACGGCCCGGCGGCCCTAGGCCCCGCGCTGCGCCCGCCTCAGCGCTCGTCACGCCGCCGCGGCGTGACTGCGTCCCAGCGCGCGTCCGACGTGCTCTTGTAATTCTTCGGAAGGCTCTTCCAGTCCGGCCTCGTGATGCCGTTCAGGTCGTATACCACACGGCCGTCCCGCAGAGTTAGTTCGCAGATCAGCTTCCGCGTCCCGTCCATCCGGGCGCCGTACATGTCCGTGAATCCGAACTTCCCCTCTTCCACGCGCAGCACCGCCACGTCGGCCGGCGCGCCGGTCGAGAGGTTCCCCAACTCGTCATGATGGATCTCACGCGCCGGGTGCCAGGTCGATCTCGCCACCACATCGTCCAGGGAAAGTCCGATAGCGAGAAATTTGCCCATGACATTGAGCATGTCCTTCATGCCCGCGTTCATGCTGGTAACGTGCAGGTCCGTCGAGATCGAATCCGGCAGGAAGCCCTGCTCGATGAACGGCACCGCGATTCGCCACGCAAAACTTCCTCCGCCGTGCCCCACGTCGAAAATCACCCCGCGCTTGCGGCCCTCGATCATGCCCGGATTCACACGGCCGTCGTCGGTCAATTCGTGCCGTATCCCGGAGTAGCAGTGCGTGTATATGTCCCCGGGCCGCAGTTTCTTTGTCACCAGGTCGCTTACCGGCCGCTCCGGCCAGTCCGCGCCGAAATCCACCATGACGGGAATGTTGGCCATCGTTCCCGCCTGCACCGCGTGTTCCACCGGCGTCCATTCCGGCCCCGTATAGTGGGCTGTCTTGAAGCCCACGATCAGTCCCTTGTGCCTCAACGCCATGTCGGCCGCCGACCTCGGCTCCATGTCCAGCAGATTGTCTTCGTAAGGCTCGCCCCTCATGCCGGCGCCGACAATGTTCAGAAACGCAAGGACGCGCGTCTTGGAGCGGTCGATGATGCGCTGTTTGAAGTCCTCGAAGCTCCGCCAGCCGGACGAACCGGCATCGGCCACCGTCGTTACGCCGGCACGGAACGTAAAGCCGTCCGGCGGCACGCTGTTGTCCCCCGCGTAGGAATTGCGCTCGCCGGTGCCCGTGTAGACGTGCACATGAATATCCACCAGTCCCGGCGTCACATAAAGGCCGCCGACGTTGACCGTTTTCAGCGCCTTCGACGCATCGATGTGCTCGGCGACTTCGGCGATTTTTCCGTTCGCAATCGCCACGTCGCGCACCGCGCTGATGCCGTTCTTTGCGTCGATCACGTGCCCGCCCTGCAGCAGCAGGTCATACTGCTGCGCCTCCGCCATCCCGGAGCCGGCCACGAGAACCATCATCCACCGCCAATATTTGAGTTTTGTCATGTTCCGTTTCACCGCGATAAGTCGATAACCGCGTACATTTTGAGTTCTGCCAACGTAAATTCTGTCGCGTCGCTGTCGAGCGTGTAATCAAGAACCTTCGATCCGGGCAGCCCGGAAGCTAACAGTGCCGCCTCCCGGTAGCGCCCCAGCACCCGCACCCGCAGCCCGACCACCGGCCGCTTGGCTCCGGCATAATTCAGCAGGTGCAGCCGCGCCCGTGTGCCGTCGCTTTCCAGCCGCGCAATCACCACTTCGCTCCCGTAAATCCGTACGAGCCGCTTGTCATCCGTCAGTTCCTGCCGGATCTTATGCGCCATCATATCCGGATTCTCCGCCTCGGCCACGGGAAATTGGGCCGAACCGATCTTCACATTCAGATCGAGCTTGGGATCGGGCGCCTGCACCAGCCGGAACAAGAGGTTTCGGCGCACCAGCAGGTTCATCACTTCTCCCGACTTTGCCGATCCATCGTCCTGGTAGCCGATGTTGGCCGCAAGCGGTAGGCTCGCCTCTGGCACACCGCCCAGAAAGGCGAGCATCTCTCCCAGCGGTCCGAGTCCCTCCGCGTCGGTGTGTATCTCGCCCCGTGCCCCGTAAGCGAACACTTCCGCGGCCGCGAGCGCCGCCGCCTTACCCGGCGCATCATAGACGAACCGCGCCCCGGGCTCCCGCAGAATTCGCCACCCGTTGCTGTCCACCCAGGGCGCCGTCGAAGCCGACGCCTCGTCCATCCGGTAGCTCACCGCCGGCGTGGCCAGTTTCACGCCCGGTTGCCCGGTCGGCGCCTTTACGTCAATCCCTGGCACCCCACGCCACGCCGCGACATTCTCGGCCGGCACCTCGATGCGGGTGATCCGGGCCTCGCGCAGCGCTGGCGCGGTCTCCGGCCCTCCTTCCCAATACAGGGAAGGCAATACAACCGCGAGCGCCAGGAGCATCACAGCTCGACTGCCTTCAGCTTGATCTTCTCGATGTCATAGTCGCCCAGGCCCAGGCCGGCGGCGTACTCAATGTGGCCCGGTTCCCGAATGAAGATGTTGTGCTGCGGATCCAGTTGGCGGCTCCTCCACAAATGCTCCTTCGAGCGGTCCCACAACGACGGCGCCCCCTCCTGCTTTCGCTTCGCCTCGATCACTTCCAGCAGCATCCTGTCCATCGCCACCGGATCGGTTCCAAACTGCATCATCTTCGGATAAAAGCGGTACTTTTTGTCGCGATTGAACGGACCTCCATGCCACACGCCCCGCAGGCCGTCCATCACGCTCAGCACCGTTCTCGATCGAAGCGGCTCAACCGATGCCAGCGTTCCGATAAAGGAATATGTGTTCGTCTTCTCAAACCGGTGCGAGCGAGCTACGTTCGAAAAATCCCCATACGCGATGTTTTTCAAACAGCCCGTCACTCCCGCCGCCTGGTGTTCCTTCATATTCGGGACATTGATGATTTTTGTGAAGCGTTCCGACACCATCCGCACCAGGTTCGATCGAGTGTCGTCCTCGCCGAAGAAATCCACCTCCACGTAGGTGTATGGATCGTAGCCGATGATCGCGCCCCGCTGTCCTTCCACTCCGGCCACGTTCACTTTCGCCGGAACGTACTTGCCGTAATTCACCGTCTCCATCTGGTCCGGAAATCGCTCGTAGATCGTGATCCTCTCCGGCGCCACGCCGACGCCCATCACGTTTTCCACGATGCCCGCCACCACCTCCGGACTCGACATGATGCGCGGTGCGCCCGAGCAGTTCACCTTGATCCCGACCACATCGTCCGGCGACAGGAACTTCGCCCACGCGTCCCGGGCGTCCCGCTCCCCGGTAAGCTCCTTCATCCCGGCGGCCAGCATTTCCTTCACTCGCGCCGGGTTCGCCGTATCGGTGTCGACGTCCAGGGCGCCCTCGGAGTGCACCCGCGCCACCTGACCCCGATACGGCCCGGGCATGCCCTGTCCCGGCACCGCCTCATACTTGCTGACAATTCGATATGCGGGAACCTTCGGCTCGTTGCCAAGCAGAGGAGTTGCCGCGACAAGAGAAAGAAAGCCGCGTCGATCCATGAATGAAAACATGATGATATAACAACCCGTGCGGGATTCTCGCCGCATTCAATCGTCTGGCGCCTGGCCAGGCCGCGGCTTAAGCCTCTCCAGAACCGGCGGTCGCGGGGCTCACCTAGTTACCGCGTGCCGGGAAATGTAATCCTCCATTTCAGGATCCGGCCCGATGTAGTGAAACTCCTCCGCCGCCTCCAGCCCGTGCTTCTTTCCGATCGCGGCGTCCCGCCGTTCGAATGCCAACCGGATGTACTCCTCCATTGCCTTGTCTCCGCCCTGATCGAGCTCCGGCAGACGGAGTTTTCTTGCCGCCAGGTCGGCATTCAGATCCTCGACCATGTGATCGATCATCGTCCGGCAGGAACGAATTGCCGCGAATTTCTCTTTCCGCGTTCCCGATATGTCCACTACCCGGTTCACCAGTTGCGGACCGCGGGCGAAATAGTATTTCTCGCGCACGCCGTGCGGCCGCAGCCCCGCCGCCTCGTGCTCCGGAAAGTCCAGCCTCCCACCTGACATCCAACAGGCCGCCTCAACCGCCTGCGCCGTCACGTAGTGGTCCGGGTTTTCCTCGTAATGTCCCCAGGGATCGTAGCTGAAAACCGTGTCTACCTTGAGAAGCCGGAACAGGAAGATCAGCCGGCCGCGAAGCTCAGTCCGCGCCACGTCGTCCATGCGATGATTCCGGTAGCTCAGGTCGAACACCCGCTTCATTCCAATCGTCTTGACGAATGTCTCCGAGTCTCGCTCGTTCGCCAGAACCGTCTCGCCCAGGCTCATCGCGTACGAGTCCTTCTCGTCGTTGCTCGTGCGGATAAAGTACCCGGTGTAGCCTTCTTTCAGCAGCTTCGCCACTGTGCCGCCCGCAAAGATGGGCCCGTCGTCCAGGTGCGGCGTGACCAGCGCCAGCGTCTTGCCCGCATGCGGCGTCCCGTTTGCCGCGCGCTCAATCCTGACCTCGCCGCCCGTCTCCCCAGCCACGCTGGTCTGGCCTACAGCTTGCGCCACCGGCAGCAGCCCGCCCGCCATCACCCCGCCGAAAAATTCGCGTCGGTCCACGGTCGCCCGCCCCTACGCGCTCGCCGCTTTCGTCAACACTTCTTTCAGCCGCCGCCCCACAATCACGTCCTCACCCGGCTGCAGCATCCATACTCCCACCACGATGGTGTTCTCATCCGATGGCAGATCCTGGTCTCCGTTCCGTCCGGTGTACGGATTCAGCTCGATCGGCGGATTTCCCTCCCTCAGCGTCTTGGCTACCTCGCGCGGAGAAATCTTCACCCGCTGCTGGTCATATTTCAGCAACAGGTGCGGAACGTGGTTTGCCACCGGAGAAATCGCGATGGACGACTCGAGCGTCGGAATCCCCTTCACGTGCGCCGCAATCCGGTCAGCCGTCCGCCGGAACTCGGCTTCCATGCCGGCATCGGTCTGGCTGAGGAACCAGTCCACCGCCGCCACCATGCCTACAATCTGCTCCTTGGCCACCTTCATCCCGCGGCCGACGGTATCGCCGTTGGGATTGTTGTTCTTCGCCGCCAGTTCGATCAGGTCCTTGCGCCCCAGCAGCAGTCCCGCGTTCTGCGGACCCCGTATCCCCTTGCCGCCCGAAAACGTCACCAGGTCGAAACCCATCTTCGTGTAGTTCCACAGATTGGAAATCGGCGGCACGTCGGCCGCGGCGTCGTTGAAGCACGGCACGCCGTGCGCGTGCGCTACCCGGATCCAGTCCTCTCTGCCGATCTCGCCATGCTGGGCCGCGTTGAAAAAGTGCGTCATCACGGTCTTCGAGGTGAACGCCTTCTCGTAGTCGTCCATGGTCTCCACCTGGACGAACGTGATCCCGCAGTTGCGCAGCGCGTGGTCGTACTCATACCGGTGCGCCTTCTGCACAATCACCTCGTTCTTCATCCCCTCCATTTCGGTAGGCATCGCGTGCGTCGCCCCGGGATTGGCCAGCGCCATGCACGCCGCCGTCCCCAGCGTCAGCGCCGACGCCGCGCCCGCCGACACCAGCGCCGCCTCGCAGTGCAGTTTCTCCGCGAGGTACTCGCCGGCCTTCCGCTGCAGTTCTTCCAGACGCACCGGATGCCGCGCCGCGGCCAGCACCGCCGCCCGCACCGGAGGCGGCATCACCGCTGCCGTCAGGAACGTGTACGTCCCGGCGGCATTGATGATCTTGGTGACGCCGAGCTTGTCGTAGTAATCCTCACCCTCCGGTTCGCGGCCCGAAGTCGCCGGAGCGGCTTCCACCCCGCCGGCCGCCAGCCCGCCCACGGCCACCAGACCCCGCGCCCAGCCAAAAAAATCCCTTCGCGTCTTGAATGCGTCCATGACCATGCCTCCTGTAATTGTCTAGAACTCTCTACTTCATCACAGTCGCATGGGCCATGCAAACGCGAGCGCGGGTTTTGGCCGGTCTCGCGCCTTCCAAACGTTGTGTGGGCCTTACGGCGCCGTCCGCCCTGCCGACGCGGTCACAATGCCGTACATCAGCACCTGCCCCGACGTCGTGGCCACGTACGCTTTGCCGCCCACAACCATCGGCGGCACGAATTTTGTCGCCGTCCCCACTCCATCCCGCGAAGGGTTCATGTCGCTGTTCCACAGCTCCACAGCCACGTCGCGGGCATCGTAGGCATGCAGCGTCCCGGGCAGCGTCATGGCCCAAACGATGGCCGTGCCCGCCGTATCGGCGTTCGAAGACACCGTCATAAACCCTCCCGGGTAGCCGGCGATTTCGGAGCCCATCGAGGCGGGCGTCGTCGCCAGATATCCCTTTGACGACATGTTGAATGCCCGCATCACGTCCCCAACGCCCCAGATATACAGCTTCGGTGTCGTCAGGCTGCCCCAAAACGCAATCCCCCGAATCTGGTAACAGCCCGAATACACTGCCGTTCCGCATGGCGGCGTTGCCTGAAACCGCTGTCTCGGCACGGTAACCTGGCCCTGGATGCCCGACGTCGGCAGCGTGAACAACACCCCGTACTTGCCTCCCCCTACCACCTGACCGTAGCGCGGTAGCAGAATCGGCCCGCTCGATCCGAGATCGAGATCTTCGTTATCGAGCAGCGCGAGATTCGCTGGCGTGAACCATCCCGTCACCGTCCCCTGGCCCGACATCTTCACAAAACTCTCCCCCAGGTTCGGATTTCCTTCCGTCGTCACCGGCGCGTTCCCGGTCATGAAATACAGTGACCCCTGCGCGTCGGCCGCTATGCCCCGGCCCGACTGCCAGACCGCGCCCTCCCCGCCGTTCGCCGTCGTGTTATACACCTCCACCTGCTGTTGAATGTTCTGGCTGTTGTATCCCACTACCCACCCGTGATACGGCGCCAGGTCGGGTCCACAGCTACCAAACCCCGCGTAGATCGTGCCATTGGCCTCGAGCAGCGCCGGCCGCTGCATATGCCGCGTCGTGTTCATCGGCACGATTCCGCCGACTTCGTCCCACCCTGTCCCAGGCACCGAGGCTGTGATCGTCGTCGAGCCTCCCATCTTCGGTTGCCCGGTCGCCAGATCGAGCGCGAATATCATGTGGACGTAGTTGCCCGTTCCGGCCGGCGTTGCCGCCACCACGTATATCGTGGAAGTTGCCGGGTCGATCACCGGTGTGCTGAGTATGCCCAATTGGGATCCGGTAGTGCCCAAGTCCGGGCACGGTCCCGCCCATCCACTCGGCACCGCAGGTGCGAGATTTACGCTCCACAACGGCGGCTGCGTCGCGTCGTCGGCATTGAAAGCGTACACCGTGTTGTTCATCGTCGCCACGTACAGCACGTTCACCGGCGTCCCCTGAATCGACACCGCCGGCATGTAGAGCGGCTGGGCGAATACAATGCCGTCTACCGGAAAACTACCGATCTTGCCGAAAGTCGTGGGCCCTACGTTGGAAACCGTTAGAATCTTCTCGCTCGCGTTCCACGCGTTCCGAGAGTTGTTGTACTGGCCGGTGGTGACCGGCGGCGTCTGCGCAATTAATCCGGCTGCGCAGCCAATGCCGGCTAAAACGTGCCAAGTGATCTTCATGGCCCAAAATCCTCCCGATGCCGCATCTTGCCTGTGTTCCTCGCTGCGGCGATCACCTCCGATCCACCGCGTGTCTGTCCTTTCGGAGCAGCACGTTTCCAGCCGCGCAACGGCAGCCCGTCGGGTTCCTCACCGACCCGCCGGGCCGCACCAGTACGTGGCCGGCCTGCCGGAGAACAAAAGCTGGTTCGAGTGTGAAGCGGCGAAATAGTGCCGTCAAGGACTAGAACGTACATCCGCCAGTACCACTTCGGTGGCACAGCATCGCCTCTCCTGACCCCCGCGGATCCGGCTACCGCCCGCGTGTTGGATACAAACCGAACAAAACAAAAATGTTAGCCGCTATATGGGGAGCCCGCTCTCCGTCGCAGGGCGTGATGAGCACGGCGCAGAACCGCCGATCGTCAATGACAATGGTGGAGTGATCAGATCGGCGGGCACAAGCCCAAGGCCGCTTAAGGATTTGCGATTAGTACGGCATCGGGGAGGGTCCTGCTCGCATCGGAGTTTGCCAACTCTGGCAGTTCAATCCGCAGCCTGCACAGAGGCAGTGTGCATCGACCCATCGAAGAAACTACCCTCGGGCGCCTCGCGCCTTCGGGCGAACCGATTTACGGCCGGGAAGAACCGGGCAAACCGAAACCCGATGGACGAGACTCGGTTTGAGGTCCCTTGTTCAGCATCCGGTCAGCGAACTTTACCGGCCGAGTTCTCCAGCACAACATGGGACAGCACCGCGGAATCGATCTTGTCCGGCAGATGCGAACAAAACCCGATACCCACGTAAAAGGACCCGTCGATGCGCACAGTGATCGGTGGGCCGAACTGGTGCATCGGTTCGCCCTCCACGCTGACAAAGAGCGCGAAGGAGTCGCCGTGCTTCTCAATGCCGATCCGCCTGGCCATGACGTTGACCAGACTGTCGGGAGTGGCGCCGCCCGGCCGGCCCCGGCCACCTATTCGAAACTCCATGTCCTTCACGCGGACATTTTTTTCCGCCCGCTGACCCAGTTGAATCATGCCCAGGCCATGCAATGCGGCAATCGCCTCTTGGGAATCGTCATCCAGGTCCTGGCGAATGATCAGCACAGCCTTCCGGTCGCCGTATCCGTTCGGGTCGGGGAACTCGATATCGGCCGCAAGGGAAACGTCGCCCGACATCCTCTTCCAGAGGTAGCGGAACTCATCCCGGGTGTACCAGACGTTATATCCGGCCGAGTGGATGGTGTAGCGCCCCGTGCCGGCGGCGTAACTGGCGCTGCCCGGCAATACCGCGCTTCCGATGTCGGACTGGCCCTCGAAAATTCCGATGGGCGTATCGAAGTTCCTGCTCGGCCTGTGAAAGTCCGCCGGCGGAGCGACCTGAACATGGGTTGCCGAACCAGGCTGTGCCCAGGCCGGTGCAGCGGGCTTCGGTTTTTCGCTTGCGTTGGTCTCTTGGGCAAGGTCCGGATACGGCGCGGCGCTCAGGAGAATCGCCAGAACCGATGCCCGGCCGCCTCGTTTCAGCAGGAATGGAACGTTGTGTATGCCCATCGTGGAGATCCTCGCGCCCGAACAGGGAACCGCTTCGGCATCGCTTACTTTTACTTTGAGCCCCGCGTTCAAGGACCGTGACAGCATACCACCGATGCCCCTCTCGTCCGTTCCATCCGCTGAATCCAATATCCCCAAGGCGCCGCGGGCAGGCCGGGTCAAACGCACGCGCTTCTGAGGGCTACCTGCGGAGCCCGAACTTGCGTGGGAGCGCGCGGAACCCAGTGGGTGGTTTGACCCAACGGTTGCGCCTTGGCGTCCGAACGAGCTAGCACAGCCTGATTCGCCCGAAAGCTCGAAGACGGTAGAAATTGCCGCCTGTGTGCGAGAGGACGCGCGCCCCGTCAACAGACGGGCGCTTTAGCGCACAGCCGAAGGCAAATCTGGGGTTCTGGCGCGTTCCCGTTGCGGCTGGGCTCAGGCTTGCTGGGAATGGGGCGCGTTCCAGCGAATCCGGCGGACCGAAACCGCGCGGGGCGGAGTCGGCCGCCGGCGCTGGAGGCCAGGAGGTGGAAAAGTGCTCTCCCAGTTCGAGACACTGCCCGATGCGCTCCGAAGCCGCGGGGTGAGACGGCGGCAGTTTCTGAAATTCTGCAGCGCGATGGTGGCGACTCTGGCTTTGCCGGACCGGTATTTCGGCCAGGTGGTGGCGGCGCTCGAGGCAAGGAAGCGGCCGGTGCTGGTGTGGCTGGAATTTCAGGACTGCGCCGGCAACACTGAGTCGATGCTCCGGTCGGGGCATCCGACGGTGGCCGAGACAGTTCTCGAGCTGCTGTCCTGGGAGTATCACGAGACCATCATGGCCGGGGCCGGCAAGCAGGCCGAGGCGGTGCTCGACCGGATGGTGAAAGAGCACCGCGGCGAGTACCTGGCTGTGGTGGAGGGCTCCATCCCGATGGGGGACGGAGGCGTCTACTGCACGATTGGCGGGCGGACAGCCCTCGATATCGCGCGGGGTGTGTGCGGGGCGGCCAAGGCCACCATCGCCGTGGGGGCATGCGCCTGGGACGGCGGCCTGGTGGCGGCGCGGCCGAATCCCACCGGAGCTGTGGGCCTCGAAGAGGCCGTGCCTTCTGTGCCGGTCGTGAACCTGGGCGGCTGCCCGCACAATCCCGCCAACACGGCGGCGGTGCTGGTGCATTATCTGACGTTCGGTGAAATGCCGGCGCTCGACCAATACAACCGGCCGCTGTTCGCCTACGGCAAGCTCATCCACGATCAGTGCGAGCGGAGGGCGCATTTCGACGCCGGCCGCTTCGTGCAGGACTGGGGTGACGAGGGCCACCGTAAAGGCTGGTGCCTTTACAAAATGGGGTGCAAGGGGCCGGAGGCGACCTTCAATTGCCCCTCGGTGCGGTGGAACGACGGAACAAGCTGGCCGGTGAAAGCCGGGCATGGGTGCCTGGGGTGCGCCTCGCACCGGTTCTGGGACACGCGATCGCCGTTTTACGAGCGCCTGCCGCACGTGGCGGGCTTCGGCGTGGACGTGCCGGCGACGAGTATCGGCATGGGGCTGGCGGGGGTGGTGACGGCGGCGACGGTGGCACACGCTGTTGGCAGCGCTGTGCGGGCCAAGGTCAGGCCAGAGGAACCGGAGCCGCCGTCCGGTGAGGGAGCCGGCCAGGGTCCGGCGGGAGCCTGAAGGAGACAAAACCATGCCACGCATCGTAGTGGACCCGGTGACAAGGATTGAGGGGCATTTGCGGGTGGAGGCGCAGGTGGAGGGAGGCGCGATCGCCGACGCCTGGAGCTCCGGGACGATGTTCCGCGGAATCGAGATCATTCTGCGCGGGCGCGACCCGCGGGAGGCCTGGATCTGGACGCAGCGCATCTGCGGCGTTTGCACGACGGTGCACGCCCTCACCTCGGTGCGCGCGGTCGAGGATGCGCTCGGCATCGAGGTTCCCGATAATGCCCGCATTATCCGGAACCTGATCGCCGGCACGCAGCTCGTGCAGGATCACGTAATCCACTTCTACCATCTGCACGCGCTCGACTGGGTCGACGTGACGCTGGCGCTGAAGGCCGATCCGGGCAAGACGTCGCAGTTGGCCGAATCGATCTCGACCTGGCCGAAGTCGAGCCGGAATTATTTCAAGGCGGTGCAGGACCGGGTGAAGAAGCTGGTGGACAGCGGGCAGTTGAGCCTGTTTGCCAGCGGCTACTGGGGCCATCCGGCTTACCATCTGCCGCCGGAGGCAAACCTGCTGGCGGTTGCTCACTATATCGAGGCACTGGAGTTCCAGCGGGAGTTCATTCGGATTCACTCGGTGCTGGGGGGAAAAAATCCCCATCTGCAGACCTACCTGGTGGGAGGGATGGCGTCCTCCATGGACGCCAACGAGCCGGGAGCGACGATCAACACCGAGCGGATCACCCAGCTTCGGGAGCTGGCGCGGTCGGCTCGGAGTTTTGTCGAGCAGGTGTACGTGCCGGACGTGCTGGCAGTGGCCGGCTTCTATAAGGATTGGTTCGGCCGCGGCGAGGGGCTCGGGAATTTCCTGGCTTACGGCTGCTACCCCATGGGTTCCATCAAGGACCATGCAAAGTTCTTTCTGCCCCGCGGCATTGTCTTGAACCGCGACCTGACCCAGGTGCATCCGGTCGATCCGGCCAACATTGCCGAATATGTGAGCCATTCCTGGTATGAGTACAGCGGCGGGGACGCTCAGTCCAAGCATCCTTTTGACGGCGAGACGAACCCGAAGTACAGCGGGCCGAGGCCGCCGTTTCAGCAGTTGGACACCGAGAAAAAGTATTCGTGGCTCAAGTCCCCGCGCTATCAGGACCAGCCTATGGAAGTTGGTCCGCTGGCGCGGATGGTGGTTGCCTACGCCTCGGGGCACCAGGAGGTGCGGACGCTGGTGGACGGAGTGCTGGCGAAGCTGGGAGCGCCGCCGGCGGCTCTGTTTTCGACGCTCGGCCGGGTGGCGGCGCGGGCGATCGAGACCGCGCTGATGGCTCGTCACCTCGAAGGATGGGTCAATGAGCTCGACGACCGGATGAGCCACGGCGACGTGCGGATCCACGACGGGCGGCTGTGGGATCCGGCGAGCTGGCCGCGGGAAGCGCGGGGATTCGGCACCCACGAGGCGCCGCGGGGCGCGCTCGGGCACTGGATCGAGATCGAGGACAAGGCGATCAAGAACTACCAGGCCGTTGTTCCGACGACGTGGAACGCGGGGCCGCGGGACGCGAAGGGCCAGCGCGGGGCCTACGAGGCGGCGCTGCTGAAGACGCCGGTCGCCGACGGAGAGCGGCCGCTCGAGCTGCTGCGCACGATTCACTCCTTCGACCCGTGCCTGGCCTGCGCCGTGCACGTGGCTGACGCGCGCGGCAACACACTGGCGCATTTGCAGGTGGACTGAGCGGGAGGCGGCAATGGCACCCAGGATTGCATCCACGGGCGGGAAGGTAATCTTCCACCGGGCTTCGACGCCGATGAGGCGGGTGTATGTGTGGGAACTGCCGGTGCGGATCTGGCATTGGGTGATGGTGGTGTCAATGGCCGTACTCGCCGCCACCGGCTGCTACATCCACGATCCGTTTCTGGTGACGCATGAGGCCGGAAGCTGGACGATGGGCACCGCGCGGTATGTGCACATCATTACCGGGTTCATCTTCGCCGCCGGCTTCCTGCTCCGGCTCTACTGGTTTTACGCCGGCAACCGGTGGGCGCGGTTTCAGGCGTTTCTGCCCGTCGGGCCCGAGCGGCACCACACGCTGCGCGAAATGCTGAAGTATTACACCTTCTTTCGCTGGCGGCCGCCCGCGCAGATCGGCCACAATACTCTGGCCGCGCTGTCGTATCTGGGCGTCTACACTCTGGTGGCTGTCGAGATCGTGATCGGCCTGGTGCTGCTCCGGCAGCCGATGGGGCACGGCCTGCTGGCCTTCACTCTGGGCTGGCTGCCGCGTTGGATCGACATTCAGTGGCTGCGCACCATTCACTACTTCATCATGTGGGCGTTCGGAATTTTCTTCATCCATCACATCTACTCGGCGATCGTCGTCTCGGCGGAAGAGAAGAGCGCGCTGCTGGACAGCATTTTCACGGGATACAAAAGCATTGAGGAAGAGCATTTGAAGCACGGCGGGCTATTACAGGATTAAGGAGAAAACATGGCGGGAATGCCGGTGGAGATCGTGGTCTTCGGAATCGGGAACGTGCTGCACGGCGACGACGGCGCGGGAGTGTACGCGCTGGAGCGCCTCAAGAAAGATTTGCGGGTCGGGCGGGGCGTTCGCCTGGTGGACGGGGGAACGCTGGGGCTGGAACTCCTCGATTATGCGCGCGGCGGCTCGCACCTGCTTTTTCTGGACGCGGTGGACGCCGGCCAGGAACCCGGGACGCTCGTGCGCTTGCGGGGTTCGCGGCTGGGAGCTCTCCGGACCAAGGGGGACGTGCATCAGTTGGGGATCGCGGATCTGCTGGGGGCGCTCAGACTGGTGTCGAGGCGCCGCCGCGCCATCGTGCTGATCGGCGTGCAGCCGTCCAGCACGGATTGGGGGACGGCGCTGACCGAACCGGTGCACGCGGCGCTGCCCCAGATGGTAGAGGCGGCGGTGGAGCAGTTGGAGCGCTGGGGGCAGAGAACGCGTCGCGTCGTGGTTCCTCAGGTGCGCGAGGGCGGCCTCAGGCAGCGCGTGGGAGTGCGCTTCGGAGACTGAAGCCGGTCAGCGCGGCAGTCACGATACAGTTCACCAGCGGCCGGAAGTCAAGCAGGTTTCCGATCAGGAAGCCGAACCAGAGTGCGAAGCCGATCCAGGCCAGGCATCCGGCGAAACTGATCCAGGCCAAAGCCCTGTCACCATGGCGCGAGGCCCGGAGAATGTTGATCGCGGCCAGCAAAAAGACGGCCAACGAAGCCGACAGCGCCCACAACAGGCTCATCGGCTCGGCCCGATAGACCCGCCAGGAGCCGAGTGCATGTCCCAGCCCGCCGAGAGCGAGCAGGATGCCGAAAGCGCGGTCGAGGGTACGCAGGGTCATTGGATGAAACGATAACGCAATACGGGGCCGCGAGGCGTGGTTAGCGAAGGTTCTCAATGGTAGGCGCTACCCAGGACATGAGTGTATCGCCGAGCGAGGGGAACAGGTGGTAGAGGACGCCGAGGAGCGGGAGGACGCCGAGGGCGGTGACGTGGAGGTAGAACTCCCAGTTCAGTTTGCCGGGCCGGGTGCCGGAGATGCGGCTGAGAATGCGGTTGCGTTCCAGGCTGGCAAAGGCGCGGACCACGAAGAAACCGAGCACGAGGAAGGCGGCGGCCAGGAGGCGGCCGACGGTTTGGGGCGCCTGGGGTGAGTAGGTATTAAAGGCGACCAGGAGGACCAGGAGGGTGACCGAGAGGGTCCAGGCGATCTGCTGGAGCTGGGCGGCCACATAGATGACGTAGCGGGCGATCTGGAGGGCGACGTAGTCGGTGGCGGCGTTGCGGGAGGCGTCCTCGGGAGGGACTCCGGCGGCGGAGGTGGGATCGGGCCGTTCGGACACGACGTGCGTGGTCCAGTATTGGTAGAGCTCGCCCTGGAGCAGTTCGGCGCCGATGCGGGCGCGGACGGCGCGGAAGGCGCGGCGGGAGGCGAAGAAGCCGGGCTCTTCAATGAGCGACTGCGCGGCATCGCGGGTGTTGAGATACGCCTTGCGGAAACGTTCGAACTGGGAAGCGGCGGCGGGAGCGACAGCGAGGACCTTGCGGTTGTGGAGGGCGATGAGCGATTGGCGCGCGAAGGCGGGATCATTGAAATGGCGCTGCGTCGGCCAAAGGGCCCAGATGGCGCGGCGGGGCCAGCCGCGGGTGACGCGAATGAAGCCGGTCATGAGCGGAGAGGCGTCGAAGTTGGTGAGGAATTTTTCAAACAGCGCCCAGAGCTGGACGAAATCGTAGGTGCCGAGGCAGAGGAAGCAGAATAGCGCGAGTTCACTCGAGATGAGGAGGAGGTTATAGGGTATGGACTCGAACGAGGACAGATACTGCCCTCGGTGAAGCAGACCAAGCGCGGCGCCGGCGATGAGGATGCAGTACAGAACCCTGAGGCGCCACTGGGTTTTGTCCAGGTGCAGAGGGCTGAGGATCTGAAGGTTGATGTCGTGGTATTGGCGGGCCAGGGCGCGGTTGTTTTCCTTTTTGCCGATGGGGAGGCGCGGACGATCGACGCCGGCGGCGGTGTGCCGGCGGAGCAGGCTCCAGGCGATGACGAAAAATCCGAGCAGGAGGACCAGGACGGGGACGGCGGGAGAAAGGCCGGAGTAAAGCTCGAAGGAACGGAAGCGAAAGAATCGGCCCTGCCATCGGATGTCCTTGTTGGGCGCCGGCGGATCGCAGGAGAACCACCATGCCGCGGCGATGAGGACCGAAGCGGCCGAAACAGCGAGGACGGCGAGGGTGCTTTGGGTGCGGGCGCCGGCAAAACGAGGCCGCCAGGCGAAGGCGACGAAGCCGGCGGCGATGATGGGGGCGAGGAAGGCTGCGGCGCCAAGGGCGGCGAAGCAGGGGACGGCCAGCCGGTTGTCCGGTGCGAATTCTTTGGCGGATAAGGTGATCCAAAGGGGCAGCGCGAGAACCCACTGGGCGAGGGCGAGCAACAGGAGCAGGGCAATGAGGCTGAACCAGCGCGGAGGGAAGGCGGCGTTGCCATAGGCGAGGTTGAGCCAGCGGGGGCGATGGCGCTCGGAGCCGGAACGGTTCGCCCGCCAGACCGCGGCACAGGCAAGGAAGGTGAAAAGCGCCAGCAGGAGTTCCAGAAAGAACCAGCTTCGGGGAGGGCGGAGCGCGTAGAACAGGGCGGAAGAGGCCGGAACACGGGTGAGGAAGCCCTCGTGGAGCGAGTGGTCCGGGTGAAAGATCTCCAGTGGGAGGAAGCCGTAGCGGCTGACGGTCATGAGCCACAGGGGCGGATGATCGGATTGCGGATCGCTGGGATCTTTATAGTCCCGGAGAGTGAACGGAGTTCTGATCAGGCCAAGGTCCTTGAGCAACAGGCCGGTGACGTTGTACAGGCTTTCTGACGCCATGGCGGGGAAAACCGTGTGGTCTTCGTAGCGCGCCTGGGAGTCGAGAAAGACGGTTATCGGGTAGGTGGACAGGAACAGCGTTCCGGTGAGCGCCGACGAACTGGTAGCGGCGATGAACATCACGTCGGCGTCGGGGACTAGCACGCGGGTGTCGGGACTGCGCTGGCGGATGACCCGGGCAAGGAACAGCTCATCGAGAACATTGGTGGCGACAAGATTGACCAGGCGGATGCCGCGGCGGCGAAATTCGGATGCCAACTGGTCGACGACGGCGTTTTGAGACTGGGGCGTTTGCTCCCGGGAAAAGGACGGGACGCTATCCTCGCCGGTGGTTGGGTCCTGGAGGGTGAAGGCCGGGCCCTGAAGAGGCATCCCGCGCATGGGCAAAGTCTGCCCGGTCTCCTCGCGATAGGCGTTTCGGAGGTGGGCGACGTCGCGGGAGTAGTGGTACATGGGGATGTCGCAATTCGGGACGCGCTGGGACTGTGATTTTTGCTCGGCGTCTTGCTTTCCCGGCTCGCGGTTGAAGAGGCCGCCGAACGCGGTTTCGTCCTCGGTCAGGTAGGCGGCATCGACGGCGGAGATTCGCTGCTGGACGAGCAGTTCGCAGAAAGCCGCTTTGGAGGTAGCAGAGTTCTGAATGCCGGACGCGAAGGGAACCCCGGTGGCTTTGGTGAAGCTCAGCGCCCGCTCCTGGCTGGCGGGCGTTCCGCCGCGGACGAAGACGCGGCCAGTGTCGAGACCCTTGGGCAAGGTCTGCATCAGTCGCGCCAGGGAGTCGAAAGAACCCGAAAAGCTGGGTCCGAGGACGCCAAGCGAGGCTCGCGGCGGCAGAAGCGGCGAGGCCAGACGGAGGGCCGATTCGAACGCCTGGGGGCTGACGCCGGCCGTTGGCGTCTCGCCCGCGACGAATACGATCAGCCATCCATCTGCCGGAACTTCGCCTGAGCGGCGGAACAAAAGCAGCCCGGGAAGCTGCTGCTGGGTGCGGAGCGTTTCCCGTTCGGCGAGGCGTTCGCGAACATCGGCTTCGGCGGGGTCGGCGACGTCGTTCCAGGGGAGCCATTGGGAGACGAAGTCCCAGCCGCCGGCCTGGAGGGCGCGCTCGATGGCTTCAATCTGACGGTCGGCGAAGAGTGCGAGGCGGGAGTGAATCGGGTCGGCGACGGTGGCGATGATGACGTGGACTTCGGCGCCCCGGGGAAAGCCAAAGAGATCGAAAACGGCCTCGCCGGTCAGGCCGGGAGCTTTGGGGTCGCAGAAAGGGTAGAGGCGGCCTTCGTCCGCGCACGTTGGCATGGCCGGTTCCGGACGGCCGAAGACGGGGCGCGTGGCGGTCCATGGGCCTTCGAAAGGGATCGACTCGTGTGATTGCTCAGCCTTATGGGCGGCCGCGGATTGCTCTTTCTTTACGGACACGGGAGCGGGCGCCGATTCCGGCACCAGGGCAGTGTGGACGATGACGCCGATGAGCGCCAGGAGGCCGGCGGAGGTGGCCAGTTCGTTCTTCATCGCGAGCCCGCCGATGATGTATTAATGAAGTCAAGCGTTCCACCGAATCAGGGTAAAGGCCAAAATTATCAAGTAATTGAGTAAGTTCGAGAGTAATATGGATTACTTCTCAAGTTAGAGCTGGGAGCCGGCGATGAGTGCCTGGCCGAGCGCGATGCCTCCGTCGTTGGCCGGGACGCGGGAGTGCAGAAACACTTCCATTCCCTGGCGGCGCAGGGCGGCGGTTGTGCGTTCGAGTAAGTAGTGGTTCTGAAAGGTTCCGCCGCTGAGGCACACCCGGCGAAGGCCGGACTCGCGGGAAAGCGTGGCGCAGACCGAGGCAGTGAGCGACGCGAGCGTGTTGTGAAAGCGGGCCGAAACGAGCGGCACCGGTGCGCCGCGGGCGAGGTCCTCGGCGATCGCTCGAATGGCCGGGCGTAGGTCAACGACGCGCGGCGAGGGAGGGCCGACGTCCCAGGGGTAGCAGTCATCGACGCCGGAGGCGGCCGCGGCTTCCAGTTCGATAGCCGCCTGGCCTTCGTAAGTGACGGCGTGGCGGAGCCCGCACAGCGAGGCGACGGCGTCAAACAGGCGGCCGCACGACGAGCTGAGGACAGAGTTGACTCGCCGCTCGATCATCTGAACGGCGAGCCGCACGTCGCCGGGCGGAACGGCGGAATACAGGGGGAGGCCGGCAGGCGCCCGCCCGCTGTCGAAAGCGTCGTGGAGATAGGCGAGAGCCATGCGCCAGGGCTGCCGCACGCTCGTGTCGCCGCCCGACTGGACCGTGTAGCGCAAGTGCGCGGCCCGCGTGAAGCCGGAGTAATCGCAGACCAGGAACTCGCCGCCCCACAGATTACCGTCGGCCCCGTAGCCGGTACCGTCAAAAGCCACGCCGAGGACGGTGCCCTCGAGGCCGTTGTCCGCCATGCAGGAGGCAATATGCGCATGGTGGTGCTGGACCGGGATCGGAGGCAGGCCGGACATTTCGCGGGCGAAGCGTGTCGAGAGGTAGCCCGGATGGAGGTCGTGAGCCGCGGCGCGGGGCCTGAGCCGGAAAAAGCGCTTCATGTGATCGAGCGTTTCCTCGAAAAAGCGCAACGTTTCGAGGTTTTCAAGATCGCCGATGTGCTGGCTGAGCACGGCGTAGCGGTCCCGCGTCAGGCAGAAGGCGTTTTTCAGGTCGGCGCCACAGGCCAGCAGTTCCGGCGCCGGGGCGTGGAGGGCGATCGGCGCCGGAGCGTAGCCGCGGGCGCGGCGGATGAGGCGCTCGCGGCCCTCAAAGACACGCACCACGGAATCGTCCAGGCGGGTTGCGATCGGCCGGTTGTGGACGACGATCGCGTCGGCGATCGAGTTGAGACGGTCGAAGGCTTCCTCGTTGCCGCTCACGATGGGTTCTTCGCTCAGGTTGCCGCTGGTCATGACGAGGACCTGCGGCGGCGGAGACTCTCCCCGCGCTTCCTCGAACAGGAGAGCGTGAAGAGGAGTGTAGGGCAGGAAGAAGCCCAGCAGATTCGTTCCCGGCGCGATGCCGGGCGCCAGCGGCACCGGGGAGTGGGGGCGGAGCAGGATGATCGGCTTGCGCGGGCTGAGGAGCGCCGCGCGTTCGGCAGCGGTGACGGGGGCGAGCGCCTCGATAGCCGCGAGATCGCGCGCCATGAGGGCAAAAGGCTTGTCCGACCGGCGCTTGCGGTCGCGCAGCCGAGTGACGGCCGAAGCGTTGGCGGCGTCGCAGCAAAGATGGAAGCCCCCGAGCCCTTTGATCGCGAGGATACGGCCGGCCCCCAGCAGGGCGCGGATGCGAACCAGCACCTCCGAAGCCGGACGTCGGGGTCCGGGCTGGCCGGCGGCGTCGAGCAACGATAGCCAGGGCCCGCACACCGGGCAGGCATTGGGCTGCGCGTCGAGGCGGCGGTTGGATGGATCGACGTATTCCGCCTCGCAGTCCGGGCACATCGGGAAATCGGCCAGGGTGGTGAGCGGCCGGTCGTACGGCACGGCGCGGACGATCGAGTACCGGGGTCCGCAGTTGGTGCAGTTGATGAACGGGTACCCGAACCGGCGGTCGGAGGGATCCGCCAGCTCCCGGAGGCAGTCCGGGCAGACGGCAGTGTCGGGAGGGATGAAGGTGAAGGCGCCCGGTTCGGCGACACTCGGGAGAATGTCGAAGCCGCGGGAGCCCTCCACCGGAATGCCGGCGACGGAGAGTGAATCGATCGAGGCCAATGTGGGGGCTTCCAAGGGCAGCCGGGTCACGAACTCGGTCATCGCGGCCGCAGGGCCCTCGATTTCCACCACCACGCCCGAAGTTTGATTCCATACCGCACCGGCCAAACCCAGCGACTGGGCGAGCCGCCACAGAAAAGGGCGAAAGCCGACCCCCTGGACAATGCCCGTGACGACGATCCGCTGACGCAGCGTGGCTGGCGGCTTCACTACCGTCACGATAGCGCGGGAATTGGGTGAAACAGCCCAATCCGCCCGCCGACTGCTGGGTGAATCCGCGCAACTGCGTGACCGAGGCATGAAACCGAAGACCGCCGACGGGACCGGAGGAGCACGCCTGGGCCCAGAGCGGGCGTTTGGACGGCGGCTTGCAACAAAGGGCGAATGGCCAGCCGGGCGCGCTTGCAAGAAAGGCGGGAGGAGACGGTGGGAGCCAGGGAGGTCGGTATGTGTCTGGCGATACCGGGCAGGATCATCGAGAAACAGGCGCTCGCCGGGGAGACGGAAGCGCGTGTGGCAATGGTCGAATTCGGCACCATCCGGCGACCGGTGTATCTGGATCTGCTTCCCGAGGCCGAAGTCGGAGATTACGTCCTCGTGCACACCGGGTTCGCGATCAGCGTAGTCGACGGAGAAGAGGCGCGGCATAACTTCGCGGTGCTCGAAAAGCAGGGGCGGCTGGAGGAGGAAGGGCTGGCGGAGAAAGCGGAGGGGGCGTGAAATACCTCGACGAGTACCGGGACCCGGAATGGGCCCGGCGGCTGGCCGGGATGATCGCCGAGACGGCGACGCGGCGCTGGGTGGTGATGGAGGTGTGCGGGGGACAAACGCACACTCTGATGCGCTATGGCATCGACGAAATGGTGGGTGGCCAGGTGGAACTCGTGCACGGGCCGGGCTGTCCGGTGTGCGTGACGCCGGTCGAGGTGGTGGACAAAGCGGTGGCTATCGCCGGCCGGCTGGGCGTAATCTTTGTTTCCTACGGCGACATGTTGCGCGTCCCGGGGACGCGGTCGGACCTCTACCGGGTGAAAGCCGAGGGCGGCGACGTGCGCGTTGTGTACTCGCCCATGGACGCGGTGGAACTGGCGCGGCGCAACCCGGAGCGCCGGGTCGTGTTCTTCGGGATCGGCTTCGAGACAACGGCTCCCGGCAACGCGATGGCCGTGTGGAAGGCGCGCAGGGAGGGACTGACGAATTTCTCGATGCTCGCCTCCCACGTGCTGGTGCCGCCGGCGATCGACATGATTCTGGCGTCTCCGGGCAACCGGGTGCAGGGCTTCATCGGACCGGGCCATGTGTGCACCGTGACCGGGTATGCGGACTATGAGGGGCTGGCGGCGAAATACCGGACGCCGATCGTTGTCGGGGGGTTTGAACCCGTTGACCTTCTGGAGGCCATCCTGATGCTGGTTCGGCAACTGGAGCAGGGGCGGTGCGAGGTGGAAAACCAGTACGCGCGGAGCGTGAAGCGGCTGGGAAACGCGGCCGCGCAGAAAGTAGTTGCCGAAGTGTTTGAAGTGGCGGACCGGCCGTGGCGGGGGATTGGGACCATACCGCGCAGCGGGCTGAGGATACGCCAGGAGTACGTGCCCTGGGATGCCGAGCGGGTCTACGAAGTGGAGGATATCGGAGGTCCGGAACCGGAGGGCTGCATCAGCGCCGAAGTGTTGCAGGGGCGGAAGAAGCCGGAGGAGTGCGCCGAATTTGGCCGCGGTTGCACGCCGGCTCATCCGCTGGGAGCCCCGATGGTGTCGTCCGAGGGGGCTTGCGCGGCGTTCTATCTCTACCGCCGTCGCACCGGGTTCGGGAGCGCGGCATGAGCGGGACCGGGCTGGCATGCCCACTGCCTCTGGCGCTGCCGGGCCGCGTGGTACTCGGCCACGGCAGCGGCGGCCGGATGAGCGGCGAATTGATCCGGGACCTCTTTCTTCCGGCCTACGGCAACGCCATGCTGGGGCGGATGGAGGACCAGGCAGTGGTCGGGATCGGCGGCTGCCGTCTGGCGATGACGACGGATTCGTTCGTGGTCAAGCCGCTGTTCTTCCGCGGCGGCGACATCGGGTCTCTCGCCGTCCACGGGACCGTCAACGATCTGGCGATGGGCGGGGCAAGGCCGCTCTATCTGAGCGCGGCGTTCATTATTGAGGAAGGGCTCGAGATGGAGAGCCTGCGGAGGATCGCCGGCTCGCTGGGGCGCGCGGCGGCGCGCTGCGGAGTGGAAGTGGTGACCGGGGACACCAAGGTCGTCGAGAAGGGGAGCGGCGACGGCGTCTTTATCAACACCACCGGGATCGGCCTGGTGCGCGAGGGCGTGAAGCTGTCGGCGGCGGGGGCCCGGCCGGGCGACGCCGTTTTACTCAGCGGACCCATCGGTGAGCACGGCATCGCCATCCTGTCCGAGCGCGAAGGGCTGGAGTTCGAGGGCGAGATGGTGAGCGATTCGGCGCCGCTCGACACACTGGTGGCGGCGATGCTGGCCGCCAGCCGCGAGATCCATTGCCTCAGGGACCCGACACGCGGCGGGTTGTCGAGCGCGCTCAACGAGTTGGCCGCGCAGTCCGGCGTGGGGATCGAGATCGAGGAAGGGGCGATCCCGGTCAGGGAGTCCGTGCGGGGCGCCTGCGAACTGCTCGGCCTGGATCCTCTCTATGTGGCCAACGAAGGCAAGCTGGTGGCGATCGTCGACGAGCGCGCGGCCGGGGCGGTGCTGGAGGCCATGCGGTCGCACCCGCTGGGCGCGGAAGCGGCACGGATCGGGCGCGTCAGCGGCGAGGACCGCGGGTGGGTGCGGATGAGGACCACCTTCGGGACCACCCGCGTCGTGGACATGCTGCCCGGGGACCAGCTTCCGCGGATCTGTTGAAGGAGCGCCGGATGCACGAGCTCTCGATTGCAGCCTCGATTCTGGAGACGGTTAAGCGGCAGGCGGCCGCCAACGGTGGCGGAAGAGTCAAAAAGGCGGGTGTGCGGATCGGGGCGCTTTCGGGCGTCGATACCGAGTCACTGCGATTTTGCTTCGGAGCGATAGTTGCAGGAACGCGGGAGGCGGGCTGCGAGCTGGAGATTGAATTCGAGGCGGCCGGCGAGGCCTTGGATCTGGCCTGGGTGGATCTGGAGGACGGATGAAACGGCTGGTGCTTGAGAAGAAGGTGCTGAGCGAGAACGATCGCATTGCGGCCCGGCTGCGCGCTCAGTTTGCCGAGCACGGGATTTATTGTCTGAACTTCATCAGTTCGCCCGGCTCGGGCAAAACGTCGCTGCTCGAGCGCACGCTCGAGCGGATGCCGCCGGGCCGCCGCGTCGCCGTGCTGACCGGCGACATCCAGACCGACAACGACGCCCGGCGCCTGGCCCGGTTCGGCTTTCCCGTGAAGCAGATCACAACGGCCGGCGCCTGCCATCTGGACGCCTCGATGATTGAGCGGGCGCTGGCGGACTGGTCGCTCAACGATCTGGACCTGCTGCTGATCGAGAACGTCGGCAACCTGGTGTGCCCCACCAGCTACGACCTGGGCGAGCACGCCAAAATCGTCGTCCTCAGCGTCACCGAGGGAGAGGACAAACCGCTCAAGTATCCGGCGACGTTCCACAAGGCGTCCCTGATGATCCTGAACAAAACGGACCTGCTGCCGCACGTTCCGTTTGACTGGCGGCTGGCGCGGAGTTATGCATGGGAGGTGCATCCTACCCTCGAAGTGATCCTGGTCTCCTGCCTGAACGGCGAAGGGCTGGGCGAGTGGTGCGAATGGTTGGATCGTAAATGCGGCGAGTCCGCCGTCGTTGCGGCGGGGGAAGCGTCGGCTAGATGAGCAATTGCACGCAGGGTTGGGTGGGGCGGCCCATTGGCCGCCCGAGTGCTATAGGATTTTGAGGAGCCTCGACATGTCTCAAAGCGAATCGGCCGCTTGCGGTGGGCATGGATGGGGCAAACGGGTTCGGGGCCGGAGCGAACCGGATGGAATTGATGGGGAAAGAGAAGCAAGTAGCTCTTTGGAGAGGGAGATATGAAGGGCGAACAGTCTTATTTCAGTAGAATATTGAGCAAACGGAATCTTTTTATCGCGCTGCTGCTGGGGGGCGTCATGGTATCTCCGGGCAGCGTACGCTCGAATTTCAACAAACATCAGAAGGCGTACTATCTGGACCCCGCGGTCGCTGTCTTTGTGCGGCCGGGCGTGGTGGTGACGGTGACCGGGGCGAAAATTGACTCCAGCGGGACGATGAGCGTGAGCTTCAATGTCACCGATCCCGAGGGCCTGCCGCTGGACTGGAGCGGCGTGACGACGCCGGGCGCGATGCGGGGCAGCGCGACGCTGTCGGTGCTGCCGCACGGCAAGAACCAGTATGTGAATTACGTGACGAGCACGACGACAAACCAGACGACGGGCGCGACGGCGGTGACGCCGGGCGACGAGGACCTGGTGCCAGCGCAGATGACCACGCAGGCGACCGGTTCGTATACCTTCACGTTCCAGGCCAAGGCACCGGCCGGGTTTGACGCCACGGCGACACACACGGTGGGAATTTACGTGGGGCGGGACCTCACGTCCTTCAACCTGGGCAGCTACACCGCCGACAACGTATTCAGCTTCATTCCGGCGGGCGGGCTGGTGACCGAGTATCACGACGAAATCCGGACGCAGACCTGTAACAAGTGCCACGCGCCGCTGGCGGCTCACAGCCTGCGGCATACGGTGGCGTTGTGCGTGCTGTGCCACACCAATGGCGCGGAGGACGTGAACACCGGAAACACGGTGGACTTCAAGGTATTCATCCACAAGATCCACATGGGCTCCAGCCTGCCGAGCGTGCAGGCGGGCAAACCGTACCAGATCATCGGCTTCCACGGCGCTGTCGATTTTTCGGACGTCGTGTTCCCGGCCGATGCGCGCAACTGCACCATGTGCCACGAGGGCGGAACTGTGCAGCCGCCGAACTCGGCGCAGCCGGGGCAGGGCGGATACGGCGCGGCGGCCGAGACGACGATCACGGCGAGCGGGAATCCGGCGCCGGAGAATGCCGGCGCGACGACGGGAACCGGCACGGCGCTGGTGAACCCGGCGGGCGCGGCCTGCGGGAGCGCGGGGAATCCGGGCTGCAATCCGGAGTTGATGCCGTGGCCGCCGAAAGGCGCCGACTACTGGAATCAGCATCCGAGCGCGGCGGCCTGCGGGTCCTGCCACGACAACGTAAACCTCGCCAGCGGAGTGAACCATGCGGGCGGGCCGCAACCGGACGACAGCCAGTGCAAGAACTGTCACCAGGTGCAGGGCGAGCTGCCGTTTGACGCCTCGATCGTTGGTGCGCACACCATTCCGCAATTCGCTCCGGGACTTCCGGGCATTGTGTTCAAACTGCTGAGCGTGACCGGCGGGACGGCCGGGACGGCGCCGACAGTGACCTATACGCTGAACGACAAATCGGGCAAGCCGCTGAATCCGGCGACCATGGGCCGCCTCACCATGACCATGGCGGGTTCCACCGGCGATTACCAGAACGCGATTTCCGAGGATATCCGCAAAGGTTCGACGGGCGCGAGCGGGACGTATCAGTACACGTTCACCAACACCGTGCCGGCCGGAGCCACCGGGAGCTTTAGCATCGGCATTGAAGGCTACAATAGCGTCACTCTACTGGCGGGAACGACCGCGCAGCAGACGGTGCGCGACGTGGGCTTCAACGACGTGATCAGCTTCTCGGTGGACGGCTCGACGGTGGCTCCGCACCCGGTGGAGATCAGCCAGGCGCAGTGCAACGCCTGCCATTTCGCGATCTCGCTCCACGGGACGATCCGGCAGAACGTTCAGTACTGCATCATGTGCCACAACCCCACGGCGACCGATAGCTCGCAGCGTCCGGCCAACGCGGGCCCTGCCCAGACCATCGACTTCCCGATCCTGGTGCATCGCATCCATTTGGGTTCGCAGGCGGCCTCGATGGCGGGCGGAGAAAACGCCCAGTATCAGCCGTTCATCGTATGGGGCTTCGGCCAGTCGAAGGTCGATCTGAGCAACGCCGCGTTCCCGGGCAACCTGGAGGCCTGCCAGAAGTGCCATACCAACGGCTCGCAGGAACTGCCGCTTCCCTCTACCCGGATCGCAGTGAACACGCCTCAGGCGTTCATCAATCCGGCGCCTCCGACGGTGGCGGCCTGCACGGCCTGCCACATCGCGCAGTCGGCTTCGGCTCACGCGCTCGGGAACCTGAACTCCCTCGGCGAGAGCTGCGACGTATGCCACGGGCAGGGCGCGGCCTTTGCGGTCGACCAGGTCCATGCGCAATAGCAGCGGCATGAAACGGCTCGCCCTTCAGGCGGGCTGGTTGTGGGCGGGCGTCCTTATCTGGTCCGGCGCGGGCCGGGCCTATGACGGGGACGCCCGCCGCGGGGCAGCCCTGATTCAGGATCAGGGCTGCACTCATTGTCATTCGATCGCCGGACAGGGCGGCAACTCCGCGCCCGATCTGGGAAGCCGGATCGCCCGGCAGTACACGCCGGCTTCGATGGCGAGCGTGATGTGGAACCACGCCCCGGCCATGTGGTCCGCAATGGGATCCCAGGGAATCACCGTGCCGCAGATCGACCGCGCCGGCGCCGAGGATCTGTTCCTGTATCTCTATTCCGTGCGGTTCTTCGAGCAGCCGGGCGAAGTGGAGCGGGGCAAAAAGATCCTCGAGTCGCGCCATTGCGGCGACTGTCATTCGCTCAAGGGCGGCGGCGGTGGACCGGGCAAGCCGATCTCGGAGTGGACTAATGTCACCGATCCGATCGCGCTGGCACAGCAGATGTGGAATCACTCCTCAAACATGAAAGAGGCCGTGAAAAAGAAGAAGTACAACTGGATTCTGCTCAGCGGGCAGGACCTTACCGATATTGCTTTGTACGTGCGCAAGGGGCCCGCGGCCTCGCAAGCGCTGCCCGATATCCGGATGGGGGGCGCGGCCGAGGGGGCCAAGCTGTTTCAGGAGAAAGGCTGCTCCGGATGCCATAAGGGCTCGCGGGCGCTCGACCGGTTGCTGTCCAACCAGTCGCTCACTGACATCGCGGCCGACATGTGGAATCACGCGCCGCGGATGACCGGCGTAACCCCGTTGAGCCTGGACGAAATGCGGGCTCTGCTCGGCTATGTGTGGGAGCAGCAATATCTGGGCACCCCGGGTGAAGCGCGCCGGGGGAGCACGTTGTTTCAAAAGAAGCATTGCTCGGACTGCCATGACGCCGCCGGCTCCGATGTGCCCCGTCTCGACGCCAGCAAGAAGCCCTACACGCCCACTGGAATGGTGGCCGCCTTGTGGAAGCACGGGCCGGCGATGCTCGATCGCATGAAGTCGAAACAGATCCCGTGGCCCCGGCTTTCGCCGTCCGACATGGCGGATCTGATCGCCTATCTGAACTCACGGACCTGAATCAGGGCGGCGGGCCAAATCCTCGCGTACGCCGGAACACTCCCGGCGCGGTGGCACGCCTCTGCCTCCTTGCGCTCCAACAGCGTGGCAGGCCGGATGCAGAAACAGGAGTGCGAGGGACAGGATGCCGCCGTCCGAGCTGATTCGAATCGCCGTTGCCGCCGTGTGGATCTACGAGGGATTCTGGTGCAAAATCCTGGGCCGGATGCCGCACCAGGAAAAGATCGTCGAGGGCGTACCCGCGATGGGCCCCGCCTCGGCCGAATTTGTTCTGATGTTGATCGGGTGGGTGGAGTGCGGCATCGGCGTCTGGGTGCTGGCGGGCTGGCAGGCCTGGTGGGCGGCCGCGATGCAGACGGTGTTGTTGGTGTCCATGAACACCGCCGGGCTGATCTGGGGCCGCCGCCACATCCACGATCCGGCGGGGATGGTGGTGAAAAACTTCGCCCTGCTGGTGCTGGCCTGGGTGGCGGCCTATCGTGTCTGAGGACGCCGAAGGGACGGCCTGGAGCGCCGGGCGGCTGGACGGACGCGCCGGGCCGGGTAAGCTGCTCTTCGGGCGGATGTACGAGGACTCAGCGATCGAGGAGCGGGCATTCGCTCCGGGCTCCAGGGTCTTTTGCATCGCCTCGGCCGGATGCACGGCGATGAGGCTGGCCGCGGGCCGCCAGGTGACGGCGGTGGACATCAATCCCGTGCAACTGGAGTACGCCAGGGCGCGCGCCGCGGGCGGAGCCATCAGAGCCGGCGCGGCCGAGAGGCTGATGGCGCCGGGGCGGGCGCTGCTGAAGCTGGCGGGTTGGAGCCGGGCGGCCGTCGAGAAGTTTCTGGACCTCGCCCGCGCGGACGAGCAGATCGCGTTCTGGCGCCGGCGTCTGGATACCCGGCGGTTCCGCATCGGGCTGAACCTCGTCATGGCGCCTCGGTGGCTGCGGCGGTTCTATTCAGCGCCGATGATCGACTCTGTGCCCGCGCGTTTCGACGCCGTGATGCGGCGGCGGATGGAGCGCTGCTGGGCGACGCATCCGAACCGCGGCAACGAGTACGCTCGCGCGCTGCTGGCCGGAGATCTCGAGGCAGGCGGAGCGGGCCGCGCGCATGCCGTGACCGGCATCAGTTGGGTCTGCGCCGACGCGGCGGCATTTCTGGAGAGTTGCGCGCCGGCAAGCTTCGACGCCTTCGCTCTTTCGAACATCCTTGATGGAGCCGGCCTTGGCTACCGGTCCCGCCTGACGGCGGCGGTGCGGCACGCGGCCGCGCCCGGCGCGGTGATGGTCAGACGGAGCATCGCCGAGCCGAACGTCCCGGCGAGGGGGAATCTCGCGGCACAGGACCGGTCGTTCTTGTGGGGTGTTGTCGAGGTGGGTCCGGCGGCGGAGCTTTCCGCGGAGTAAGGAGATCGAGATGACGAATGCGGGAACGGGCGTGCCGGTCTGGACCAATGCCGCGGCCGGGAGTCGCGCGGCGGACGGGCGGAATTTCTGGCGCGGCTTGTGGCGCCTGGCGGACCCGAGGCTGACTCTGGCCTCGCTCAGTTCGATCCTGTTGGGGGCGGCGGCTGCCTGGGCGCACGGCGGCCTGAGCTGGGCCTGGCTGGGAGTGACGGTACTTGGCATCTGCTGCATCGAGGTGGCCAAGAACGCACACGGGGAGATTCGCGATTTCGATTCCGGCGCCGATGCAGGCGTGGCGGACGAAGACCGGAGCCCGTTCTCGGGCGGACGTCGCGTGCTGATCGAAGGGACTCTGAGCCGGCGCCAGACGGCGGCGATCTGCGCGGCCGGCTATGGCCTGGGAATCGCGGCCGGCCTGGCGATTGTGTCCTTTCGGGAGCCTTCGGTTTTCTGGGTGGGGCTGACGGGTGTCGCTCTGGCGTGGTTCTACTACGCGCACCCGGCGCGGCTGGCTTACCAGGGGCTCGGCGAGGCGGCCGTGGCATTAGCCTACGGGCCGGTGATCTGCTGCGGAACCTACCTGTCGCAGACGGGAGCGATTTCGCGCGAGGCGATGCTGCTGTCGGTGCCGCTCGGGTTGATGGTGTCGGCGTTTCTCTTGGTAAACGAATTTCCGGACTACCGTGCCGACCGGGCGGCGGGAAAGCGGAACCTGGTCGTGAGGATGGGGCGGGTTCGGGCGAGCCGCTTGTACGCGGGCATGGTTGCCGGGGCGTTTCTGCTGCAAGCCCTGCTGCCGGGGTTGGGGTTCAATCCGCTGTCGTGGCTGGGATTGTGCGGTCTGCCGCCGGCAGCGGCGGCGGTCCGCCGCCTGATGCGGTGGCCGGAGACCACGGCGCTGGTGATCGCGGCGCAGCGCTGGACGCTGGAAAGTTTTGTTCTGATGGCCGTCGGCGCCGGAGTCGGAGTGGCTCTGTCAGGGTGAGGCCGGACGGTCAACGGGGGCCGTCCGGCCGAAATGCTTAGTTGACGGTGAACACGGCGCCGCCGCCGAACATCATCATGACGAATCCCTGGCCGGTGGACAGGTAGATCTGGCGCGTTCCCGTGGCAGCCGCTGAGAGCACCTGAACGGTAGCGGTAATCACGGTGCCCGCGGAGTTGACCTGGAAATTGCTGACGTTGATGTTGGGGTCGATCCGCGACGTGAAGCCTCCGCCCATCATGCCTCCTCCGAAGCCGTTCCCGCCCATGCCTCCGCCCATCATGCCTCCTCCTGTGCCGGTGAGAGCGCCGGGGACGAGAAACTGCAGGCTGGTGACGGACTGGAGATTCGAGCCGTTAATCGTAATCGTGAAAGCCGCTGAGCCCGGCGCGGCCTGGGCCGGAGTAACGCTCGAGATGACCGGGTAGTTCCATGTTCCGGAGCGATTGGAGGCGCCGGCGTTGAAGCGCGTGACGAGGTGGTGATCGGCGAGGCTCATCAGATCCACCACGCCGGTGCCTTCGCAAAGAACCACAAGCTGGCCTCCGGTGGGATCAACGGCGAGCGAGCGCGGGCCGGGATCGACCGGGAACGTCGCCGTAATGGCGCCGGAGCCGAGGTCGAGCATGGAAACGCTCGATGCCATCTGATTCCCGATGAACACGAAATTCTGGTAAGCCGCCAGCGAGCCCGAGCCCATCGGCGTGGCCGACGGTATCGAGATCGAGGTGAGGTTCTTGGTGGTGAGGTTGAGCAGAAACAGGGCGCCTGTCATCGGCGCCGAGACGACGGCGACATTTTCCTGCGTCGAGATCGCGACCTCATGCGGCCGTACGCCGGCGGGCAGCGCGATGGTGGAGACCGAGTAATCGCTCAGGTTGATGAGCGAGAGCGAGCCGGCCTGCATGTTGGCCACCACCGCCGTGCCATTGGCGGCGTCGATGCCGACCGGCCCGAAGCCCACGTTGACCGTATGCGTAAGAGCCAGAGCCGTGGTGTCGATAACGGAAACGGTGCCCGTCGAGGCGTTAGTGACCAGCAGCGTCGATCCGGTGAACTTGAGCCGTGCCGGATAGCCGCCGGTATTGATGACGGTGACCGCGTTGTTGGAGTTGAGGCTGATGACAGCCACGGCGGCGCGGGCGGTCAGCGCCACGGCGGCCAGAGTACCCGAGTCGTTCACAGCGACGGCCTCGGCTTCCGAACCCTGCGGAAGAGTGATAGTGGACACCACCTGCCGCGTGTCGAGCGAGAGGATGCGAAGAGCGTCGTCGTTGGCGTCGGAGACAACAATGGTGTGATTGGAGGAATTGAGCGCCAGCGTGCTCATCTCCCGCGCCCGCGGCATATCCTCGTCGATCATCATTCCCGAGCCCCATCCGGGCATGCCCTGCATCATCGAATTGGTGGGGAGCAGAAGCATGTTGGTCACGTTGCTCACCTGGCCGGCCGAGGTCACAACCACCGGCACGCGGCCCGCCCCCGCCATCTGCGGCGTGAGCTGAAAGTTGATCTGCTGCAGGCCGGCAAGGCCGGGTGCGTTGCCGAAATAGGTGACCATGGCGGACATCCCGCCCACCGAAACCGTCGGCGTACCGGAGAGATTCATCCCGGTGAGAAACATCGACACCGGCGTGGCCGCGCCGTTCGTCGTGACGCTGAACGGTCCGGCTTTCCAGCCCATCATCTGGTTGACCATGGCTCCGTTGCCCATGCCCATGCTGTTGAGCGCGAAGACGCCGGGAGCGGCGCCGGCGATGCCCATCGAGCCGTGAAACGTCTGGCTGCCGTTATTCACGACGATCGCTGCGTTGCCGGAGCCAAGCGAAGCCGGCACGATGAAGTTGATCTGGCCCGGCGAGACGAACTGCATCATGGCCGGCGTTCCGTTGACCGTGAGCGAACAGCCGCCAAGCGTCGTCGGTAGCTGGCCGGGAGAAATAAAGGAGCCGTACGCCTGTTGTTGACACAAATTCGAGCCGAAGGCGCTGGCGAACGAGCCGGGAGCCATCGGCTGCCCGGGGGCATATGAAGCTCCATTCACTATGACGACTTGAGCCGTGAGCGGGGATAAGCTGAGCAGGAGCGCGGCGAAGAAGGACGTTCTTGTCAATTTTGCAAACATCAGTATGATTCCTTCCTGACAATTCCTTTAGATGCGAAATACGAGCATCACGGGGCACGCGTCCTGCCAATCGGCGCGAGGCCACAAGTGAAGTAGCGGCGAACACGTTCACGGGAACGGGAAGACGATCGGGTCTGAACGAGCACCATGGAGTGGGCATTTGGCGCATGCTGCGTCATTTTGCGCAGTGATTTCCCAAGATGCCGGAGCGCTGATTGTTACACTGAAAGACAGAAGCGTAGCACGACAATGGCGACACCAGTGGCGGCGCGGAACACCGGACAAGGGCGGCGGAGCGCGGCGGCGGGGGCGGAATTGGCCCGGATCGCCGGCGAGGCTGCGGCGCGGCTGGAGGCGTGGGCGGCCGGGGAGATTGAGCGTG
Organism: Bryobacterales bacterium; assembly: GCA_027452065.1. GTDB lineage: Bacteria > Acidobacteriota > Terriglobia > Bryobacterales > Bryobacteraceae > JAJYKC01. The sequence continues at coordinate 93,144 of DAIDHC010000110.1, forward strand.
AGCGGCGCGGCCTGTCCGAAAGTCTGAACCAGGGCGTCCGGAGAATGCGTCACGCCGGCGGGGAATCGGAGTGGGGCTCGGCACTGGTGGAGGCGGCAGGTCTCTATACGGAGCGCGCGGTGGTGATGGCGGTGGAAGACGGGCGTCTGCGTCTCGTTGCGGCGCGGGGCCTGGACGGCGCGCCCGCGGGCTCGTCGGCGAGCCTGGCTGCGGCCCCGGCGCTGGCCGGCGTCGTCGAGACCGGCGAACCGGTGGTGGCGGCGCGGAGCGCCGGGGAGATGGGGAAAGAAGTGGCCGCCTGGATGGGCGGAGGGGGAGACGGGCGCATGCTCCTTTTCCCTGTAGAAGCCTACGGCAGGGTGGCGGCGATTCTCTATGGGGAGGCGGCGACCGGTGAAGTGGAGACTGCGGGCCTCGAGATGCTCGCCTCGGTGGCCGGGGCGATGCTGGATAGGAAGGCGGCGCGGAGGCGAAGCGGATCCGGGTTGGTCGGCATCGGTGGAGCGGCGCCGGGCGCACACGGGAGGCGATGGGAGGACCTGTCGGGCCCAGAGCGCGAGCTGCATTTGCGCGCCCAGCGGCGGGCTCGGGTTTTGGTAGCCGAAATGCGGCTATACCGCGAGGAGGCGGTGCAGGCGGGCCGGCAAGAACACGATGTTTACCGGCACTTGCAGGGGGAAATTGATGCGGCGCGCGAGGAGTTTTCGCGTGATTTTGTGAAGTCGGCGCCGACGATGGTCGATTACTTACATGTCGAGCTGTTGCGGGTATTGGCCAACGATGAAGACGAAATGCTGGGTGCCGGGTATCCCGGTCCGCTGGCTTAGAGCCGCGGTTTGGGTCCTGCTGGTGGTGCTGGCGGTCGGGGCGTCGAGCTCCCTCCGGGCGGCCACCACCTCGAAGAAGCACAAGAAAACATCCGCGGCGAAGTCTTCGCCGAAAAAGACGAAAAAGAAGACCGGGACGGCGCGGAAGAGCGCTCGGGGCAAGAAGATTGCCGCGCCCGCGGCGCCGAAGGTGGTAACGGCGGAGGCGGGGACGCTGGCGGCGCTGGGGCAGGGGTATCGCTTGAAGCCAACGGTGGCGGCAGCGGCGGCACTCGAGCGGTACGGGGCGGCTCACCGGGGCGCGGAGTCCGAAGGACTGGCCGACCTGGCGCTCGCGGCATACGGAAGCGGACTATCGGGCGCGCCGGCGGTGGCCCAGCGCGCGGAAACGGCACGGAAGCGCGTGCCCGCGCTGGCCGATTACGCGGCCTATTTTGAGGCCAGCGCCGAGGAAGCGAGTAAGGACCACAGCGGAATCCCCGCGGCGGTGCAAAAGGTCTATGAGGCGGAGCCGTCGTCGCCGCTGGTGGGCCGGGCGGCATTGCTGGAGGCGCGGGTCGCCGTTTCCGACGGCCAGCCGAAGCGGGCGCTGGAAACACTGGAGGCGCACGGGCCGGAGGCGCCGCCGGCCGGCGTTGCCCTGGTTCGGGGCAGGGCGCTCGAGGCGTTGGGGCGCGCGGCTGAGGCGGCAGAGCAATATCGGAAAGTCTTTTATGAGTCGCCGATGGCGCCGGAGGCCGGCGATGCGGCGCAGGGCCTGGCGCGCCTCCGCGACCGCCCGGAGGTGCCGGCCGTGAGCGCCGAACGAATCCTGGCGCGGGCGGCGCGGCTCATGGACGGAGGGCAGTACGGGCAAGCGCGTGAGTTTCTGCGCCAGGAGCTGGGGCGCCTGGAGGGGCCGGCGCGGGACCATGCCCAGGTGGAAGAGCTGGGAGCGCGGCTCATGGCCGGAGACGCGCGAGAGGCGGCCACGCTGCTGAAACAGTTGCGGGTCGAGGACCCGGAGGCCGATGCCGAGCGGCTTTATTATTCGGTGCGGGCGGCGTCGCGGCTGGACCGGGAACCGGAAATGGACGCCGCGGTCGACCAGTTGAGCAAGGCGCATCCCGGCTCCCCTTGGCGGCAGCGGGCCTTGATTGCCGTCGGCAACCGGTATCTGGTGGAGAACCAGCCCCAGGCCTACCTGCCGCTGTTCCGGGCCTGTTATGAGAGTTTTCCCGACTCGCCCGACGCCGCTTACTGCCACTGGAAGGTGGTCTGGCGGGGGTACCTGGAAAACCGGGACTCGGCCGAAGACGCTCTGAGGACGCACCTGGTGAACTATCCGCGCACCAAAAAGGCCGACGCGGCGATGTACTTCCTGGGGCGGATTGCCGAACAGCGTGGGGAGCGGGGTCAGGCCGGAGCCTGGTACGGCACGATTTTGAAGCGCTATCCAAACTCGTACTACGCGATCCTGGCGCGGGAGCGGATGAAGGACAAAGGGCTAATCGGGGCCGGGGACGCGCCGGAAGTGAAGGCGGTGGTGGAGAAACTGCCCGGGGCGGCGAGGCCGGCGGCGATGGATTTTTCGGCTGACGGCGTCATGAAAGCACGTATTAGCCGGGCGCGGCTGCTGGCTTCGGCCGGCATGGACGACTACGCCGAGGCGGAGCTGCGGTTCGGGGCCGAGCATGACGGGCAGCCCGAGGTGGCGGCAATGGAGTTGGCCTCGATCGCCCACCAACGGGACGCCGCCGACCAGGCGATCCGCTATATCAAGCGTTATGTGCCGGGGTATCTGTATTTACCACTGGCCGATGCACCGGTGCGGTTCTGGCAGTTTGCGTTCCCGCTGCCCTACCGGAAGGCGCTCGAGGGTTACAGCGAACAGCACGGGCTGGATCCGTACCTGGTGGCCGCGCTGGTGCGCCAGGAGTCGGAGTTCAATCCCCGGGCGGTGTCGGTGAGCCGGGCGCTGGGTTTGACCCAGGTCGAGCCGGCTACCGGGAAATACCTGAGTAGGAAGGTGGGAATTACCCGCTACCGTACGGCTTTATTGTTTCAGCCGGAGGTGAACTTGCGGATCGGGACTTACTATCTTAGGACGCTTCTGGACGGGCTGCGAGGGAGTCCGGAGGCGGCACTGGCCTCTTACAACGCGGGTAAGAGCCGGGTGGAACAGTGGCTCACCTGGTCTGAGTACCGGGAACCGGCGGAGTTCGTCGAGTCGATACCATTTACCCAGACTCGGGACTATGTAGAGATCGTGCTGCATAATGCAGACATTTATCGGCGGATCTATGGGAATTCGGAGCTGCAGGCACAACGCCGGCAAGCAGAGTTTGAGAAAAAGTTCTGATTAAAGTACTTTCATTCGAGATGCAAGCGTGAGAGACTGAAGCTAGCGGGGGCTGACGATTCCGCAGACTCCCGTAGCGGGCGTGGGCAGCGCGCCACGAAGCAGGAGCCCTTCGCGGTTCAATAGGAATCCCGGGAGGTTGTATGTGTCCATTAACACTGGTTCCGGAAACCATCGCGCAAGCCGATGGAGCGGGACCTGTCGTCGAATTACCTCCTAATGGAAACAGATTATTTGTTTTCACCCTGGAAATTAACAGAGCGGTCGAGCAGGAGAGCCTGGAGGTGGAAATCTGGGGCTCCGAAGACCAGCAGGACTGGGGCGACAGGCCGGTCATGACCCTGCCGCGGAAGTTTTACTGCGGCGTGTATTCGGCGCTGGTGAACCTGTCCAGCCGGCCGGAAGTCCGATTTCTGCGCGTGAAGTGGCGGGTGCAGCGGTGGGCGCGGGGGCGCACCGAGCCGCTGTTCGGATTTACCTCCTTCATGGAAGAATCCGGGGCGCGGCTGGTGGCGGCATCCATGGCCTCAGTGGCCTGAAACGAAAGGGGCGTTTCGACGCCCCTGAATCCTTTACTACTGCGGCATCGAACCGGCCGACAGGTTCACGCGCATCGGGAGTTTGAGCGATGGTTGGCCCGGTGCTTCGACGTTGACGGTAATCGTCTGCCACACCGGGTCCGACGTCGGGGGCGTGGTGAGGAATATCTGGACCGGGACATCCTGGCCGGCGTCGGCCGGATACAGGCCGGGCCCGTGAACTGCTTTCCAGCCCGGCGGCATCGACAGCGTCACCGACACCGACAGCGCCTGCGCGGTGTTGTTGTGAACCAGCACCGGAAGATGCAGCGGGCGGTTGACGCTGACGTTAACCTCCGGGCTCAGTAGATTTTGGGGATCCCCAATGCCGTGTGCCGGCCAGAACTTTCGGTAAAACGCCCAAGGACCGCCGAACTCAGCCGAGAGACCTTCCGTGGCGCGCGCGCGGTAGCCAGGAGCGGGCGAGAACGGAATGGGTCCGGAGACGACGCCTTTGAAAACCTCGTCGGTGACGCCCGATGGCACGTTCGATTTGCCGAAAACTAGGCGGACGGGCTCGGCGAAGAAGCGGTAGTCGTTGTCTTCGAGCCCTTTTTTCGCCATTTGTCCGCTGTCGCCCTGCGTGAGGTGGTAGCTCATCTCCTCCGTGGCCAGACGGGCATAGCTTTTGTGCTGTGACGGCGAGGTTTCAAGGCTGGCATAGCGCGGGCCCTTGCCGTCGAGGAACTCCAGGTGGTTGGCATCGGAGAAGAAATAAAGCTTCTCGGCCTGCCAGGGGTGGAGGCCCTCGGTGAGGTTGCCGATGTCGTTCTGGTCGCGCGGAGCGGCTACCTGTTCCGGGAAGAAAGTGGGGTCGCCGGCCAGATCGAATGCTTCGGTGGCGATCACCGAGGCGGCCTGGTGGTCGCCGTGATTCTCGCCCGAGGCATAGAGCGGGAGCCAGGTCATGATGACCGAGGGTCGGGTGAGGCGGACGATGCGAACGGCCCGCCACAGGGCGTTGCCGTGGTTCCAGGTTTCGAGCGAGCGGAGCACGTCCTGGCCGGGCGTATCGGGTCCGCCGAGGAACCAGACGTTCATGATGCCCCAGGACGCCAGGGCACGGCGGGCTTCGATCTCGCGGACTGCGCCCAGAGCGGCGGCCTGCTCCAGGCCGACGGCGTTGCCGCCGCCGTTGCCTCGGGTGCCGTAAACCACGGCGACGCGCTTGTGCTCATCGAGAATCGCGCGGGCCAGATAGGGGCCGATCTCGGTTTCATCGTCCGGGTGGGCGACGATGACCAGAATGTCGGCTTTGTAGCGTTCGTCCGGCGGGGGCGTCCGAGGCTCTACCGGCAGTCCATCGGCGGCCAGGCCGAGCGAAGCGATCAGCGCGGCGCAGGCCGCGAGGCGGAACGGGGAGAAGGCCATATAGTGAGTAGTCTTCACGATCAGAATGAGAAATGTAAGCCGAACTGCATCTGGCGCATTTGAGTGGCGGTGGAGGTGATCTGGCCGGCGCCGGAGACGTCGATGGTGCTGTTGGGATTGGACAGGTTGGTGTAGTTGAAAGTATTGAACGTCTCCCAGCGCAGTTCGAGCGACTTGGTCTCGCTGATGGCGAAGGCCTTCGACAGGGCCCAATTCGCTTCGAACATGCCGGGGCCTCGCAGCGAGTTACGGGAGGCGGTGCCGTCGCGATACGGCTGCTGGGGCTCGGTAAAGGCCGCCGGGTTGAACCAGAGATTGGCGTTGGGGTTGGAGACACCGGGGTTGCCGATGATGTCGGCGCGGACGCTGTTGAAATCGGCGTTTAACAGGGGGGCGTTGGCGACGAAGGCGGTAAACGGAGCGCCGCTGAGGATGGTGGTCACGCCGCTGAAACGCCAGCCGCCGGCGACCATATCCAGGACCCGGTTGCCCCCGAAGTCGAAGCGCTGGCCTTTGCCGAAGGGGAGGTCCCAGTTGTGGGTCATCGTCACCGCCTGAGTGCGATCCCAGCTCATGGGGCCGTAGCTGGCGGCGATGTTGTAGTTGTTGTCCCAGCCGCCGCCGCCCTCGGAGGTTCCAAGAGCTTTGGAGTAAGTGTAGGTCAACAGAAAATCGAGGCCGTGGGAGAGGCGTTTCTGGAGCTTCACCTGGAGGGCATTGTAGCTCGACGTATCGCAGTTGCAAACCGAATACAGAGGCTGTTCCAGGCCGAACGAGTTGTAGAACGGCCTGCGGGAATCGTAGCTGCCGGGGCCGGGGATGGCCTGATTGACGTTGGGATTTTCGTATAAGTGGCGGCCTACGTTGCCCACGTAGGCGGCCTCGAAGGCGAGCGTGGAACTGAACTGGTGCTGGATGGTGGCGTTCCAGAAATCGACTTCGGGAATGCGGTAGGAGCTGAGCGGGCTGACGAAATAGTAGACGCTCAGTCCATCGGGCAGCGGATAGCGGCCGCTCGCCGGAATGACGGGGCTGGGGATGGGCGGAGGCCCGTTCAATAAGTTAAACGCCGCGAAATACGGGCTGTTCTGGTTGACGCTTTGAGGCAGCAGGATCGGGGGATCGTAGTCGAAGCCCTGGCCGAAGACGGAGCCGAGGCCGGCGGGATTGAAGCTGCGGCCGTAGCCCATCCGGAGGACGGTATCCAGTCGCGCCTGGTACGCAATGCCGATGCGCGGTGCGAAGTCGCCGTTGTAAGGCTGGATGCCGACGTTGGATGGGACGGTGCCGATGCCGGCGGCCAGGACGTCGCCCGTGGCGGGATCGAAGCTGCCGGCGCCGCCGGGCTTGGCCGCGGTTTGTGGCAGGTAGTCTTCCCAGCGGAGGCCGTAGGAGATGGTGAGTTTCGGCGTGGCGCGCCAGGTGTCCTGGATGAAGAAGAACATGCGCGTCTGGCGAATGCCGGGGTAAAGACCCGGGGGGGTGAAGTACCGGGCGAAGTTGGATGGCTGGCCGAGGAGGAACGAGCCGAGAGCGGCGCCGGTGCTCGCGTTGCCGTTGGCCGCGGCATCGACTTCGGGGTTGCCGGTCGAACTGTCGTTAAACGTGATTTCTCCCGACCGGTGGGAATCGCTCGGGACACGCTGATTTTGGGCACGCCGGACGTCGGCGCCGAACTTGATGCTGTGGTTGCCGTATTCCTTGGTCCAGTTGTTCACCCACTGGAAGTGATTTTCGGTTTCCTTGAGCGGGCAGTTGCATTGATTGACGCCGAGGGCATAGCCGAAATTGAAGCCGCCGTTGCCGTTGATGTAGAAGGCGGGCATGCCGCTGGTCGCCGTTGTGCCGGTGTTCAATCCGGGGAGGCCGGCATCGGTGGCCGGAGTGGTGCCCACGCCGTTGGGTTGGGTGCGGACGCGGTAGCGGTAGAATCCCATGCGGAACTCGGCGATCAGCGACGGACTGAAGGCATGGTCGATGCCGGCGGCGGCGCTCTGGTTGCGGTCCAGCGCCGACCCGGCAAAACCGAACGCCGATGGCCCGCCGGCTTCGGCTCCATACGCCCCGGGTGAGTTGCGGTTGAAATCGGCGATGCTATAGCGTGCGAAGGCGTGCGTGCTCGGCGAGATGGTGTAATCGACGCGGCCGTCGTATTGATCGACGTTAAAGACCTGTGACTCGCTTGAAATGTAATTGTTGTAGATGCCGGAGCCGAAATTGGGCAGGGGCAGATAGTTCAGCAGCTTCTGCATGGGAGCAGCCACGGGGATGACATTGACCTGGCCGTTGGTCGAAAAGACCTGGCGGCCGGCGCCGGTGTTGGGGTCGCCCGTATTGGGGTTGAACACCATGCCGGCTTGCGCGGGCACCTGGTTGCCTTGGGTGGTGGTGACCATGACGGGGTTGGCGCAGGGGCCGGCGGACACCGCGCCGCCGTTGCAGATGTAGTTGCCGAGCAGGGAGCGGAGGTCGCCGGAGCGCTCGGCGGCGGTGGGCACAGTGGTGATGAGCGAGCCGCCGTCGATGCGGCGCGTACCCTGGTAGTCGAAGAAGGCGAACAGCTTGTCCTTCACGATGGGTCCGCCGATCGATCCGCCGAACTGGTTCCAGCGCAGCGGAGGATTGAGGCCCGTGAAATGGTCGGAGGCGTTGGCGATGTTGTTGCGAAGGTATTCAAACAGCGAGCCGTGATACTGATTCGTGCCGCTCTTGGTCGTTGCCTGGAGCAAAGCGCCGGAGACCGAGCCGAACTCGGCGTCGTAGTTGCTCGTGGTGATTTTGAAATCCTGAAGCGAGTCGAGATTCGGGTTGATCACCGCGATGCCGAGGATGGCGCTTTCATTCTCGGTGCCGTCGAGGAGGAAGCCGTTGGAGGTGAAGAACTGGCCGTTGACATTGATCTGGAAGCCGCCCTGCGGATTTTCGCTGGCGGCGTGCTGCCAGGAGTTCAACTGCGCGCCGGGAACGACCAGGAGCAGGGAAGTGAGGTTGCGGTCCAGAATCGGAAGCTGTTCGACTTCGTGGCCGGTCAGGGAGGTGCTGACGTCGGCGCGGTCGGTTTTCAGCAGCGGGGTTTCATCGGTGACGGTGATCGTGCTTTGGGCCTCGCCCACTTTGAGGGCGGCCTCGATCCGGGTGGCGGCGTCTACCTGGACTTCCGCGGTGGCGACAAAGGTGGTGAAACCGGGAGCCTGAACCCGGACTTCATAATGGCCCGCCAGCAGGTGGGTTTGGGCGAAGTTGCCGGCTTCGTTGGCAGTGGATTCGAAGATGGTGCCTCGGTCACGGTCGGTGATGCTGATTTTGGCGCCGGGAACGGCGGCGCCCGCCGGATCCGTCACAGTGCCGATGATGCTGCCCGAAACTGCCTGGGCATGAACAAGCGAATGAGATACCAACGCCAGAACCACGGCGAAAACTGCGAAACGAACCCAATACCGCATACCAAACCTCCCTCAATGGTTGGAATTATGCCGAATCGACTTGGAATACCGTCGCGGCCCCCGTTGCCTTTGGGTATTCTACACGAACTTGATCGCTTTACAAACCGACGTATCGATTTTCGTTTTTCTGAGCGAGTCGACGGGAAGTGGTTCCGGTTCCGGCTCTGAAGGAGAAGCGAGTCAGACGCGGAAGTGGTCGGGACGCCAATTGCTTATGGCCTTCTTGATGTCGGCCGGGGCGAGGTTTTCCTCCAGGGCGCGGCGGACCAGGGCGGGAGCCTCGGCGTCGGAGGCGAAGCGGAGGGCGACGAACTGGCCGGGAGTAAGGCTGGAAAGGCGGGCGGCGAGCTCGGCCGGGAGCAGAGGCGTGAGCCGGAGCGTTTCCTCTAGCCGGATCAGACGGTCCTGCACGCGCAGAGGATAGGTCCGGAGCTTGAACAAAGCCAACACGAAGGCCACGGCGAAGATGACGTCGAGGGCGGAGCCGTACGCGGGCATCTTCACGAGGGCGTAAACGGCGCGCAAGAGGTTCAATAAAGCAATTGGTATCAGAAAAAAATGATACGGGGGATCCAGTCGCGTGTGGTTCGAATAGGTTTGCTGGCTTGGGGTGTTGGGCATAGTGAGTTTGGAAGTGGGCGGAGAGTCTCAGACGCGGTTGATCAGGGCGGCGACAAAGCCGGCGCCGAAGCCATTGTCGATGTTGACCACGGTGACGTTGCTCGAGCAACTGTTGAGCATGCCCAGGAGGGCGGCGAGGCCGTGGAAGCTGGCGCCGTAGCCGACGCTGGTAGGGACGGCGATGACCGGGGCCTGGACGAGTCCGCCGACGGCGCTGGGCAGAGCGCCTTCCATCCCGGCGCAGACGACCACAACTTTGGCCTGCTGGAGGCGGGCGGTGTGGCTCATCAGGCGGTGGATGCCGGCGACTCCGACGTCGTGGATGGAGTCGACGGTGTTGCCCATCACCTCGGCGGTGAGGGTTGCCTCTTCAGCCACGGGGATATCGCTGGTGCCGGCGCAGACAACGGCGATCGAGCCCTTGCCGCGGAGCTGGCGGTCGCGCCAGACGCGGACGACGCCGGACAGCGGGAAGAACTCGGCCTCCGGGCAGATGGCGGTGACCAGAGCGCCAACGTCTTCGCTGGTGCGGGTGATGAGCAGGTTGGCGGAGCGTTCGAGAAGTTTCTCGGCAATCGCGGCCGTTTGGCCGGGGGTCTTGCCCTGGCCGAAAATGACCTCGGTCATGCCTTGTCGCAAGGCGCGGTGGTGGTCGAGTTTGGCGAAGCCGAGGTCTTCGAACGGAAGATGGCGAAGGCGGTCGAGGGCGTCGTCGATGGGGAGGGCGCCGGAGCGGACATCCTCGAGAACGGCTTTGAGCTGGCCGGAATCCATGGTCGATTTCGAGGATATCAGAAGGAAAGCTGGTCGCCGGTTTTGAGACCGTAGCGAGCGGCCATGCCGCCGGCCAGCTCGAGCACATACTGCGAGTTCTGATTGCCGCCGTAGTGGGGGCAGTCGCCGGGGGCGGAGCGGCAGGGGGGCGTGTTGGCGGAAATTTCGACGATGCGGCGGTCCTTGTCCATCCAGATGATGTCGAGAGGGATTTCGCAGCGGTACATCCAGAAGCTGAGCTTGCCGGACTGCGGGAAGACGAAGAGCATGCCGTGGTCGGGGGCCAGCGAGGTGCGGTACATGAGACCGCGGGTGAGGTCGGTCCGGGTGATGGCGACTTCGGCTTCGACAACCTGGCCGCCGGGTAGGCGTATGGACTCGGAATTGAGGGCGCCGCTGGGCGCGGGTGAGCAGGCCGAGGAGGCGAGGAAGGCGCCGAGGCACAGCAGAAGAAGAACGGGGCGGGGCACTAGAAAAGAGTATAGGCGAAGGGCGAGCGGCTAGAATGAGAGTTCATGACGCGGTGGAAGCGGATCCGGCTGACGCTGGAGATGATCAAGTTCGAGCATTCGATATTCGCGCTGCCGTTCGCCTTGACCGGGGCGATGCTGGCCTGGCGCGGGACGGCCGATTCGGGGCGCGCGATGGCGTGGAAGCTGCTCTGGATCGTGGTGTGCATGGTGAGCGCGCGGTCGGCGGCGATGACGTTCAACCGAATTCTGGACGCCGACGTGGACGGCAAAAATCCGAGGACGAAATCCCGGCACATTCCAGCCGGGCTGTTGAGCGCGGGCTTCGCCTGGGTGTTCACGGGGGCGGCGATTCTGGTGTTTCTGCTGGCCGCGCGGGCGCTGAACCGGCTGTGCCTGGAACTGGCTCCGGCGGCGCTGGGCGTGTTGTTTTTTTATTCTTTTACCAAGCGCTTTACGGCGCTGTCGCACCTGGTTCTGGGCTTTTCGCTCGGGATGGCGCCGGCGGCGGCCTGGATCGCCATCCGGGGCTCGCTCGATGCGCGGATTCTGCTGCTGACCGCGGCGGTGACGCTGTGGACGGCGGGCTTTGACGTCATTTACTCCTGCCAGGATTACGAATTCGACAAGACGGAAGGTCTGCACAGTCTGCCGCGGCGGCTGGGGATTGCCGGGGCGCTGTGGGTGGCGCGGGTGTTTCATCTGGGAATGGTGGCTTGCCTGGTGGCTCTGGTGGCGGCCTTCGGGCTGGGATGGCTGAGCATGGCGGGGGTGAGCGTGGTGGTGGCGTTGCTCGCCTGGGAGCACAGCCTGGTGAGAGCGGACGATTTGTCGCGCGTAAACGCAGCGTTTTTCACGGTTAACGGCTATGTGAGCGTGTTATTCTTTCTCTTTTGGGCGGCCGATCTTTACCTTCTCCCCGTGAGGACTCCGATATGGAAGTGACCATCGAAGATGCGCGTCTGAGGCCGGTGCTGGAAAAAGTGGAGGCGGGCCGCCGCCTCGACCGCGAGGACGGGGTGGCGTTGTACCGTTCGGCCGACATTCTGGCAGTCGGACACATGGCCAATTTGGTGCGGGAGCGCAAGCACGGGAACGTGACGTACTTCAACGTCAACCGGCACGTGAATCCGACCGACGTCTGCGTGGCGCAGTGCAAGCTATGCGCTTTCGGCAAACGGGCGCGCGATCCGAAGGCTTACACGTGGTCGCTCGAAGAAGTGTGGCATCGCGCCGGGGAAGGCTGGAGCGAGGCGGTGACCGAGTTCCATATTGTCGGCGGGCTGCACCCGGAGCTGACGCTGGACTGGTATTGCGAGATGCTGCGGGGGTTGAAGGAGCGGTTTCCGCAGGTTCACCTGAAGGCGTTCACGATGGTGGAAGTCGGATACCTGGCGCAGCGGGCGAAGCTGACCATCCGGCAGACGCTGGAGCGGTTGAAAGAGGCCGGCGTGGATTCGATGCCGGGCGGCGGCGCGGAGATTTTCAGCGAGCGCGTGCGGCGGATCATCTGCGACCACAAGATCGACGGGCGGCAATGGCTGGAGGCGGCGCGGACAGCGCACGAGCTCGGGCTGAAGACGAACTGCACGATGCTTTACGGCCATATCGAGACCGAAGAAGACAGGGTGGATCATCTGCTGGCGCTGCGGGAACTGCAGGACGATACGGGCGGATTCCAGACGTTCATTCCCCTGGCGTTTCATCCGGCCAACACGGCCATGGAGCACGTCGGGACGACCACCGGGTTCGACGACATCCGGAACATCGCCGTGGCGCGGCTGCTGCTGGATAATATCGAGCACATCAAGGCGTACTGGATCATGATGACGCCGCAGATCGCGCAGATCGCGCTGCGCTTCGGCGCCGACGACATCGACGGAACGGTGGTGGAGGAAAAAATTTACCACGACGCGGGAGCGACGACGTCGCAGAACCTGCGCCGGGGCGACCTGCTGCGGCTGATCCGGGCGGCGGGCCGTGAGCCGGTGGAGCGGGACACGCTGTACCGTCCGGTGAGCAGGACCGAGTCGGCGTTCACGGTACTGGTGTAACCGCCGCGGCGTGGCGGGCGAGGAAAGCGCGGGCGGGGTCCCTGCCCATGTAGCGCTCGAGAACGGGGGCATCGGTCCGGGCGAGATCGACGACAATCAGTCCGTCGAGCGAGTCGGCAAATTCCCGGTCCACGTTGAAGCAGACCAGCTTGCCGCCGAGCTTGAGGTATTGGCGCAGCAGGACGGGGACGCCTTTGCTGTCGGTCTCGATGTCGGCGATGAGGGCCGAAAGGTCGTCGAGGGAAGTGGCGCCGCCGGGCGAGTCGAGCGAATCGGCGCGGGGGGCGTGGAACGGGTTGCGGGCGCGAACAAGCGGGGCGAGTTCGCCGGCGCGGCAATAGGCGGCGAGGAAGCGAACCATGAGGCGGCGCGAGGCGGGGGAGTAATCGTTGCTGATCGAGACCGGTCCGAACAGGACGCGGGCCGTGGGGTGGGCGGCGACAAGAGCGCCGATGGCTTTCCACAAGAGAAGAAGCGGGGCGTAGCTGCGCTGGTATTCGGCGCGGACGAAGGAGCGGCCGAGTTCAACCGCCGGGCCGAGGTGATCGAGAAAGGCGCGGCCATAGGAGAAGACGGTGTTGGTGTAGAGTCCGCGGAGGCCGTGGGCGCGAACAATGCCGGAAGCGAAGGCGAGGCGGTAGGCGGCCGCGATTTCGCAGGAGGCGCGATTCCAGACGTAGAGATGGGTGTAGGTGAAATCGAACGAATCGATGTCGGAGGCTTTGCCGGTGCCTTCGCCGGCCTGGCGGAATGTGGTCTCGCGGAGGCGGCCGATTTCGGCGAGAATGGCGGGCGTTTCCGAGGCGAGTGACCAGTAGGCGGCGAGCGGGCCCTGCCCGGCGAGGAGGCGGGAGGGAGCGAGCGCGGAGATTTCGGCTTCCAACGCAGCCGGCGCAACGGGAGGCGCGATGGGGCGCGGAGCGGGACGCCGGGGAATGGGGAAGCGAAGACGGGGCGCGGGGTGGGCGGCGGGGGCCAGGGCGTGAGCGCGGCGGCGGAGATAAGCAGTGACGGCGCCGTCGTTGGGGAAACCGGCGAGCTGCGAGGGCGGTATCGGGTGGCCGATGCGGAGGCCGACGGTTGTGTGCCGCTTGTTGAGAAATTCGCGGGGCAGCAGAGCGGTGCGAACGCGGGGATGAAGGAGTCCGAGGAAGTGGAAGAGGGCGCTGTTGCCGCCGTGGAAGTAGAGCGGCACCACCGTGGCGCCCGTGAGGCGCACGATGCGGGCGATCGACGGGTTCCAGGCGGGATCGGCGATGGACCGTCGTTTGAAGTCCATGTGGGCCACTTCGCCGGCGGGGAAGGCGACCAGCATTCCGCCGGCGCGCAGCCAGGCGATCGAGTCCTTGAGAGCTTTGACGTTGGCGCGGGCGGCCGAGGGTCCGCCGAACGGATTCACCAGAATGCAGTAGCGGCTGATCTCGGGCGCCGCGCCGAGCAGCGAGTTCGCCAGGATGCGCAGGTCGGCTCGCAGAGGCAGAAGGACCGAGCCGAGCACCGGCCCTTCGAGGAGACCAAAGGGGTGGTTGGCGACAGCGACGACCGCGCCGGCGGCGGGAATGCGGGCCAGATCGGCCGCGGCGACGTCAAGGCGGACGCCGAGCAGGTGGAGAAGACGGTCGAAGATGGAGCCCGGGTCGAGGCGGGCGGCGTCGTAGACCTGATGGAGGCGGTCAAGGCGCAGGAGGCGCTCGACGGCGGATTCAAAAGGCGGCGGCAGCGGGCGGGGCAGAAGGGTATGGAGGGCGGGACGGAAGGAGTGCCGATCAGCGTCGAGTCCGAGGGCGGAAGGCATGTCTGCGGCCAAGGTAACGCGCCAGGATGAAACGGCAATGACGGCGTGATTTCACGGCGGTGAAGATGGGGAAATTCGAAGAGGGCGGCGGGTGTAGACTGTCCAGAATTGGGAGGGATTTTCCATGTGCCGGCATGCAACATCGCGCCGCGGCTTTTTTCGTGACATCGTTTTGGGCTCGGCGGGGGCTTCGATTCTCGAGCTTGCCGCGCGCCGTGCCGCCTGGGCGCAGGCCGCGGGTCCCGCTTCCACCGCCGACCTGTTTGAGATTCAGAATGTCGCCGACGGGGTGTACTTTGCCTACGCGCTGCCGCAGGCGGTGGGCAACTGCAACGCGGCCATCTTTGTGAACTCCACCGATGTGCTGGTAGTGGACGCGCACTCGAAGCCTTCGGCGGCGTCGTCGCTGATCGCGCAGATCAAAAGACAAATCACGCCGAAGCCGGTGCGCTACCTGGTGGACACACATTTCCACTGGGACCATGCGCAGGGCAACGCCGGCTATCGCGACGCCTTCGGCAAGGACCTGAAGATCATTTCGAGCGCCACGACGAGGAAGCTGGAGGCCGAGTTGTTAGAGCCGCGGTTGCGGGCTTCGCTCGATCCGCATGGTCATCCTTTCTCGTCGCAGCCGCACATTCCGGTGATGCTGGACGCCGCGCGCCGGCAATTGGGCGCGGCCAGCACGGAAGCCGAAAGGGCGCCGATTGCCGAACGCATCCGGCAACTGGAAGCCTTCGAGCGGGAGATGCGGAACTTCACGCCCGTGCTTCCCACGGTGACTTTCGACAAGACGTACGTGATTCAGGACAAGGCGCACGATCTGCATGTCGAGTTTCACGGCCGCGCGCACACGGCGGGCGACGTCGTCGTGTATTGCCCGCAGAAGCGCGTGGTGGCTACCGGCGACATGGTGCTGGGCACGCTGCCGTTTTTGGGGGACTGCTATCCGAAGGAATGGCCGAAGACGATCGACTCGGTGGCGAAGCTGGATTTCGATCGCGTTTGCGGCGGCCACGGTACGGTGGGCCAGGGCAAGCAGCGGATGATGAACCAGCGCAACTACATTGCGGAACTGGCCGAGAGAGTGGAGAAGGGAAAGACGGCGGGCCAGCCGTTGGCCGAGATCCAGCGGAGCATGCCGCTTGCCTCGATCAAAGCGTTCGCGGCCGGCGATTACGGCAAGCTGATGACGGCCGGCCGCGATGAAGCCGCGATGCAGGCGGCGGTGAACGCCAACATCGAGCACGTCTACAACCGGCTGGGGAAAAGCTAGCAGCCGGTAGGCATCGGCGGGCGAAGCGGCTATAATTTTGAGGAATGAAAACGCTGGCGATAGTAACGATGATGGCGGCGGCCGGTTGGGCGCAGACCGCGCCGGGGACTCCGAAGCCCGCGCCGGCAGCTACGGCGCAGACGGCGGCGCCGGCCCAGGAGCCGGGTCTTTACGCGACGATTCAGACGTCGATGGGCAACATTGTTTGCAAGCTGTACGAAAAGGAGGCGCCCATTACGGTGCGCAATTTCGTCGGCCTGGCGATGGGGACCAAGACGTGGACCGATCCGAAGACGAGAATGCCGGTGAAGCGGCCGTTATACACCGGGACCTCGTTTCATCGCGTGATTCCGGACTTCATGATTCAGGGAGGCGATCCGAAAGGCGATGGGTCGGGCTCGCCGGGCTACAAATTCAAAAACGAGGACAACCAGTACGTTTTCGATAAAAAGGGCGTGCTGGCGATGGCCAACGCGGGCCGGGACACCAACGGTTCGCAGTTTTTCATCACCGTGGCCCCGTATCCGAGCCTGAACGGGGGCTATACGGTGTTCGGCCAAGTGATCGAAGGGCAGGAGGTGGCGGACGCGATCTCGAAAGTGCCGCGGGATCCCAACGACAAGCCGCTGACGCCGGTGAAGATTGTGCGCATCGCGATCAAGCGCGTGCGGGCTCCGGGCGAAGCAGTGCCGGCGAAGAAGCCGGTGCCGCACCACACAGCGGCGCCAAAGAAGGCGAGCTGAGCCGGGCTATCGGGACGCCGGAGCCTCCAGCGGAATCTCGAAATAAATAATGCCCTTGCCGGTGCGTGCGCCCTGCATGCCGGTGAGATAGATGCCGGCGCCGGGCAGCAGCCGGGTCTGGAAATAAAAGAAGCCCTGGGCGGACTCGTGCGGCGGCAGCATCTGCGCCGTGAAGGAGCGCCCTTCGATTTCCCATCCCGAGAGCGGATTCTTGTGTTTCGGCAGTGGAATGGGGAGACGGGGACCGGGGGCGCCGGGGCCTTCCTTGGGCTCGCGGGCGGAGATGGAGGGGACATCGGCGGGCGGGATGGACTCGATGTGACGGCCGTCGGCGTGGATGAACTGGGCCTGGAGGGCGCTGAGGCGGAGGGGTTCGTCGAGATCGTTCTGGACGATGACCAGGACGGGCAGGATGCCATACTGGTTGGGATTATGTTTGCCGAAGGCGGCGCGGACCTGGTCGTCGGAGGTGAAAGGGACGGCGGCGACGGTGACATGGTCGTTGGTCTGGCGGGTCGCGTAGGAGGAAGCCGGGCCGGGGTCGAACTTTCGGTCGTCCTTCTTGTCGCCGAAAGCAAGGGCGAGGCACGGGATGAGGACAATTAACGCGGCGGAAGACGGTCTCATTTCACTCCTTCACCTGGGTCTGCGGGTGCTGGCCTTTCCCCTGCTGGTAGTGTATTTCCTTTCCCGGGTGCTCGGGGACCGCAGGTATTTAGGGACGCTGGGGCAGCGGCTGGGGTTTCTCCCGTCCGCGATTCGTAACATCGGGGGGGACGCGATCTGGCTGCATGCGGTATCGGTGGGCGAGGTGCTGTCGTCGGTGCGCCTGGTGGAGGAGCTGAAGAGGCAGCAGCCGGCGCTGGCGGTGTATGTATCGACCGCGACGGTGGCCGGCCAGTCGGTGGCGCGGCAGAAACTGGAGGGGAAAGCGGCTGGGGTGTTCTATGCCCCTATCGACTACGCCTTCGCGGTGCGCCGGGTGCTGCGGCGGATCCAGCCGGCGGCGGTGATCATTCTCGAAACCGAGATCTGGCCGCTGCTGTACCGCGAGGCCAAGCGGCACGGCTGCGCGCTGGTGGTGGTGAACGGGCGCATCTCGGACCGGGCGCTGCCGCGGTATCAGGCGCTCAAGATTTTCTTTCGCTGGGTGCTCAGCCTGCCGGACGCGATTTACGTGCAGGGGCCGCAGGACAAGGAGCGGTATCTGAGCCTGGGGGCGCCGGCGCGGCGGGTGGAGGTGCTGGGGAATCTGAAATACGACACGGCGGGGCTGGAGGCCGAGCCGCCGCAACAGGTGCGGGAGCTGGTGGCGAAACTGACCCCGTCCCGCGTGTTGATTGCCGCGAGCACGATGCCGGGCGCCGGGCCGGAGGACATCGACGAGGACGATCTGACGGTGGAGACATTCGCGTGGCTGGCGGCGAGGGTGCCGGGGCTGCTCATGATCTACGCTCCGCGGAGGCCGGAGCGGTTCGAACTGGCGGCGCAGAAGCTGGAGCGGGCCGGGGTACGGTACCTGAGGCGCAGCCGGATGGGCGAGGCGGCGGGGCTGGAGCTGCCGGGAGTGCTGCTCGTGGACACGCTGGGAGAGCTGGCGAGCATCTTCGAGCTGGGGGACGTCGTGTTTCTGGGCGGGACGGTGGCGCAGAGGGGCGGGCACAATCTGCTGGAGCCGGCGGCGGCGGGAAAGGCGGTGGTCTGCGGGCCGCACCTGGAGAACTTTCCGGCGATCGCGAAGGAGTTTCGCGACGCGGGCGCGATCATGGAGATCGCCACGGCGGCCGGGCTGGGGCCGGCAATCCTGAAGCTGATGGAGGAGGAGGAACGCAGGGCGAGCTATGGCCGCAAGGCCAAGGCGCTGGCGGAGGCCAAGCGCGGGGTGACGGCGCTGGCGGCGAGGAAGCTGCTGGAAGCGATGGATGAAGCAGTGCCGATGTTCGGAAGGCGGGGGATTGGGCCGGGGATATTATGGGGGCTCTCGCGGATCTGGGTGCTGGGCGCGGCCGTAGACCGGCACCGGGAAACGGCGAGGGCGCGGAGCCTGGGAGCGCCGGTGGTCAGCATCGGCGGGCTGGCCATGGGCGGTGTGGGGAAGACGCCGTTGTGCGCGCACCTGGCCGAGCGCCTGGCGGCCCGGGGATATGCGCCGGCGGTCCTGACCCGGGGCTACCGCAGGCGGTCGCTCGAAGAGGTGATTGTGGTGGAGGCCGGGGCGCAGGCGCCGGCGTGCATGACCGGCGACGAGGCGCAGATCTTCGTGCGTTTCGCGCACGCCCACGTGGGGATCGGGCGAAGCCGCTGGACGGCGGGCCAGCTCCTGCGCGAGCGCCTGCCCACGAGCGTTTTTCTGCTGGACGACGGCTTCCAGCACTACGAGCTGAAACGCGACCTGGACGTCGTGCTGATCGACGCACTGGATCCGTTTTCCGACGGGAGGGTGTTCCCGCACGGCAAGCTGCGCGAGCCGTTGAGCGCGCTGCGCCGCGCCGGATGTTTCGTCATTACGCGGGCGCAGCCCAATCGGAACTACTCGGGCATCCGCGCGGTGTTGGCCGGCTACAACCCGGAGGCTCCCGTGTTTCTGGCGCGTTTGGAGGCAGGGGCGTGGATCAACGAGCGGACCAAGGAACCGCAGGAACTGCCGGATGGGGCCGTTGTTGCCTTCTGCGGTCTCGGGAATCCGGAGGCCTTCTGGCGCACGCTGCGGCGGCTGGGGATCGAGCCGGTTTTTCAGTGGACGTTCGACGATCATCACACCTACGTGCCGAGGGAGCTGAAGCGGCTGGCGCGCCAGGCCCGCGAGCGGGGGGCGCAGGCGCTGGTGACGACGCAGAAGGACGCGATGAATCTGCCCGAGCGGGCATTTGAGGCGATTGCGCCGCTTGATCTGTTCTGGGTGAAGGTGGATGTGACGCTGGACAAGGAAGAGGAGTTTCTTGACCTGATCGCGGCGCGGATCGATGCGCATCGGGAGCGCATCCGGGGAGGCGAAACGGAAGGCGCGGCAGAGTTCTATTAGTACTATCGTTCTACGGGAGGGCTGCGCCGCTCCAGGGAATGTAAGACAGGTCGCCGGACTTTGAGATTATTTTGTAACTTAAAGAAATAAAAGAGCAAACTGATTGACAGCGCGCGGTCGCCCAAGTACTATCAGTAATGCGTCTGCCGGAGGAAAGGCAGACAATCTGAGGAGGATCTGGGCAGTGAGAATACTGAGCAAGATGGTCATTCCCGCGGTCGCACTGATGGGCGCGATGAGCGCGCTCGCCGGCGTGGTGGACGACGGAGTGCAGAACTTCACCGGCGGGGGAACGGTGAGCACGGCGCTGACGTTTGCGCCGTTCAATCCGGCGCTGGGGACGCTGATTTCTGTGGAGGTGCTCCCGGTCGGGAGTTCGAGCGGGCAATTGACGGTCACCAACGACAACACCTCGGGACCGGCGGAGACGTTCGGCTACAAGGTGGACACGGGGCTGTCGATCATGGGCGGCGGGATTATGCTGTCGCTGGATCCGTTTTTCGGCGGACACCTGTCGGTGAGCCCGCAGCAGACGGTGACGAGCGGGTTGGTGCAAGGCAAAACGGTGACCGATCCGATGACGTTCACCAGCGGCCTGTCGGCGTTCGAGTCGGGGCCGATCGTGTTCGACATCACCGGATCGGGCGTGGTAGCGACCAAGGGCGGAACGGACCTGACGATCAACGCGACCTCGTCGGTGATGGGATCGCTGGACGTGATTTACAACTACGCGAGCACGCCGGAGCCCGGTACGGCGGCGATGGTGGGCGGCGCATTGTTCGGGATCGGGCTGCTGGGGCGGAAGCTGCGGCGGCAGTAAAGGCTCCGGAGCCGGAAACGAAGCCGAATCGGAACTGAAATCGTGTTGAACGGGCCGCGCCGGAGCGGCCCGTTTTTTTTTGCATCCGGCGGATGGGAACAAAAGCAGGGCAGGTTGTTTGAAAGGGCGGGCCGTCCGGCAAGAAGCTGTTGCTATAATAGGAGATCCTGTTATGTCGCCAATCAAACTGGAGTCCGGGCCCGGGGCCGGCAAGAAGATTATTCTATTGCGGCCGCGCGGATTCTGCGCCGGGGTGGTGCGAGCGATCGACGTCGTGAAAATTGTGCTGGATCTGTATGGTCCTCCAGTTTACGTGCGCAAGGAGATCGTGCACAACCGGCACGTGGTCGACGAGCTGAGGCGCGCGGGGGCGGTGTTTGTCGAAGAGTTGAGCGAAGTGCCGGAGGGAGCGCGGGTGATCTTCAGCGCGCACGGAGTCTCGCCGGCGGTAAGGCAGGAGGCGCGGGAGCGCAAGCTGCAGGTGATCGACGCGACATGCCCGCTGGTTACGAAGGTGCATCTGGAGTCGGTGAAGTTCGCCCGGCAGAGCTACACGATCATCCTGATCGGGCACTCGGGCCACGATGAGGTGATCGGAACGCTGGGCGAGGCGCCGGAGTCGACAGTGCTGGTCTCGACAGTGGAAGACGTGGACCGGCTGGAAGTTGCCAATCCCGACAAGATGGCGTATCTGACGCAGACCACGCTGAGCCTGGACGAGACCAAGGACATCGTGGAGCGGCTGAAGCAGAGGTTCCCGGCCATTCAGGGGCCCAAGTCTCAGGATATTTGTTACGCCACCGAGAACCGGCAGTTGGGGGTGAAGGCGGTGGTGCCGCTGTGCGACATGCTGCTGGTTGTGGGTTCGCAGAACAGTTCGAACTCGCGGCGGCTGGTGGAGGTTTGCCAGAAGGAAGGCGTGCCATCGTATCTGGTGGACGACGGGGAGGAAGTGAAGGCGGAATGGCTGAAGGGCGTGCGGACAGTGGCGGTGACGGCGGGGGCGTCGGCGCCGGAAGTGCTGGTGGAGGATCTGATCCGGCGGCTGCGCTGCGATTACGGTTTTGAGGCGCTCGAGGAAATGGAGTTAAAGGAAGAGGACGTGCGATTCCAGCTTCCGGTGATCGGGGGGAGAAGCGCGGAACTGAGGGCATGAGCCAGACGGTACAGGTAGTGGACGCGCTGGCGTCGGCGGCCTCGCGGGTGGCCAGGCGGGCGGCGGAGTGGCTGGTGGAGCGCCAGCACGCCGAGGGCTACTGGTGGGGGGAACTGACGGCCGACAGCACGCTCGAATCGGACTGGATTCTGCTGCAGTTATGGCTGCACCCTCCGGTGGGAGGAAGCTGGAATCCGCCCGGGCGGGCGAGAATTGAGCGGGCGGCGCGGTCGATCCTGGCGCGGCAGTTGCCTGACGGGGGCTTCAATACTTACCCCGGCGGACCGTCGGATGTGAGCGCGACGGTGAAGGCATACTTCGCGCTGAAGCTTTCCGGGCTGGAGGGATCCGGAGACGCACTGGGCCGGGCGCGGGAGCGGATCCTGGCGCTGGGCGGAATCCAGGCGGCCAATAGCTACGTAAAGATCAACCTGAGCCTGTTCGGGCTGTTCCCGCGTCATCTGGCGCCGACGGTGCCGCCGGAGCTGATGCTGCTGCCGTTCCGGTTCATCTACCAGATGTCGTCGTGGACGCGGGCGATCGTCATCCCGCTGTCGATCGTGCATGCGATGGACCCGATGCGGCCGGTGCCGGCGGGATTCCATCTGGACGAGCTTTGGGCCGGGCGCGGCAGGGCGGGCTACCACTACGACGCACGGCCGTTCACCTGGCGGAACGTATTTTACGCGGCCGACAAATTCTTGAAATGGTGGGAGCGGCGGGGGCCGAAAGGCCTGAGGCGGAAGGCGATCCGGAAGGCGGAGGCGTGGATTCTGGAGCGCACGCGCTATACCGACGGGCTGGCGGCGATCTATCCTCCGATGATGTACGTGATCATGGCTCTCGATCTGCTTGGCTATGGGCCCGAACATCCCGAGCGGGTGGAAGCGCAGCGGCAGTTTGACCGGCTGATGGTGGACGACGAGCGGGGATTTTATTTCCAGCCGTGCTTCTCGGTGGTCTGGGACACGGCGATCGCGGCGCATGCTTTGGGCAGCGGCGCGGGGGCGCCCGAAGCCGCGCTCGCTCGCTCGGCCGACTGGCTGTTGACCAAAGAAGTGCGGCGCAAGGGCGACTGGTCGGTGAAGCGGCCTGATACGGAGCCTTCGGGGTGGTACTTCGAGTTCGCCAACGAATTTTATCCGGACATCGACGATACGGCAATGGTGCTGCTGGCGCTCAGCGGGGCGCGGGCCTCCGATGCGGAACGCCAGAGCGCCTGCGAGCGGCGGGCTGTGAAATGGCTGCTGGACATGCAATCGAAAGACGGCGGATGGGCGGCCTTCGATGTGGACAACAACTGGCAGTCGCTGAGCTACGTGCCGTTTGCCGACCACAACGCGATGCTCGATCCGACTTGCCCGGACATTACGGGGCGGGTGCTGGAGGCGCTGTGTGCGGCGGGCGTGGACCGGTCGCATGCCGCGATCACGCGGGGTGTTGAGTTCCTGCTGAAGGCGCAGCGGGAGGATGGAAGCTGGTACGGGCGCTGGGGCGTGAACCATACCTACGGGACGTTTCTGGCCCTGCGGGGTCTGGCGGCGGCCGGGGTGAGCGACCGCGAGGCGCCGGTGCAGCGCGCGCTCGAATGGGTGCGGGCGAATCAAAACTTCGACGGAGGCTGGGGCGAGAGCTGCTCCAGCTACGACGAGGACCGGTTCGTGCCGGCGCCGAGCACGCCGTCGCAAACGGCATGGGCGATTCTGGCATTGCTGGCCGGGGGCGACACGACGAGTACGAGCCTGAACGACGGCGTCGAGTTTCTGCTGAAAACGCAGACCGGCGAAGGAACATGGGACGAGGACCTGGCGACGGGGACGGGATTTCCCAGGGTGTTTTATCTCAGCTATCACTTGTACCGGCACAGTTTTCCGTTGCTGGCGCTAAACGCGTTTCTGCGGTCGCGAAACCCGGCCCGTGGTTAGGGAAGGCCGGAGGGAGGAAGCGATGAGAGGTGGAGCGGAAACTCGAGGCGAAGGCTGGCGGCAGCCGGGCGGGGGGAAACTGCGGGCGCGGACGGGGCGGCGAGAGCGGCAACTGTGAAGCCGGTGCTGGTGACGGGGGCGACGGGATTTCTCGGCTGGCATGTCGCGCGGCTGCTGGGGGAGCGGGGCTACCGCGTGCGGGCGCTGGCGAGGCCGGCGAGCGCGCTGCGGGAACTGGATGCCGAAAGGGTGGAGGGGGATCTGCGCGATGCCGCATCGCTCGATCGGGCGGTGGAGGGCTGCGGGCTGGTGTTTCACGTGGCGGCCGATTACCGGCTGTGGGCCAGGGACGAGCGGGAGATGTACCGCTCGAACGTCGACGGCACGCGGAACCTGCTACAGGCGGCCTGGAAGGCGGGCGTGGAACGGGTTGTGTACACGAGCACGGTGGGCTGCATCGGGATTCCGGCTTCCGGGCTGGGCGACGAGGAGACGCCTGTCAGCCTGGAGGACATGGCCGGGGCGTACAAGCGATCGAAGTTTCGGGCCGAGCAGGTGGCGCTGGAACACGCTGGTCAGGGGATGCCGGTAGTAATTGTGAATCCGACGGCCCCGGTCGGGGATCATGATTTCAAGCCCACGCCGACCGGGCGTATCGTAGTGGATTATCTGACCGGGCGGATGCCGGCGTACGTGGAGACGGGGCTGAACGTAGTGGACGCGCGGGACACGGCGCTGGGGCACGTGCTGGCGGCCGAGCGCGGGCGCGAGGGACAACGCTATATCCTGGGCTCGGAGAATTTAACGCTGCGGCGGATCCTGGAGCTTCTGGCGGAGTTGAGCGGAGGGAAGGCGCCGCGGGTGCGGATACCGTACCTGGTGGCATATGCGGCGGGAATGGTGAGTACAGGTTGGGCGCGGGTGACCGGCGGGGAGCCGCGAGCGCCGCTGGACGCCGTGCGGATGGCGAAGAAGAAAATGTGGGTGAGCTGGGAGAAAGCGCGGCGGGAGCTTGGGTTCGCGCCGGGCGGGGCGGTGGATGCGCTGGGGCGCGCGGTCGAGTGGTTTCGAGCCAACGGATATGCGCCCGGGAGTTGAAAAGGACCGGGAAAGGCGTGGGAGCGATTTGTTTTGTGGCCGCCGAGAAAGGCGAGTTGGAGGCGCTGGCGCGGAAGCTCGAAAAGCTTCGGCGCCTGGAGCGGGGCATCGAATACGCGGCCAGCGGGGAGTTGCGGGGGCAAAAGGTAGTGCTGGCGGCCGATGGACCGGGGCCGCGGCTGGCGCGGCGGGCGGCGGAGGCGGCGGTGTCCGGGGAGTCCGGGCCGGCTCTGGTGAGCACCGGGTACTGCGGATCCCTCGACGCGTCACTGGCAGTTGGCGATATCCTAGTAGTGACGGGGGTAAATGGCCGGGCAACTCAGATTCCCGAGTGCCGGGCGGCGCATCAAACGGGAGAACTGGTTTCCGTGGACCGGGTGGTGGGGACTGCGGAGGGAAAGGCAGCGCTATCGGCAACACGGGCGCGCGTGGTAGAGATGGAGGCTGAGGCCGTGGCGGCGTTCGCCGCCGAGGTTGGGGTGCGCTTTTACTGCGTTCGTGTGGTAACGGACGGCGCTACTGAGAACATGCCACTGGATTTCAATTTATACCGGGACGAGGCGGGACGATTCTCGCGGGCGCGGATCGCGCGGGCGGCGCTGGGGCGGCCGCTGACTGTGCTGCCTGCGCTGGTGCGATTCGACCGGACTTGCCGACGTGCCTCGCGGGTGCTGGGAGACTTTCTTGCCGATTGCCGATTTTAAGAGTGCCGGCGGCCCGGGTATGGCGGCCGGCGCGGTGAGCCAGGAGAGCGAAGCGGGCGGCGGCGCGGTGCCGCAGACCATGCGGGCGGCGGTGTATCTCGGGCACCGGCGGGTGTCGGTGGAGACGATACCGACGCCGGAGATCGGCCCGGGCGAGGTGTTGATCCGGGTGGAGAGCTGTGGGATCTGCCACACGGACTTGAAAAAGATCGAGTACGATCTGCTGGCGCCGCCGCGGGTGTTCGGACACGAGACGGCGGGCGTGGTGGCGGCGGTGGGGACCGGGGTGAAGCAGTACGAGCCGGGAGACCGCGTGGTGGTGTTTCACCACATCCCGTGCATGCAGTGCTTTTACTGCGCGCGGCGGTTGTACGCGCAGTGCCCGGTCTACAAGCGCGTCGGCGTGACGGCGGGCTTCGAGCCGGCCGGCGGCGGGTTCGCCCAGTACGTGCGGGTGATGGATTGGATTGTGCGGCGCGGGATTGAGAAGATCCCGGCCGGGGTTCCTTTCGAGCGCGCCTCGTTTGTGGAGCCAGTGAACACCTGCGTGAAGGCGATCGCGATGATCGGGCCGGGTCCGGGCGACGTCGTGGCGGTGCTGGGGCAGGGTCCGATCGGGCTGATCTTTACGATGCTGGCCAAGCGGGCGGGGGCGAAGGTGGTGGCCACCGACGCGATGGAGCAGCGGCGCGTGCTGGCGGTGAAGTTCGGAGCGGAGGCTGCCTACCATCCGGGCGAGGCGAGGCTGGCCGAGCACATTGGGGATCTGACCCGGGGGCGTGGAGCGGACGCGGCTATTGTGGCGGCGTCGGCGCCGGGGATTGCGGCGCAGGCGGTGGACACGACTCGGCCGGGGGCGAAAGTGCTGCTGTTTGCGCAGACCTCTCATCAGGAGCGCGTGGAATTTTCCGGGGCCGATATTTGTGTGGGCGAGCGGGCGATTCTGGGTTCCTACAGCGCTTCGGTGGATCTGCAGCGGGAGTCGGCGGAGCTGGTTTTCAGCGGGCGCCTGCCGGTGGAGGAGTTGATTTCGGATAGCTTTCCGCTGGATGAGATCGGCGCCGCGATCGATCGGGCGTTGCATCCCGCCGAGGGAAGCCTGAAAATCATGGTGCAGCCTCAGAGGTGGCGGGCTTGACTAAGATGAAGGCTGCCGTACTGTACGGCAGAGAAGATCTGAGGATCGAAGAGGTCGCGGTGCCGGACCTGGCGCCGGGAGACATCCTGGTGCGGGTGCGGACCGCGTTGACCTGCGGAACGGACGTGAAGGTGTTCCGGCGGGGCTATCATGCGCGGATGATCGTCCCGCCGGCGCTGTTCGGGCACGAGATGGCGGGGGATGTAGTGGCGATGGGGAGCGGGCCGAACCGGTTCGCGTTGGGCGATCGCGTGGTGGCGGCGAATTCGGCGCCGTGCGGAGTTTGCTTCTTCTGCCGGCGGCAGAGCGAGAACCTGTGCGAGGATCTGCTGTTCAACAACGGCGCATACGCGGAATTCCTGAGGGTGCCGGCGCGAATCGTGGAGCGGAACACGTACCGGATTCCGGATAGTGCCTCGTATCAGGACGCGGCGCTGGCCGAGCCGCTGGCCTGCGTATTGCGGGGCCTGGACGAGACGGGTGTGAGGGCCGGGGACAATGTGGTGGTGATGGGGTTGGGACCGATCGGGCTGATGTTCGTGCGGCTGGCCAAGGTTTACGGCACCAGGGTGATCGCCATCGGGCGGCGAAGCTCGCAGTTGAACAATGCGCGGTTGATGGGGGCCGACGAGCGGATCCTGGCGGCCGACGATAATGCGGTGATCGAGGACCAGGTGCGGGATCTGACCGGGGGCTACGGAGCCGACGTGGTGATTGAGGCCGTGGGGCGGCCGGAGGCCTGGGAGACGGCGGTGCGGCTGCTGCGGCGGGGCGGGAAGGTGAATTTCTTCGGGGGATGCCCGGCCGACACGACCGTGTCGCTCGATACGTCGCTGATGCACTACTCGGAGCTGACCTGCACGGCGAGCTTCCACCACACGCCGTCGCACATCCGCAAGGCGCTGGAGATTGTGGGGCGGCAGGAAGTGACGGCGCGGGATTTCGTGAACCGGGAGGCGCCGCTCGATCAGATCCTGCAGGTGTTCCAGCACCTGATGAGCCACAACGGCCACATGAAGACCGCGATCATTCCCTGAGCCGTGACCTTTCCGAGAACATACCCGGCGCCCAAGGACTTTGTGCGCTCCGCCGAGTGGATGGAGAGGCGATGGACGGCGGAAGAGTCCCTCGGCTACACCCGCTGGCTGGCGACCAACCACTACGAAAACTTCCACGTGGCGAGCGCTCTGCTGCCCAAGCGGCTGCATCAGGATTTCTACAACGTGTACGCGTTTTGCCGCTGGGCCGACGACCTGGGTGACGAAATGGGCAACGCGGCCGAGAGCCTGCGGCTGCTCGAATGGTGGCGGCAGGGACTGGAGATGATGTACGCGGGCCAGACGGAGCATCCGGTGTTTGTGGCGCTCGAAGGGACTGTGAAGCGGCACGGGCTGCCGAAGGAGCCGTTCGCCGATCTGATCCGCGCGTTTGTGCAGGACCAGACCGTGCAGCGCTACGAAAGCTGGGAGGATGTGCTGGGCTACTGCCGGTATTCGGCGAACCCGGTGGGCCGCCTGGTGCTGCGGCTGTGCGGCTACGCGGACGACGAGCGGGACCGGTTGTCGGATGCGACGTGCACCGCGCTGCAGTTGGCCAATTTCTGGCAGGACGTGGCGGTGGATCTGGACAAGGGGCGGGTATATCTGCCGCTCGAGGTGCTGCGGCGGCACGGCTATAGCGTCGAAGAGTTGACCGCGCTGCGATTCAACGACGGGTTCCGCCGGGCGATGCGGGAAGCGGTGGGGGTGGCGCGGCGTCTGTTCGAGCAGGGATTGCCGCTGGTGGGGACCGTCGATGGACGGCTGGCGTTCGACCTGGAGTTGTTCAGCCGCGGCGGGATGAAGGTGCTCGAGAAGATCGAGCGGCAGGACTACAACGTACTGGCCCGGCGGCCGGCGATCTCGAAGCTGGAGCGCGTCGGACTGCTGGCATCGAGCTTTGTGCGCATCGCCTCGCGGCGCGTGGCATGACGGTGTCGCTGGCCGATTCGTACGCCTACTGCCGGAAGGTGGCACGGAGCCGGGCGCGCAATTTCTATTACTCGTTTCTCCTGCTGGACGCCGAGCGCCGCGCCGCCATGTGCGCCGTGTACGCATTTATGCGTTACTGCGACGATCTGAGCGATGAGCCGGGGGCGACGGCGGCGGCGATGGACAAGTGGCGACAGCAGTTGGCCGAGGCGCTGGAGGGCCGTTTCAGCGATCATCCGGTCTGGCCGGCGTTTTACGATACGGTGCGGCGGTACGGGATTCCGGCACGGTATTTCTTCGACATGATCGAGGGAGTGCGGAGCGACCTGGAGCCGCGGCGGATCCGGACCTTCGACGAGCTGTACGAATACTGCTACCGCGTGGCGAGCGTCGTTGGCATGACGACGGTGCACATTTTCGGATTCGAAACCGATGAGGCATTGCGGCTGGCCGAGCGCTGCGGCATCGCGTTTCAACTGACCAACATTCTTCGCGACGTTGGCGAGGATGCAGCCAACGGGCGAGTATATCTGCCGGAAGAAGACCGGCTGCGGTTCGGGGTGGAACGGCTGGAGGATTCGGCGAATTTCCGCGAGCTGATGCGGTTCGAGAGGGAGCGGGCGCGGCGGTACTATGAGGAATCGCGGCCGCTGCTGGAAATGGTAAACCGGCGCAGCAGGCGGGCGCTGTGGGCGCTTATGGAGATTTACCGGCGCCTGCTCGATCGGATCGAGGCGTCGGACTACCGGGTGCTGGAGCGGCGCGTGAGTCTGCCCGGGTGGGAGAAGGCGTTGATTGTCGCCCGGGCGCTGGTGGCCGCGGGCTGATGGATCTGTAATATGCAGCGCGTATGGCTTGATATCCAACAAATATCAATCCATCAATTCTAGCTGCAGCCTCATGGCCGCTGACTACATCTATCCTAAGGTAATGAAGGAAGGTTTTGGGACAGCGACAGAGCCGTGGCGGGGTGGGCATCGGGCGGGGAAGGGAACGAGCGTGAGACCAGACAAGCACAGGACGAAGCGGTGGACGGTGCTGGCGATGGTGGCGGCCGGGGCGGCGGCGCAGGCTTGGGCGCAGCAGAGCAGTTCGTTCCAGGGGAGCGTTCCGTCGGGAACGGCCTCCAGTACGGCACTATCGTTAACCCTGGAAGACGCCATCCAGCGGGGGCTGAAGTCGAACCTGGGCCTGTTGCTGCGGGACTCCGACAGCCGGGCTTCCCGGGCGCAGAGGCTGCGGGCGCTGGCGGCGCTGAGGCCGCAGATTACCGCGTCGTTCAGCGAGACCGAGGAACAGTTGAACCTAAGGACGCTGGGCTTCAGTTTTAACTTTCCTCCGATTCCCGGCTTCAGCGGCATTCCGGCGATTGTCGGGCCGTTCCATTACACCGACGCGCGGGCCAGCGTTTCGGCGACCATCTTCAATTACAACCAATGGAAGACGCTGAAGTCGGCCAAGGAGAGCGAGCAGGCGGCGGCGCTATCTGTGAACGACGCGCGGGATCTGGTAGTGCAGGGGGTGGTGAACGGGTACCTGCTGCTGATCGCGGACGCCTCCCGGCTGCGGTCACTCGACGTGCAGGAAAAGACGGCGCAGGCGTTGTACGACCGGGCGGTGGACCGCAAGAGCGCGGGGACCTCGCCGGCGATTGATGTGCTGCGGGCGGCGGTGGAACTGAAGCAGGACCAGCAGAAAGTGCTGGCGCAGCGGAACCAGTTGGACAAAGACAAGCTGGGGTTGGCCCGGGTGATCGGGCTGCCCGCGGGACAGGTGTTCGAACTGGCCCAGGACGTGCCGTTTACGCCGATGGAGGCGATCGAGCCGGAGGCGGCGGTGAGGCTGGCCTACCGGCAGCGGCCGGACTACCAGAGCGCGCGGCGCCAGGTGGCGGCGGCCGAAGAGGCGGTGAAGGCGGCGCACGGGCAGTGGTATCCGACGGTGGCGCTGAACGGATTTTACGGAGCCAACGGGCCGGCGATGAACGATTCGCACGGAGTGTTCGAGGTTTCCGGCGCGGTGAACTTCAACATCTTCGACGGTGGACGAATCCACAGCGACGAGGAACAGGCGCGGGCGACGCTGAAGCAGCGCAGCGACGAATTGGCGGACCTGGGAGGGCAGATCGACTACCAGGTGCGGTCGGCGCTGCTGGACGTGAAGACGGCGGCGGACCTGGTGGCGGCGGCGCGGACGAACCTGGATCTGGCCGACCAGACGCTGGAGCAGGCGCGGGACCGGTTTTCGGCCGGCGTGGCGGACAACATCGAAGTGGTGCAGGCGCAGCAGTCGGTGGCGAACGCCAATGACAGTCTGATTGCGGCACTGTATGCGCACAACGCGGCCAAGGCGGCGGTGGCGCGGGCATTGGGAATGACCGAGCAGGGCATCAAGAAGTACATCGAGGTGAAGTGATATGCCGGAGACGAGTGTGCAGGAAACGACGAATACCGAGGGGCCGGTGGAGCGCGGAACGGTGCCGGCCCGGCGGAACCGGGCGCGGGTGATCGTGCCTGTTGTGCTGTTGATCCTGGCGGTGGGCGGATATTTTCTGTGGTCGTACATGAGCTCGTACGAATCGACGGACGACGCTCAGGTGGACGGGCACGTGAACGCGATCAGCGCGCGCATCGGCGGCCAGGTGCTGCAGGTGATGGTGGAGGACCAGCAGTACGTGAACGCCGGCGACGTGCTCGTGAAGATCGACCCGCGCGATTTCGAAGTGGCGGTGGCGCAGGCGGAGGCGGAAGTGGCTGATGCCGAGGCGGCGGTGCTCAGCTCGCAGACCGATGTGCCGATCACCTCGATGACCACGGCGAGCACGCTCCAGACGGCGCAATCGACCAAAGCGGACGCGGAGGCGGCACTGCTTTCCTCCGAGCGTCAGTTGAACGCCTACAAGTCGCGGCTCGAGTCGGCCGAGGCGCAGGTCAACGAGGCGGAGGCGAATTACAAGAAAGCGTCCGACGACGTGGAGCGGTACCGGCAATTGGTGAGCAAGGAAGAAATCTCGCGGCAGGAATTCGACCAGGCGGTGCAGACGGCGGCGGCGGCGAAGGCGACTCTGGCCTCGCGCCGGGCGTCGGTGAGCGAGGCGCAGCAGAACGTGACGGTGGCGCAGGCGACGATCCAGCAGTCGCAGGCGCGGATCGCGCAGGCAGAAGCCTCCATCCAGTCGGCGATGACCGGGCCCAAGCAGGTGGCGGTGAGCCAGGCGCGGGCGAAGTCGTCCGAGGCGAAGCTGCTGCAGAAGAAGGCGGCGCTCGACCAGGCGAGGCTGAACCTGAGCTACGCGACAATTACGGCTCCGGTGAGCGGCGTGGTGGGCAAAAAGACGGTGGAGGTGGGGCAGAACGTTTCGCCGGGCCAGCAGTTGCTGGCCATCGTGCCGCTGGACGACGTCTGGATCACGGCGAATTTCAAGGAGACCCAGCTCCGGCACATGAAGGTGGGGCAGCGGGTGAAGTTTTCCGTCGATGCCTATGGGCGCGAGTACACGGGGAAGGTGACCGGGATCGGGGGAGCGAGTGGAGCGCGGTTCAGCCTGTTGCCGCCGGAAAACGCCACCGGGAATTATGTGAAGGTGGTGCAGCGGATCCCGGTTCGGATCGACCTGGACCCGGGGCAGAACAGCGAGCATCGGCTGAGGCCGGGCATGTCGGTGGACCCGAAGGTCTATCTGAACAACTAGCGGCGGTGCACCGGAACGAACGGGAGAAACGGCTATGAGCAGTGTGTCCACACCCTGGAAACCGCGGCACAACGTGTGGGCGATCGCGCTGACCGTGACGATGGCCACGTTCATGGAGGTGCTGGACACCAGCATCGCCAATGTCGCGCTCCCGCACATCGCCGGGAACTTGTCGGCGGGCCAGGACGAGAGCACGTGGGTGCTGACGTCGTACCTGGTGTCGAACGCGATCGTGCTGCCGATCAGCGCGTGGCTGGCGACGCGCATGGGGCGGAAGCGGTTCTACATGATGTGCGTGATGCTGTTCGGTATCAGCTCGCTGTTGTGCGGGCTGGCGCCAACGCTGGGCTCGCTGATTTTTTTCCGCGTGGTGCAGGGCGCCGGGGGCGGAGGGTTGGCGCCGAGCGAGCAGGCGATTCTGGCCGACACCTTCGAGCCGCGCAAGAGAGGGCTGGCCTTCGCGGTGTACGGACTCGCCGTTGTGCTGGCGCCGGCGATCGGGCCGACGCTCGGCGGCTACATCACCGACAACTACAGTTGGCGCTGGATCTTTTTCATCAACGTCCCCGTGGCGCTGATCTCGCTGTTTTTCACCTCGCGCCTGGTTGAGGATCCGCCGTATCTGGCCGAGGAACGGAGGAAGATCCTGAGCGTCGACTGGACCGGACTGGGGCTGATCGCGGTGGGACTGGGCTCGCTGCAGGTGATTCTGGACAAGGGCGAGCGCGAGGACTGGTTCTCCTCGGACTTCATCAACGTGTTCGCGGTGCTGACGGTGGTGGGCATTATCGGGGCGATCGTCTGGGAGTATTTTCAGGACCATCCGATCGTGGATGTGCGGCTGTTCGCCAACCGCACGTTCGCGGTGGCGTTCATGATGATGTTCATGGTGGGGTTCACGCTCTACGGCTCGACGGTGCTGATTCCGCAACTGCTTCAGACGCTGATGGGCTACACGGCGCTGAGCGCGGGCATGACGCTGTCGCCGGGCGGGTTCACAATCATGCTGCTGATGCCGCTGGTGGGAACGCTGGTGGCAAAGATGGACGCGCGGTGGCTGGCGGCGTTCGGATTCGTGGCCAGTTCGGCGGCGCTGTTTTATATGACCGGGCTCAACCTCGAGATGGATTTCCGGACAGCGGCGCTGATGCGGGTATACCAATCGATCGGAATCGCGTTCCTGTTTGTGCCCATCAACACGCTGTCCTATACGGGAGTGCCGCAGAGTAAGAACAACAGCGTGTCGGCGCTCACAAACCTGGCGCGGAACGTGGGAGGGAGCATCGGCATTTCGACGGTGACGACGCTGCTGGCGCGCCGGTCGCAGTTCCACCAGACGGTGCTTTCGTCCCGGACGTCGAACTACGATCCGGCGTTCCGCCGGGCGGTGGAGGGGCTGGGCCATGTTTTTGGGCCGGCGGGCGGCGGCGTGGCCGGAGCGACGGCGCGGGCTTACGGACAGGTGTACGCGATGATGCAGCGCCAGGCGGCCGTGCTGTCCTACATCGACACGATTTACATCTTCGCCATTGCCTGCGCGGCGATGGCTCCCCTGGCGTTTGTGATGAAGAAGGCGCGCGGCGGACCGGCGGCGATGCACTAAGGATCAGTCACGAAATAAATAGAACGGTTAATGGCAGAAATGTTCTACACTGTCCTTGATGCCGGAAGCCGGGCCGCTGGCCCGCGTGTTTGAGACTCTCGCTGGTGTGCTGGATGAACGCGACGACTGGTCGCCGCTGCCGAAGCGACGGCCCTCGGCTTCGGCGGTGTGAGCATCGCAGCCCGCGCCAGCGGTTTGTCACGGGGGACGGTGATCCGCGGCATGGCGGAACTGAAGGCGGCGCCGAAGTTGCCGCAC